>PCUR01000058.1 GCA_002771035.1 Candidatus Gracilibacteria bacterium CG12_big_fil_rev_8_21_14_0_65_38_15 | reverse complement strand
TCGATGACTCTCAAAAGAAAGAAGACTCAGTTTGGCACTGAGTCTTCTTTGGAGAGATGGTAAATCTGAGTAAAAAAACACCCCACTTTTGTCTATTATGCCATAAAAACATACAAGACTCTCTTTTCTTTTTGCAAAATATTGTATTTTAATATAATATAGTGATTTAGCAAGTAGCTATCTACTTATGGGACTTCAATTATGAGATATCGAAAAGTATTCTCGGGGGCAGTATCTCGAGGCTTTTGATATGGTTAAAGACGGAACACTTTATTCCAAAGAGAAAAAGGTCCGGGAAGAGATTCGTGAGATTGCTCTTGGAATACGTTTTTTTCGCAGAAAATACTCCATGCAGACCCAGAATATCCTGGATATGCAACAGATGGTCGACTATGTTACAGAAACGTCTACGGATATTACGGACGTTAAGATTATGTCATGGATGCAAAAACAACTTTCCTACTGTGGTGAAGAATTAAAAATTTTAAAGGCATTGAATAATACTGCAGTAGTTCAACGTGTTAATAAAGACGGGGTTATTCTTCATATAAATGATATCTATGAAAAAGTTTCATGAGATACTCGGAATCTTCTCGGAAAAAATATAAAAGAACTTGGTGGAGGTAAATATCATCCTCCTGAATTCTGGAAAGATATGTGGGATACAATTCTTTCTGGACAGGTTTGGCAAGGGGTTATAAAAAGTCCTCGAATGGATATCGATGGGTTTTACTATGTTCACACGACTATTACTCCGATTCTCGGAAAAAATGGTGAATACGATACATTTATAGCAGTAAAATTCGACGTTACAGCACTCAAAGAACTAGAAAAAGATATGGCAGATTCGAGAAATAGACTCCATAAAATTCTCAATTCTACATCACAATTATTTTGGGTAATTAATGAAAAACTTGAGATTCAGGATATTAATGATTCTTTTTGTACTATGGTTGGCTATGATAAAGATGAAATCATAGGGCGATCTATCTATGATTTTTTCGATACGGAAAGTAGAAAAGTAATGGAAAGACAAGCAGGTATGATCAAAACCACAGAACACAGAACATATGATGTGAGTTTAAAAAAGAAAAATGGAACACTTCTTCCTATCAAACTCCAAGCGACAACCATATGGAATGATCATGGTGAGATTACGGATATTATTGCTTTTATGGTAGATGTTTCCGATTTAATTGAAGCATCGAAAAAAGATGCATTGACCGGAATATCTAATAGAAGATGTTTTGATAACGAACTCAAGGAGTGTTATGCTCTTATAAACCAAGGAGATTTAAAAGAAATATCTTTAGCGATGATTGATATCGATCATTTCAAGAATATCAATGATACATACGGACATGCTATTGGGGATGATGTTCTCGGGAAAATGTGAAGCTTACTGAATACTCTTTCAAATGAAAAAATGTCTGTATTTCGATATGGATGAGAAGAATTCGTTCTGATTTGACGTGATATCGATACTGATACTATGAAAAATATATTGGAAAAATTTCGTATGGAAATTGAAAAAACAAATACTGTTTCTGGAAAGGAAAATATAAAGTTTACAATCAGTGTAGGAGTGGCTGGTTACAAAGCGGGAGATACATATAATTACACTCCAGAAAAGATATCCAAGCTCGCAGATACATGTCTGTATTTTGCAAAACATAATGGACGAAATCGGGTCATAACCCGACGCGATATATAAAGAAATAGATTCGTACTAAAAAATCCGCTTAGAGCGGATTTTTTAGTGTTATAGAGATGAATCTATTTCATCTCTACTTTTCCTATTTTCGAATAATCTTGTGCTATGTCATTCGCTTGAATGGCATTGTTACTGACAGTAATGAGAGTATTATCGAGATAGAGATTTCGAACAATAAAATCGTTTGAAAAATTCCAAAGTTGATTAGCAAAATACTCTCCTATTGGGGAATCGATATAACAGTAAGATGGAACATACATTTGAGAAGGATTGGTACAATATTCTCAGCCACCGATAATCTTTCGACAAATTGGCTTACTGTAATCTTTTGCATATTGCTTACATTCTTCCGTTCGTTTTGTTTCCATTCCGCTTGAATCTATATGGGTAATACGTGCTTCTTCTCGTACACCGCTTCCTGTAGTGATACTCAAAGCAATGGTTCCTTGCCAAGCATTTTTGTTACGATATGGTTCGTTTACATCGTTCGCATTCGTCATAAGAGTTGCTGGCATAAAAAGGAGATTCTTTTTCGCGTACCAAGTAAAGAGTCTTGGATTCTGGAGTACTTCCGAACTGGATCCAGCATCTCCGAGTGTGAGAGTGGAAAGTTGTTTCGGATTGGCAACGTCCGCTACATCATAGAGATCGATTTTGACTCCAGCATTTTGCGTTCCGCCCCATTGATTTGTTTTGGTATCGTACCCGATTCCTATGAGGTGAGTCGCATCATACGGATGAAGATATGTGGAATATCCTGGGATTTTCAATTCTCCGAGAATTTTCGGATTCTTCACATCGCTCAAATCTATCGTGAAGAGCGGATCAATCTGTTTGAATGTTACGAGATAGAGCCGATTTCCGATAAATCGAGAACTTTGGAAATTTTCATCTTTCCCAATATCCGAGAGTTTTCCAAGGATTTGGAGGCGTGGATCGAGCACGAAAAGTTCGCTTGATTGGTTCGGATAACTATGACTGGTAACGATTCGGAAATTTCCGATTGTACTGTCTTCATCCATAGAATACTGATTGAGGGGAGAGCCTGGTACAATCGTAGACGCTGTATAGGAAGTCATATCGTCTTTTATGGCGAGTTTATGAATGAGGGTATTTTGTCCCTGATAATAATACGGCATAATACAGTACATCCCTGGAGCACATCGGAAATCATAACTGGTATAGAGGTTCGAAGTGATATAGAGACTCGAAAGACTCATATGAACCTGATTCACATCTCCGAAAAGAACTTTTGTTTTCGTTTCTTTTGTCGCATCGCTCGTGTCGATAATAGAAAGTGTTACGAGACTTGGAGTAAAATCGAATTTCTTCATCGTCTCGGTATCGGGAAGAACATATTCTATATCCGAACAGATTGCATTATCTTTCTGAGTAAGATTATAAGGAAGAAGTTTTCCTTTCTGAGAGAAGTTTTTCTCACTGTCCACATTTGTTTTACGGAGTTCTATCTTTTGGGGTTTGATGGTAGATCCGATAAAATCGGTATCGAATTTACTCTCATCGAGAGTTGCTTCTGGTCCATAATATATATTATATGGAAAAGAGAAACTGGAATTGGAAAGAATGTAAAGATATTTCCCAATCATACGGGACTCGCTCATATTTCCATCTGTTTCATAATATCGATCAATCCGGAGATTATTTAGATCGCTTATATCATAAACAACTACAACGGTCTTAACTTGTCTGTTGAACCAATAACGGAATCCATAATCGGTATTATTGTATTTGGTCGAAAGAATAACAAGTTTCTTTCCTGAAAGGAAAAGTTTCGGATCGGCGAAACTGCTCGGAATCTTTATCTTCTTGATAATAGAAAGTTCTGTCGCAGGAAAAGCTTTTGCTACATATATAGTGTGATCTTTACTATTATAGAAATATACATTGGTTCCATCGGTCTTGATAAGCTCTGATTCATCAACTCCGGCAACCTGCAGATTTGTATTGGAAATATCAGTCGCACTAATCGGTGCAGAAATATTTTGTGCGGCATCGGAAGATGTTACGCTTGGAACCGCAACTTTATCCATCATACCTTGCTCGAACATAATAGGCCCACCACCCCTATATCCACCGCCATTGTAAGGATGAGCTTTATAATAATCTTTTATGAAATTCTTCATCACACTTTCCATATTGGCACAACTATTGAAAGTTTTGAGTTTGAAATCCGTGGTAAGATCTTTCACAGACTTGCTGTTTTCCATATCGGTCAGTTGAGTATCGGTTTCGCTTGTAGCCGGAGTATCGAGACATTTTGGAGTACCTGCCGCAAAACAGGCCATTTTTGTACAGACGCTTTGTCCATTTTCCATTACACTACATGTATTACAGCCGTCGAAGTAGCTTTTGCAAGATCCGAGATCTACTCCGTTAACCATGAGACCAGCTGCTTGAACCTGAGAAACCATAATCCCGAAAGCTATGAGAGCGGGGATATAAAAAGTATGTTTCATAAGAAAAAAGAAAAGAAATAAAATAAAAAATCGTACACTTAAAATTTAAAACTTCTATTCTCCGAATACTTGGGCGTAATATACTTGCCCATTTTTTACTGCATAGCCGATTCCTATTTTTGTCCAGGATTCAAGCATATTTGCTCGATGTCCTCCACTATTCGCAAGACCAACAAGAAGCACTCTGAAGTTGATATTGCCTCCGGCAATATTTTCTCCGATACTCCCAGTAATCTTTATGTTATTACGTTTTGCGGTATCATTGATTTTACCTCCATAAGAATCAGTATGCGAGAGAGAATTATGTATCGCCATATTATTTGCTTTTATAATAGCGAGATTAGTGAGATTACTATCGAGTGAGAGAGCAGATTTACCAGAAATCGAACGGATATTATTTACAAATTTGAGCGATTCTGTTGCGACGATAGAGCTATCGGAATTACTGATATCTTTATGAATATTATCATAATCGTTCGGTAAAATCGGGAGATAATCCCCATAAATAACCGGTCCATTATATGCAGCAAAACCGTTCTCATAATTGAGCTCTACGAGATATAATCCTGATTTTTCGAGAGGAATTATCTTTTCAAAAACCTTGTCGCGTTTTAGAAATCCATCCGTATCGATATTCACAGTATCAAAAACATATTGTTCTACGTTACCATTTGGAAGTGTTAGCATAATCTCATTCTTTATCTGTTTTCAGGCTGGGATTAATCCATGGATTACAAGTTTTCCATTTTCTTCTGTTACGGTGATATTTTCGTTTTTTTCTTCTTTATATCCAGGAGTGAGAGTCATAATCTTATTGAAAATCACAACGGGATTCGTAAAAGTATCATGAGAGAAAGGAGTGGAACTTTCTTCCGAAGTCACCTCTACGGAAACATTCTCGTTTAAATCAAAAGATTTTAATGCATCACTCTTTATAGAAATAGTAGAAAAACCTCTGTAAACAACCGTCTTTTTACTATTACTAATAGTAAGAGTATGAAAAGACGGAGAAGAGAAACGGAAGAGATATTCGGATGTGAGATCCGGAAGCTCTACGCGCTCCACATCTAGACTTTCTAATTTCTCCGGAGTTTTGGTAGGAGAAACTAGAGCTTTGGCAGAAAAGAGATGATCATCTAAAACAGTGATACTGAGAAAAGTACTTGTATCGAAACTCAGTCAGGAAGCTATTACCATTTGATATGTACCGATTTCTTCGAGAGAAGAGTTAAATTCGAAAGTATTATCCGATTGTTTCTTCGCACCGAGAGTGAGTTCTTTTCAGGAGGGGGATTTGAGATACAGAATAATATAGTCGTTTCCGAGAAGTTCTTTTCCGGTGATATGAAAAGTTTCGTTTTTTAAATAAGTATTCGGAATATGAGACGACAGTGAGATTCAGAGATCTGCAAAAGTCGCGCTCGGAAGAGTTTCTTTTATATAACTTTTGGAGACGGTTCCAAGAGTATTGAATGTTCATTGTAATCTTCCACTGGAAAGCTTTCCTACAGTTCCAAATGCGGTTTTGCTCAGATCGGTAACATTCGGATATTTGGAACAATTTGGTCTGTCGTTCACTTTGACGATAATAGAAGATGTCCCCTTCCCAACTTGAAGAAGTGTATTGAAAGGAATATCGCACCGAGCAGCAGAATAGTATGCTTGCGAAAAAACATTTCCATTGGAGGTATTTCTTCACTCAAAAAAATCTGCATAATACGTAATTTCAGTCGGTGTTCCAGTTATCTTAATATTTTCAATATTTATCTGTACTTTTGTAATATCTCAAGTGGGAGGATTGTTTCCGATATTCTGAATATAATCTATTGTTTCTTTGTATTTTTCACGGAAAAGTTTCACTTGTAGTATTATTGTTCATTTGTCACGTTTTTTTACAGCATTATCGATAGCGACAAGAATCCCTACGAGTTGTTCTTTTTTTTGTGTGATAATCACACGTGAATTTTCATCGAGAGTAATTTTGTCCGTTTTCTGCGTAATACTGAGATTTACCTGTTCATAGACCTTTTGAAGTACGGGATGAGAAAAGCTCGATGCTGCAAAAACACTTGGCAATAGTATTAAAGAAAAGAAGAATGCGAACAGATATTTTTTCATATTTTTATATGACGAAATAGAATAAACATTATATCCATATAATCCGAAAAGCAAATGGAATATTATCTCACTTTATAACTTCCGTCAATAGTCATTTCTATTGTTCCTTGTACTTCCATTACAGAAAGTTTACAGGCGACAATAGCGATATCCATACTGAGTTTCTCTCCGATAGACGAGGCATCGAGCGACTCGTTTCCCAAGAGTTCATACATGGATTCTTCCATGGAATCATGGAATTTCGGAGCATTTTTCGCAATCGAATTTTCTGTTACGATCGTCATTGATTCGTACTCAGAAAGGATATCCGCTGCACCAAGAGTTAATTTCGCCTGTCCATCGCGGATAAGTATATTGGTTCCAGTACTGGTCGGTTTTCCTATGTCTCCAGGAATCGCGAAAACATCCCGTCCGAAGTCGAGAGCGAGATTCGCAGTAATAAGTGTTCCAGATTTTTCCGCCGCCTCTGTAACGAGTGTTCCTCGGGAAATACCCGCGACTATCTCGTTGCGGATCGGGAAATTGAATTGTTCCGGTATCGTTCCGAACGGAAATGGCGATACGAGTGCTCATCCTGATGCGAGAATCTGAAGGAAGAGTTCTTTATTTTCCCTCGGATAACACCGGTCGATCCCGGTCCCGAAAACCGCAAGCGTGTATCCTCCGTTTTCGAGTGTTATCTTGTGTGCGAGAGCATCGACCCCATAAGCGCCTCCGGAAACGATTCCATATCCCGAACGGACCAATTCTGGTATGATGTTTGAAAGTACGGTTCGCGAATAGGAAGTGCTTTTTCTGGAACCGACCACCGATATGAGATTCGTATTCGCTGGAAGTTTTCCGCGAACATAGAGAAAATACGGACGAACTGGAATTTCTCTGAGAAGCTCAGGATAGAGCGGATTCTTAACAGTGATAATCTGGACCCCGAGTTCTTGCACGAGTTTGTGTATTTTCCCAGTATCCAGTTTTTCTTTTTTCTGGAGAATCGCCTGGATTCTCTCTTCTTTGAATCCAAGTTTCATAAGGCTTTCATAACTCAGTTTCTCGTAAAAATCTCCATAATTCTCACAGTCTTCAAATATACGAGAAAGAGCTCTCTGGGTAAATCCGATGGAATGGAGATAAATGAGATTGATCATATTCGCAAGAATTTATAAAAAGTATTTTTTTGAACCAAACAGGTTTTTATTTCTTGTTCATACGAAGCCAGTGGTAAATTGGAGATTTCCAAGGCCGTATGAACATCGAAATGAAAATCCTGTTCGCTTCAACAGATTATTTTTCTTTATTTTCATCAAAATATACTCGGAAATTTCTTTTCTCTAAACGGAGTTTCCCGAGTTCTTTCCTCGTATAATTTCCTTTGTCTCCGATGAATCGGATAATCTCGGCAATACCTCATTCGGAGAGTCCGATAGTTCCATTATTGGTTTTTTCATAGAGATACCGAACTATTTCTCTTTGTAAAAAAGGCGAGAGAATCTGAAAATCTTCAACCTGAAAAAATAATTCTCCTCGGAGAAAGATTTCCACTTGAGCATCGATAAAAGTTCCAAGTTCCGACATATAGTTCATAAAAGAAGCCAGATTTTTCCGATATTCCGGATTGATTCGCTCGAATTCGCTGATGATATTGAGTCGGAGATGGTTGCGGAGATATACATCATTGGAATTGGTGGAATCAATCCTGAAAGAGATATTTTCTTCCGTAAGTTTTTGGAGGATTTCGGTTTTTGAGACACCGAGAAACGGACGAAGAGTATGTCCATTTTGTTCTGGAATCCCCATAAGTCCATGGATTTTCGATCCACGAATCAGATTAAACAGAAGTGTTTCTATACTGTCATCCAGATGATGAGCAGTTAAGATGGGAATCTCTGCAAAATGTGAAGTTTGAGCTCAAAACTCCGTTTCCTCGTTCATCGTACTATCTCGTACGTCTCACTGCGATGCTTGTTTTTCGCTCAAACTTCACATGTCACCGGACCTTATAAAAGATTTATCGAGTCCGTGTGGTCATTTTTCAAGAGATTCCTGCTCCTTTAGATCTTTATATTTCTCTCGTATTTGTTCGAGAAAAGCATATCGCTCGATACGAGCGGTTTCTTCGATTCACTTTTTATTTACCTGAGCAATTTTTGTAATATCTGCCTGAGTACTCTCGAAAATAATTAAATGTTTCTCGCAGAAATCTCGGAGGAATTCTTCATCTCCGTCGCTTTCTGCTCCACGAAGACAATGATTAAAATGAGCAACGATGATTCGATTTTTCGGGTGTATTCTCATCGTTTCCGAGAGCAGATACATACTATCTGGTCCTCAGGAACACGCGACAATAATAGCATCCTCGGAGGAGATATTATATTTTTGGAAGAATTTTTGGAGCATGTTTATTGGTTCTTTAAATCCGTTCTTTATTGAGTTGTTTTATAAAATCTAAGAAATTATCATCAGGAGCAACTTTATTGAGCATAATTTTCTTGCATTTCATACACCGATGTTCTATCATATATCCTTTATTTTTTCGGTAATCGATACCTATCGGTTGCATTTTTCCATGACATTCGCTTGCCCGATCACCAGGATTTTTATCATCCACATGTTTCGAATAGAGACAGAATGGACAATGATTTCGAGCAGATCATTCCGGATGGATAGTAACGGACTTGTGACAGTTTTCGCATTCGAAAGATTCATTATACATCACGAAAGTCATATTTTTTAGTCAAATTTATTATGTAAAATCTCTCGCAGACTAACGGCTTTTGAAAAAACGAATTTCTTGTCATCATTGATTGGTATATGTCGTATTTTCACGAAGTATTTGATATACTTTATATGGTTTCGGTATAAAATGTATTGTTTTTACTTCGTCTTTTTGTTGTTCCATTATAAGATGTCCATAACCAAATATGCTCGGGAAAAGCCCATGAACTTCCACATCTATTTTCATAACCTTTCAGAGATCCATAATCTCCAAATCTTCCTGAAGAATAAGGGAGTTATTAATGATAATAAGTTTATTGCGGACAATGATTACTAGATGGTTATAGTAACGTATTATTCCGAGTATAAGTTGGATAAATCCGTAATTTACCAAAAGAAATATAACAGGAAAAAACACATAACCGACGATATCCGAAGTTGGTTCACTGAAATCGTTCTTGTAAATCAGAAGCGATAGAAAAAGTACTCATGCTATGATAATAAGAAAAAGAAATTTCGTCACGAGGTAGAGAAAATAGATGAAATGTCTCGTGATTATCGTATAATTCTCTTCCGCAAGAATATCCATAATTGAAAGAATTATAAAATAGTAAGAATAATCGCTACGGAGATTGCAAATAAAAGCCCAAAGATACCACGTACGATAAATTTAAGTTTTCGATCTATGAGATTGAGTCCATCTTCCCCGATAGGCCAAACTTTTTCTATATGGCGTTTGTGAATATAATTGAGACGAATCTCAAAGAAAATAATAATTATAACAAATAAAACAGTATAGATACTGAGGATAATAAGTTGAGATTCGGTTATTGGCATGATTTCTCTGGTTAATATAGGGAGATAGGATGTCAAATTGTCTATAAGTATAATGATATTAATATTTTTGCAATACCAATTGAAATATGGTATTATATTCCTGTAAATATACTATAATCTCTAGTACTGCTTCTATGTCGATTCAAAATGAAGAAGACTTCAAAAAAATGAAGGAAACACTTTTAAAAGAAAATACTTGATTCCATTCCGATAAATTTCAGGAACTGGAGCGTTTTGTGCGAGAAGCTCTTCTGAAACAGGATTCAGATTCGGCATTGACACTTATCACCAAAGGGTCCCTTTCTCTCGGAGGATCCGATATCCATTATGATGTGAAAGCTTCTTCCACAGCAGTACGTCTCCGAGTTGATGGAAATCTCGTGACAGTATTCGAACTTACTCCAGCGGAGTACAAACTTGTTTTGGAACGACTCAAATACAAATCCAATATGAAACTGAATCTTACACAGATTCCACAGGATGGAAAATATCGTATCGAGGAATCCGGTGACCGTATCGACGTTCGTGTTTCTACACTTCCCGTAAAACTTGGGGAAAATGTCGTATGTCGAATACTTGATTCTACTAATTCTATCCCACAGATGAGTGAACTCGGATTTATGTGGACTTCCAAACGTCAGATAGAAAAAAGTACCCAGAAAAAAAGTGGAATGATTCTCGTAACTGGACCGACAGGAAGTGGTAAAACCACTACACTATACTCCATTCTCTCCACTCTCAATACTCCGGAAAAGAAAGTTATCACTCTCGAAGATCCTATCGAATACGAACTTGAAGGAGTGGTGCAATCAGAGGTAAATGAAAAAAATAATTATACCTATGCAAGTGGACTTAAAGCGCTTTTGCGACAAGATCCTGATGTTATTATGATTGGGGAAATACGTGACCTCGAAACTGCCGATATTGCGGCACAAGCGTCACTTACTGGACATCTTGTTCTCTCGACACTTCATACCAAAAGTGCTTCTGAGACTATTGAGCGTCTGACGAATATGGGACTTCCTTCATATATTCTTGCATCAGCTATTGATATTATCATCGCACAACGATTGGTTCGAAAAATTTGTCCACACTGTTCGGAATCATACGAAGCAACGTCGGAAGAAAATGATGTTATTAAATGGATGATGCAGGACATAGGAATCGAAGCGGTTTCAAAAGCCAAGAAAAATGGATTCACCCTTCATCGTGGAAGAGGGTGCGAACATTGTGGATATACTGGTTTTAAGGGACGTCTTGGTATCTATGAAGTACTTAACTTTTCGGATGAAATCCGAGCGCTCATCCGAAAATGAGCAAGTCCTGCAGAGATTCTCAAAAAGGGACGAGAACAGGATCTCATGCTTATGCGAGAAGATGGAGTTCTGAAAGCAATGCGAGGGAAGACAACTCTGGAAGAGTTATTTAGTGTAATCGATTAAAAAATTTATAATAACTTGGCATAATAGAAAATAGTGTGTGGCTAAAATAAGGAGTATTTGGTATTGTAAAGCCAAATACTCCTTTACTTTTACAAGA
>PCUR01000065.1 GCA_002771035.1 Candidatus Gracilibacteria bacterium CG12_big_fil_rev_8_21_14_0_65_38_15 | reverse complement strand
TTATGAGAACTCCTATGTATAAAATAGTTCACCCGAATGGAGTAACTGAATTCAAAAGTCTTGAGACGATTCTTAGTGAAGCGAAACAAACTATTCTCTATTTTTATCCGGCGGATAATACTCCCGGTTGTACACTTGAAGCACAGGATTTCACTCGTCTGAGAGAAGATTTCGCTGCTCTCTGAGTCCAGATTATCGGTGTTTCTGTCGATAACGAAGCTTCTCACAAGAAGTTTCATGAAACTTGCGGACTCGGAATCGACCTCATTCCTGATACCGACAAAACACTCCATAACCAATTCGAGGTCATCGGAGAAAAGAAGAACTACGGGAAAATCTATATCGGAACTATTCGTTCAACATTTCTCTTGAATAGCAAAGGAGGTATTATCAAGGCATGGCGTAATATAAAAGTGAATGGGCACGCAGAAAAAGTGCTCCGGGAAGTACAGAAATAAATTTACATAACAATCATTTTCAATGCCACAATTCAAACTTCACGCAAAATATAAACCAATGGGAGATCAACCCCAAGCAATCAAAAAACTCCTTCAATGACTCGATGAAGGGAAAGATTTCCAGACGCTTCTCGGGGTAACCGGTTCCGGAAAGACTTTTACGATGGCAAATATCATTGAGAAGATACAACGTCCAACACTCGTTATCGCTCATAATAAAACACTTGCAGCACAACTCGCTCAGGAATTCAAAGAATTCTTCCCAGAAAATGCGGTGCATTATTTCGTCTCGTACTACGACTATTATCAGCCGGAGGCCTTTATCGTAAAAACAGGAACGTATATAGAAAAGGAAGCAACAATCAATGAGGAAATCGACCGTCTCCGCCATGCGGCAACCGAGAGTCTGCTCTCCAGAAAAGATGTCATCATCGTGGCATCCGTTTCCTGTATCTATGGTATCGGGGAACGGGAGGAATACGAAGCACAGATTCTCAAAATCCGCAAAGATGGCAAAGAAACGATTGATTCAATTATTACCAATCTCGTACAACTCCAGTTCAAACGCACGAAAACCGATTTCAAACCCGGAAACTTCCGTATACAGGGTGATACGCTCGATATATTTCCAGCAAGTTCTGAACTTTTTTATTCCATCGAATTCTTCGGGGACGATATCGAACGGATCGTACAGAAAGTACCGATTACCAACGAAGTGGTGACATCTTTCGACGAGATAACTGTTTTCCCTGCGAAGCATTTCATCTCATCCAGCACTATCATCGAAGAAGTGATTCCGAAAATCAAAGAAGAGCTCGACGAACGTCTCGCATTTTTCAAATCGCAGAACGATTTCGTCAAAATCGAACGACTCAAAGCCAAGGTCGAGTACGACCTAGAAATGATGCAAGAAGTCGGATACGTGAACGGAATCGAAAACTATTCTATGTATCTTTCCAAACGACTTCCCTGAAGTAGTCCGACGACGCTCATTGATTTTTTTCCGAAAGATTTTATGACGTTTATAGATGAGAGTCATATCAGTATCCATCAGATTGGCGGAATGTATGCAGGAGACCGCGCACGGAAAGAAAACCTCATCGAAAATGGTTTCCGTCTTCCTTCGGCATTCGAGAACCGACCGCTTCGTTTCGAAGAATTCGAGAAAAAAATTGGACAGACTATATTCGTTTCCGCGACTCCGTCCAAGTATGAAGCAGCTCATACTGAATCGACCGTGGAGCAAATTATCCGACCGACCGGACTTCTCGATCCTGAAATTAGTATAGAAGATATGGAATATGTGGCGGACAGTCTTATGGGACATATCCAGTCGGCTATCAAACGAGGGGAACGATTCCTGATAACGACCATCACCAAGAAATCTTCCGAAGAACTGGCGGAATATTTGGCTTCGAACGGAATAAAAGTCCGTTACCTGCACTCTGAAATCGAAACCATCGAACGACTCGAAATCCTCCGAGATTTGCGTCTCGGAAAAACGGATGGAATCGTCGGAGTCAATCTCCTCCGAGAAGGACTTGATCTCCCAGAAGTTTCTTTCATCGGGATTCTCGATGCCGAGAAAATCGGATTCTTGCGTTCGACCTCTTCCCTCCTCCAGATTATCGGGCGTGCGGCACGTAACGTCCATGGATACGTCGTTATGTATTCTCACAAATGCCGCGAATCTACTGCTATGACCGAAGCAATGGATATCACGAACCGAAGGCGAGCCGTGCAACACCAATACAATCTCGATAATGGAATTACTCCGGAAACCATCGTTTCACGTATAAAAGATACTGGACTTAAGGGCAAAAAACTCCATGATGACGAAGCGATGCGCGGAGAAAATCCACGAACTCGCATCAAACGATTGGAACTCGAAATGGATATCGCGTCCGCGAATCTCGACTTCGAACTCGCCGCCGAGATTCGAGATGAATTATTGAAAATAAGAAAGAAGTAAAAGACATTGGAAACTTTCCTGCGTTTTTTTTGACAAAACCCTTGTTTTGGATACATTTGTATGTATGTATACTGCTAAACAATCATCCGTTATGCTCCAGGCAAAAATCTACAAAAACGAAAGACGGGGAAACGGCTTTCTTGTATCCCGAAAAATCGAGACTGGAAATGGATCACTCCTTCTCCTTCAAGTATCTTTCCATGATGAAAAACTCGGATCTTTTATCGAGAATACCATCATCGATTTGATATTGACGAATTCCAGTACGATGGAAAGTGACGTGTATACTCATTTCGGATATCTTTTGGAACGTCTTAATAAATATTTCAAAGAGATAGAAAAAGAGTCGGATTTCGAGAGCCTATCCGTTTTCATAGGAATAGCTCAGGAATCGACTCTTCATTTTTCCGTGCTTAGAAACGCTTACGCTTATCTCCTGAAAGAGGGGAAAATAATAAATATTGCCGAGGGAATGGGTCTTCAGGAAAAAATCCCGCAATTCTCTTATATTTCAAGCGGTGCCATATCTCCTGATGATACTCTTTGTATCAGTAATACAAATCTTCTCGATTATCTCACGGAGGAAGATATGTTCGAGATGACCAATGAAAAAACATATTCACAGGAAGAAGCCGATTATATCATAGAAAACCTCCTCACGAGAGAAATTCGCGATACTTCTACCAATCTTATTCTCCTCTATAATCCAGAAAAAGTCGCAAAAAAATCCACTATTTCATGGGATACGACTGCTCTCAAAAAACTTCTTATCACTGCAAAAAAACAAGGAGAAACGATTTATAGTAATTGTAAGAAAAACGAATATATCATTCGTGCTATAACGGAAGTGAAAAAACATGTTGATTTTAACAACAAATACCTCAGAGCTTCATTGTTCGGACTTGGGGTAATCGTCTGTATCGCCTTCCTCTACCTCATCCTCGGGACGATTCTCTCTCAAAAAGCTAGCACGCTTGTTCCAGAAGAATACAAGAATAAACTCATCGAAGCCCAGCTTATCATAGAAAAATCCAACAAGGATATGGGGAATCGTGAAGTTTTCAATGCAAACATCAAAAAAGCGGAGGATATTATATTCGAAGTTCGCAACAAACAGATATTTCTCAATGAAGTAAAGAAACTTCTCGGAGATATTTCCATTCTCAAAAAACAAATAAACGGTGTGGAATCATTCGATCCGAAGACTTCCCCTTCTGAATATCTCTTCAATACAAAGGATTTCGCCGTGAGTGGGATATTCGAAATCAGTAAGAAACTTTATTTTGTCGGTAAAAATAGTCTTATCGGTCCATATGTAAAAGGTGGTGAGGCGAAAAATTATACCTATCCTGATGGAGAAGAAGCTATTTCTTCAGATGTAAGCCCTGACGGGGATATGTATATCTTCACAAAAACAGGACGACTTCTCCGTTTTTATAAAGGAGAATTCAGTTATGTGAATGTGGAAGGACAGAAGACTTGGGAAAAAGGGAAGGCTGTCAAATTTTTCAATTCCAATCTCTATATTCTATCAGAAGATGGAAAACAGATTTACAAACACAAGCCAGGGATAAATGGTTTCGCATCTAAAACAGAAGTTCTCGATCCTGCTGATATGAAAAACCACACAGTTCTCACGTTCGGCATCGACGGTGGATTCTATCTTCTCAAAGAAGATCTCACTTTAGACAAAATCTTCGGACTTCCAAATTATATGAAACGTTCTATCGTTATCAACAATCTTCCGGAGAATTATACACTTGATAGCACTCAATCTCCGAATCTCTTTAATGCTGCGAATCTTAATTATCTCTACCTCGTTCTCGGCAACAGAATCTGGATTTTCGAACCGGACACCAAGAATTATAAAGATGTAAAATCTATCAAATACATCGGACAAATCGAGTTCATAGAAGGAAAAATCGGTGCTATCACCGTACCAAAAGACGGAACTATTATCGCTGCTACCGACACCGGAATATATACTGTGAATTTCGAAGTTTCCGACGGAAAAGTGATTGTACGATAAATGAAAACAGATTTCTAAATGAGAAGAATTTTTATTTCGATGTCGAAACAGTCTTGGAAAACTGGAAGATATTCGCTGGCTTTGTTTCCAGACGAGAAAAAATATTCTTCTCATTTATATTTGCTTCTAAAAACTTTTGGTACTTTTGGCTACAAAAGTATAAGAAAATCTTTAACTCTCTTTGATCCGTGTTCACAACCGAAGCTATTGTTCTCAAGAAGATTCCTATCCGGGACGGAGAGGAACTTCATGAACTCTTCACGAAAGATTTCGGGAAGATACGAGCCTGGACCAAGAGAAAAAAACAGATTGCTTCAGTTGATCACGGAAGTATTATCCATTGCGTCATCTCGACGAAAGGCTCTAGAAATACTCTGGAACAGAGTAGTATTAAACAAACTATCCGAACGGAGGAACTGAATTATCTCGGTGTGCTCTGTCCGCTTATGTGTGTGCAATCCATATCGCTTTTCTGCCCAGCTGGGAGTCCTCATGCGCAGGTATATTCCGATTACGCCTCCCTTCTTCCTTTTTTTAGCAATACAGAATGGAGCGAAAAAGCGAAAGAACTTTTCGTTATGAAACTTCTGAAAATTCATGGTGTCGGATGGAAACGGAACGAAGAAAATGAAAGTATACTATTCCGCAAAATTTATAAGAATATTGATATATATACTATTGAAGCATTTATGAAGCTCAAAGAACTAAATACCGAGATACTCGCGGAAATACGCGGAATAAACCAAATCTGCATGAGTCAATATATATAGAAATCTATAAATTTATTACTTCTTATGACTCCATTTTTTCTCACTTCCCTTTTCATCTTCGGAACTCTGTTCGGGAGTTTCGCTTCGGTACTCATTTGGCGTATCCGAACGGGAGAATGAGGAATTATGACGAGTCGAAGTCATTGCCCGAAGTGCGAACACACACTCGGAGTGCTCGATCTCTTCCCTATTTTTTCCTATGTATTCCTCGGAGGAAAATGTCGATTTTGCAAAGAGAAAATATCTCCAGTTTATCCCTTTCTGGAACTCTCAACCGGGATTCTTTTTATGTTTTCCGGATATGTTTTTATCGATCAAACTCAGCTCTTTTTAGGAAATCACACTGAAATGCTGAAACTCGGATTCTATCTCGCTGTCGCTTTTGTAACCATTGTTTTCGTATTCTACGATATCCTTTTTATGGAAATTCCTGACGAGGTGCTTATTCCGGCAAATATCATTCTTTTCATTCTTCTTTTTGTCGTATCACTCGGAATAAATATTCCTGTTTTTGAACACTTTCTCCCATTTTCAAATAAGTTATTAAATATTCCCGTCATCAACGCTCTGCTTGGGTCATTTGGAATATTCCTCTTTTTCTATATCCAAATACTTATCTCGGGAGGAAAATGGATGGGCGGAGGAGATCTTCGGATTGCCCTCTTTATGGGACTCGTTGCTGGAGCGAAAATAGCAGCGCTTGGGCTCCTTCTTGCGTATTTTCTAGGAAGTATTATCGGGATAATCATCCTGCTCTATAAACGCGACCGAAATACCGAAATACCTTTTGGGCCCTATCTCGCACTCGGACTCTATATATCGCTTTTCTGGTATACGCCGATTGTAGACTGGTATACGAATTTCTTTTCTATCTTATAACTCATAATTTCTACATATCATTATGCAATTCCTCTCACTATTTCTTATATTTCTTGGTGAATTTCTCGCAGTTACTTCGGAGGTTCTTTTTATAAAGGGGAAAAATACTATCCCTCTTATTATTCTTATGACAATTGCAGGTATTTTCCTTTTATATGGGTATTATCTCGGATATAAACATCTACAAAATCTCTGGCTTATTTATATAGTTTCCATCACAGCAATTCTTATTCTCGAACCATTTATTATCTACTATTTTACCGGGGAAGTTCCAAATCTTGGATCAAAAATCGGCTTCGGACTCTGAACTCTCGGATTTCTCGCAGCGATATTTATAAAATAATAAAATTTATTAACCATCATTTCTATGAGAAAAAATATTATTATTATCTGTTGTATAATTCTTCTCACTTCTTGTTCCGTAGATTGGAACGGTACGAAAGACCAGAGAATCACTGAACTCGAGAAACAGATTACCGAACTCAAAAATACTACTTCCACCGGGATGATAGTATTTGAAAAACATATCCGATGTGCTGCAATCGCACCCGATTTACAGACGAAAATAGACTCTTTCAATAAGGAATACGCCACTCTTGGTAAATTTAGTATAGGAGGAGTATTTTATAGTCCTATAAAAGACGCTTGCTTCTGGATACGACTCACGACCACCAATGCTCCGGATGGATCTCCTATGGAACGTCGTGGACTCTACCAGTTCGGCGATGATTTCGGCGCGACAGAACCGGTTATCGGATGTGAAAAGATACTTGGTGAAACCAAAGGAACGAATACTTGTGCAGATTGGGACAATGAACTCAAAAAATTCAAATGAGAAGATACTGAAAATGTTTTAAATCCATAAAAGTTTCAAGAAAAATACAAAAATAAAAGCGATTCTGAAAGAACCGCTTTTTGTCTCTTCTTGGAAGAGAATCATGTTACTGACATCAGAGATGTCTGATGTTGATACAATGCCAAGAAGTCTGCAACGATGCGATATTTTTCTGCCATCTCTTCCAACCATATAACGACTTTTTTGGCTAATCGTCGTTTTTCATTTAGTACAGCGGATTGGATTTCTCTGAAAATATTCACTTTGTTGCCTCTGTACTTTTTTTGCGCTGCAAGAAGATGTGCCGCATTGAAACAATTATTTGCCTCAAGTCCGCCGTCACTGTAACGCTTAATAAATACTTTAGTACCTCTGTTCTTTGTCTTTGGCATAATTCTCTCCCAAAAGTTTTTGTCTCCCCTTCACCAAACTTTCCGATATGGTTAGTTAGCAGGAAATGACCAAAAGAGTATAGGTTTTTCCCATTCGTTGTCAAACATTTTCTAGGATGAAAATAAAGAATGTCAAATTCTCGAGCAATTTTTACTTGATTTCTCGACTCTTTTCCATACAATACCCTCCAATTAGCCACTTCACCAACCCATCGTTATGGTCGCACGACTTAACACCACTCTTAATATCACTTCCCTATCGTAGGTATTTTTTGTGCATCTTCATAAAAACTCCCACGAAACTGGGAGTTTTTATTTTATTTTTATATTCTCCTCTATGTTACAGGAAAGTTCAGAGACAATCACATATATACCGAAAAATCATTGTATTAACGCTATAAAACAAGAGTTACAGATGGTTCCAGAATCAATAATATGAGAATATATTGATTCTCAAATCTCTTTCTATGACTGATTATTACAGCACTTCAATTCTCAAGTACAGAGAGATAACGAACTTATATGAGAATTACAGAAAAGTTATGCATATCTCTTAGAAGAAAGAAATAAATTACGCACTATCGAAATATTACAATCATAATTTTACCCATTTACCCCCACCCCCATATGAAAACATACCTCGCCCTCTCTCTCCTCACCTCACTCCTCTTCACGAGCTGTTCGGTGGATTGGAATTGAGAAAAACAAACTAAAGATGATTTATTTAAAAAGAAACAAGAGTGTGCAAAAAATATATCTCAAGTAGAAAAAGAATTTTCAGAATGGAAAAGTAACTATACTGAGTGACATAAACTCTATGAATTATTTTATAGTCCAAAACTAAATACTTGTTTGAAGGCATATACTCTAATTTGATGATTAACCGAAAGAGTTACTGTCTATGCTATAGATGACATTTTTTCAAAAGAAAATATTTTTCAAAAAAGTACTTGAGAAGTATCCGATTTTGAAGTATTTGAAAATAAAATTAAAGAACTAAAATGAGAATAATTTATATCATTAAAAAAATCTTCCTGTGTTTACTACTCTCTTTTCATATCTTTGAGCTATTTGATTTGGTTGATTGGTATGAATCCTAATAAAACATTTTCTTGATACAGATTTTGAAAAAAGAAAGCTTTTATTTGAAGCAAGAACAAAAGCATATAGCCAGCTTATCTGAAAAATACAAAATTTATTTCTCCCCGATTTATTCAAAAAAGAATCTATCACAAGGGCACATGAATTTAATATTATACTCTCTGAGGCACGCCTATTAAGCAGTAATGAGTTACACGAAGCATTATGGGAATATGGAAGTATGGCATGAGATTATTTTGGAAAAATCAGTAATAAATCACAGGAGTCTGTTATTGATATGGCTAAATGCTTGTCATGAACAGAAGAATCTGTTTTTCGAAAAAAAGGTTATGAAATTATTAAACTTATGCGAAAAGACTTATATTTAGTCAAATAATCCTCTGTCCGCAACCGACAGTAAACTATTACAACTTTACTATTCCCTAATCCCTATTCCCTATGTACCCTATCTCCACTACTCGTCACTCCCTCGCTCACATCATGGCGCAGGCGGTTAAGTCCTTGTATCCTGATGTTAAACTCGCCATCGGTCCAGATATCGAGAATGGTTTCTACTACGACTTCGACTTCGGTGAGACCAAGTTCGAGGAATCGGCACTCAAAGATATCGAAAAGAAGATGAAGAATATCATCAAACAGAACCAGAAGTTCGAGCATTCCACGATGCCCGTGGATGAAGCAATAGCGTTCCTCGAATCCAAGGGAGAACCGTACAAAGTCGAAATGGCTCGAGACTTGAAAGCAAGCGGAGAAACCGAAATCGGATTTTACCGAAATGTGACTCAGCAGGGTCAGGAAGTATTCGTGGATATGTGCCGTGGACCTCATGTAGAAAAGACTATCGAAATCGACGAGAATACTTTCAAACTCGACAAAATCGCTGGAGCGTACTGGAAAGGAGATTCAAAAAACCAAATGGTAACTCGAATCTATGCATTTGCTTATGCGACTCGAGAAGAGCTCGATAGTCACCTGAAGATGCTCGAAGAAGCTAAAAAACGAGATCATAGAATACTCGGAAAGAAACTCAAACTCTTCACTATTTCCGACCTCGTCGGAGCCGGACTTCCACTCATGCAACCGAAAGGAATGATTATCCGAAAAGCTATCGAGGATTATCTCTGGGAACTCCATACGAACAAAGGATACGACCGTGTTTGGACTCCACACCTCGCCAAGGAAGCGCTCTATGAGTGCTCTGGGCACGCGGGACATTATATGGACGATATGTTCTCAGTAAAAGGAGGTTCTAGTGGTGAAGGATTTTACCTAAAACCTATGAACTGTCCACATCATATGCAACTCTTCGCTGACAACCAGTTCAGCTACCGAGATATGCCAATTCGGTACTTCGAACCAGCGACCGTGTACCGAGACGAGAAATCCGGGCAACTCTCTGGGCTTACACGAGTTCGAGCCATCACTCAGGATGACGGACATCTCTTCTGTCGAGTTGACCAGATTAAGGACGAAGTTTCCACGATTGTGGAGATTATCAAGACGTTCTACACGACTTTCGGACTCCTCGAAGGATACTGGGTTTCGCTCTCGGTTCGTGATCCTGCTAATCCAGATAAATACCTCGGAGGAGATGATGTATGGAAAATCGCAGAAGGAGCTCTTGAAGAAGCAGCAAAAGATAATAAACTCAATTACAAACGTATCGAAGGAGAAGCAGCATTCTACGGACCAAAACTCGATTTTATGTTCAAAGACGCAATCGGTCGAGAATGGCAACTTGCGACGATTCAGTGTGATTTCAATCTCCCAAATCGATTCGAGCTCTCGTTCATCAACGCTCAAGGAGAGAAAGAGCGTCCGGTCGTTATCCATCGTGCTATCTCCGGTTCTCTGGAACGATTTATGGGAATCATGATCGAACATTTCGCGGGAACTTTCCCACTTTGGCTCGCTCCGGTTCAGGCTGTCGTAGTGCCTGTTTCCGAGAACTTCATCGGATATGCCGAAGAAGTACAAGTAGCTCTGAAGAAAGCAGGAATCCGATCCGAGCTTGACGCGAGTAATGACGGGCTCAATAAGAAAGTCCGAAATGCAGAAACCGCTCATACAAACTATATCCTCGTCATCGGAGAAAAAGAGATGAATGAGAAGACCGTAGCAGTCCGAAACTACAAAACCAAAGAACAAACCGAAGTGAAACTCGATGCGTTCATAGAAGCTGTACAAGCGGAAATTAAAAACAAAGCTTTATAAAAAATTAACAGATACGGTAAATATATCCTGTAATTATCTGTTATGAATATCCCTCACTCAAAGTATGAAATCCTCATACAGGAATGTAATGAACCGCTTCTTGATATACCAGATGACGGACGGTTTGTTTTAACAAATCCCCATCTGTATAAGTCACTCTGAGCTCCTTATAATGGAACTTCTCCGTTTCAGCTCAGAGAAAAGGTATTATCATCACTCATCTGTGCTGCGGAAAATCTCTCTGCGAGACATTCTGGGTATAGATTCAGGATTTTCGATGCCTATCGTCCGCTCGCTGTTCAGGAATTCATGGTCATACATACGGCGCAGGAATTTTGCTGGAAAGTCCATCATATTTTCCTCAATGAAGCGGTTGAAGAAGTATATACGGAAGCCATGGATCATGCACTCAAACTTTTTGCGAAACCTAATCCTTCGCCAGAAGCTCCTCCGCCTCATAGCACAGGATCCGCTATAGATCTCACTATCGTAAATGCCGAATGAATTGATATTTCCATGGGATCGGAAATTGATGAATGAGAAAATGCCTGTCCGAATGCTTTC
This sequence comes from Candidatus Gracilibacteria bacterium CG12_big_fil_rev_8_21_14_0_65_38_15, assembly GCA_002771035.1. GTDB lineage: Bacteria > Patescibacteriota > Gracilibacteria > BD1-5 > UBA2023 > UBA1545. Next base: position 431 of record PCUR01000065.1, on the reverse strand, counting down.
GAAAATTCTTCAAAACCGCAAGAAATAGTTTTTCACCATAATAGAATGCTTTTGAAGGAAATTATGGAAGGGGCAGGATTCGTGCAACTCCCTCATGAATGGTGGCACTTTTCCCAAGGCGATCAGACCGCTGTGTTTCTGGAAATGAAAAAATCAGGAGAATATAATTCTCTTGTCGCAAGATACGGAAGAGTCGGAGCATAAAAAATCATCCGCCACGGCGGATGATTTTTTGATTCTTATTTATGATAGTCGATTCGGAGCAGATAAAGATTATTTATCCTTATCTATCATAGTCGATATGAATATTTTTCTCGTCTGGAAACAAAGCCAGTGAATATCTTCGGACTTCCCAAGGCTGTTTCGACATCGAAATAAAAATTCTTATCGACAAAGGCTTAATAGCAAAAAGTGTGTGGCTGGAATGATAG
>PCUR01000040.1:12427-14433 GCA_002771035.1 Candidatus Gracilibacteria bacterium CG12_big_fil_rev_8_21_14_0_65_38_15 | reverse complement strand
ACTCAAGTCTCTGAATATAGATCCAGAAAGTGTTATAGAAGCAAAACTTAAAGAAGAGAAAGTGAGATTGGAATCAGAAAAACAAGAACTTCCACAGATTGAAGGTGGTTCACAAGAACTTCAAGTGAAACAAGAGAAGGATGCTCGGGATACTATCCAGTTTATCGACGATATGGGACTCTATATGCTCGGAGTCGAGAATGTAGACAAATTCTTCGATATACTCAATATAGGTTCTTCAAACGGAAAGATAAATATATCAAACGGTTTGGATAAGGATGAAAAAATGAAAATAAAACAAGCGTTCATCGGACTTCTCGGACAAGATATATTTGAACCAAATCCTTCGTGTCGGCTTCGTCAAGGGAAGATGGCTCAGGATATCAAGAATCTTCTCATAGAAAAGAAAATTTACAAAGAAGGGGAAGTTCCTCCAGTGAAATTCACCGACTTACAAACAGCTATGACGAAAAATAATGCATAAAAATTTGCATTTCCCCATTTCCTCTCTATACTGCTCGTGTACTTAGAGAGAAACCAGAGACTCATAAGAAGGGTTGGAATCCTTCTTCTCTTACACACTCTCTACAGCAAGTGTCGTGACTTGTCACGGAATTTGGGTGGAACCGCCGGTAAATATATTCAACTGGTCCCGAAATCTCTTTTTAACAGAGGTTTTGGGATTTTTTATTTCGTAATTTTATTGTTATGAAGAATAAATTTGAGCAAGACTTATGAATGTCGATACAACAAAATGGACCAATAATATCTGATATTTCTGGTAAAACGAACGAAGTCTTATCTTGTTCAGGACATTCTTGAGCACCATTTCAAGAAGATATTGACCAACGAACTCAGGAAAGAAATCGAATTTTAGCGCATGATTTTTTAAAAAATATTTAACTTTTAATTTTTCAAAATATGTCAAACGTAGAAATGAAAGACCTCGTCTCTTTTGCTAGTACCCGTGGATTCGTGTATCAAGGATCCGAAATCTATGGTGGTCTCGCAAATGCTTGGGATTATGGTCCTATTGGGTCTCAACTGAAAGAAAATCTTAAGAATACTTGGATTAAGAACTTCGTTCAAGAACGTCCGGATATGACACTTCTTGATGCGGCGATTCTTATGAATTCCCAGACTTGGATAACTTCTGGACATGTTGGTGGTTTCTCTGATCCTCTTATGGATTGTAAGGCTTGTAAACAACGACTCCGAGCCGATAAGCTCATAGAAGAGTATATGGAAAAATCAGGCGATACGGATGTGCCTGCGGAATGGGCAGGAGAATCGACTCCAGCAGCAAATCTTACTGCATATATTACTAAAAAAGAAATCAAATGTCCGTATTGTGGAAAAGCTGATTTTAGTGAGATTAAGAAATTTAATCTCATGTTTCGAACCTTTCAAGGAGTGACAGAGGATTCTTCCGCAACTGTCTATCTTCGTCCAGAAACCGCACAAGGAATTTTCGTAAACTTTGCAAATATCGTTCGTACTTCACGAAAGAAAGTCCCATTTGGAGTAGCGCAAGTCGGTAAGGCTTTCCGTAATGAAATCACTCCGGGAAACTTCATCTTCCGTACTCGTGAATTCGAACAAATGGAGATAGAATTTTTCTGCGAACCGGAATCAGTAGCTCCAGGAAAACATCTGGAACTTCATGCGAAATGGAAGAGTGATTGTATGAACTTTCTTACTAATACTATTGGACTTAAATCAGAACTCCTTCGTTTCCGAGACCATGGAGCCGATGAACTTTCTTTCTATAGCGCAGCAACGACCGATATAGAATTCAAGTTTCCATTTGGTTGGGGAGAACTCTGGGGTATTGCTGACCGAACGGACTATGATCTCTCTGCTCATATGAAAGAATCCAAGCAGGATCTCGCTTATTTCGACCCGTTTACCAATACGAAATATGTTCCATATGTTATCGAACCATCACTCGGACTTAATCGTCTTTTCTTGGTTACTCTCTTGAACGCATACACAGAAGTAGAAAC
>PCUR01000040.1:6824-12415 GCA_002771035.1 Candidatus Gracilibacteria bacterium CG12_big_fil_rev_8_21_14_0_65_38_15 | reverse complement strand
AGAAGAAGGATCTCGAATTATTATGAAATTCAAACCTTCTATTGCTCCGATTAAGGTAGCTGTTCTTCCGGTAGTCAAGAAACTTGGAGCTGAGGCTATGGAAATCTATAAACTTCTCTCTCCGCATTTTATGTGCGAATACGATGAAGCGGGAGCTATCGGAAAACGATATTATCGTATGGATGAGATTGGAGTTCCATTCTCTATCGCTATCGATAGCGATAACTATAATCAAGGACAAGTAACGATTCGTAATCGTGACACAGGACTTCAAGAAACAGTGAAGATTGAAAATCTTGTAGAGTATTTCCGAAATAAAGGATGTTAAGAAAATAAAAAAGTCCGGCGCTTGCCGGACTTTTTATATTAAGATTTCTGGTAAAAATGTAATAACGATAGAATTCGTATGAAAAATGAGCACCGAAATGAGTCGTACGAAGCCAGTACGATGAATGAGGAAGCGGAATTTTGAATATGAATTCTGAAGTTATTTCATCACGAAACTTACGATGAGACCGATACTGGAGAGAATCATCCCAATGAGCCAGAAGCGCATAACGACGGTTTCTTCGGACCATCCGATGGCTTCGAGATGGTGGTGAAAAGGAGCGATACGGAAGACTTTTTTTCCATTTCTGAGTTTCTTGGAAGTAATCTGGATGATGACTGAACAGATTTCGAGGATATAGATTCCAGAGATAATAAGAAGAACTGCGAGAGTATCGGTCATCATCGCCATGATTCCGAGGTTCGCGCCAAGCGCGAGCGAGCCGACATCACCCATATAGAATTTAGCGGGTTTTATGTTGAACCAGAGAAATGCGATGAGTGCTCCGACGATGAGCATACAAATGGCAGAGAGGATAAAAAGACTGTGGATGTAGGTAATAAAGGCATATACGACATAATTGAAGAGCAGAAGTCCACCAGCAAGTCCATCGAGTCCATCGGTCACATTAACCGCATTTGCCATGGCGATTATTATGAAGATAAAAAGAGGAATATAGAGAATACCAAGACTTATCTCTCCGAAGAAAGGAAAATATAGTCCAGTGTGCTCGAGTTTTACATAGAACCAATACGCTCCGAGACCAGAAAATATTGTGAGAAGAATCATCTTAACTCGTGCAGAAAGTCCTTTTGTCCGTCCGATTCCGCGAACATTCATATAATCGTCCACGAGTCCGATAAGTCCAACTATACCGAGAGTAGCAAGGGCGAGATAGGTTTCATTTCGGTTCCAGAGACTGTATTTGATCTGAATACCGAAAATATTTTGAATATCGGCAGCAAAAAAATGAACGATAATAGAAACGATAACGAGTGAAAAAATAGAAAGAAGAATAATCCCCGCTCCCATAGTCGGTGTTCCTGTTTTGTTTTTATGGAGTTTCGCGAACTCCGTAGCTTTTCCTATGAGCGCTTCCTCGCGGATCTGTTTCCCGAGCCGATATTTATGGAGAAATCTGATATACGGAGGAATAAGGATGAAAGTGAGAAGAAATGAGAGAAGGAGATAACTGAGGAGAAAAGAGAGATTTCACATAACGAAGATGAAAGTTGAAAAATTAAAACTGAGAGATTTTTATTGCAAAAGAATATAGAGTTCTCGTATTTCTTGTTTTGTTTCGTCGTCTCATTTACGGAATATGTCTTGTATCATCGTATCATTATTTTTTACAAACTCTTGGAGTTTCCGTTTATTTTCGGGAGTATTAATATCAGAGATTCCTATCTGGAGACTTAATTTCTTGAGAAGAATATTTACTTTTCTTTCCATACTTTCGAAGTCTTTGTCGAGAACACGTTGTATTTCTTTGACGGTTCCCATAGGGTCTCCTACATAATCCATACTCATTTGTCCTTTTCCGTCCTGATCTCCTTCAGTGAGTACGATAATATCTCCATAGTTTATAAAGGAACTAAAAAGTCCTGGATGAGTAGCATTGATTGTTTTGATTTTATCAGCGTTCATAGCCTGACTATCTCCGAAAACTCCGCGTTGATTATAAAAGAGAATTTGTCCGGGTATGACCACCTTGAAATCCATCTCTTGATTAATCATGGCGTTAAGGTACCCGTAAAAGAGTCCGAGTTGAAACAAGAGAAGAAAGGCATTTATAATCCCAAACGAAAAATGTGTGACATCGGAGAGAAAAATACCGCTTATACTCGTAAAAAGAGCAAAGAGAGTGATAACAAAAAGAAGGAGGAGAAGGAGAACAGTCTGATTGAAAAAATTTACAAATGCTTCGTCCGAATGCTTACTTTTCTCGATGGCAAAATAAATATCCTCAATATATGGTTTACTTCCCTGAATATGATAAAACCGTCGAATATAAACTATTACGATTATAAACCACCAAATAACATTGAGACTTAGAAGTATTGCAATGGAAATTGTTATGATATCAGGATTCGCTTGTGAGAATATAAGAAGATATACATTAGCACAGGCAAAAATGACTACAAAAAAAGCTCGCCAAGAAATAAGGATAGAATATATCCAGTGTTTTTTAATAATCATGAGAAAACGAATCTCATTTTTTTCGAGTTTTTCGAGAAGCTTTGTATCTCCGCTGATATCGAAGGATTTGAACATCCAAGACACGACATTCGAGAAATTGATGAACATAGAAAAAAAGTGAGATAATATGGGCGCAAGTATAGTTTTTCTTAAGGGAAAAGCAAGAGGTTTTTAACTCATGATTTATTCTGGAAGTTTTCTTTTAGACAGAAACCATATAATTCCAATACTTCAGAGATAGATGACTGAAAAGACTACAGTACAGATTATAAGCGATACAAAAATTCCGGTATGGAGAATCGATAAAATATACCAATTTACCATACTTGCGATGAGGGCAAATAAAAGCGTAGAAAGTGTGAAACTTGGAAGGAAATCAAAATGCACCAAATGTCGGGTTGCACGGTAGGTGAAGGCGAGAAGCAAAATCTGACAAACGAGCGTTACCCAAGCTGATCCAACGAAGGAATAAAACGGAATGAGCACGAGATTTCCGACCAGATTCGCAATAGTGATAATGAGATTGATTCGGAGAAGTTTTTTCTGCTCGTCGTGAGCGATGAGCAGATAGGTGAAGAGGGAAGAGAGGAAATAGAAAAGGAATATAAATACCACGATTTGCATCGCATCGAGCGAGGTATAGAGGTATTTCGTGTGTTCGATATACTCTTTTGTTGCGATAAAACTAATGACATTCGCATCATTCACAAAGAGAAATGAAGCTATTCCGACACCGAATATGAGAAGGATTTTATAGGCTTTTGCGACGTAGGAAAGAAGCTCAGGATTTTCAAACCCCCCTTCGTCCCCCCTTATCAGGGGGGTAATAGAGGTAATTTTGTTCTGTCCCCCTGACAAGGGGGATACAGGGGGTTTTTTATTTTCTTGATTTTTCTTAATCGCTTCTGTGAAGAGTGGAAGCATAGAATTGAGGAACAAGGTTCCGAACATCATCCCGACTTCGACTATCTTCATAGGGACGGAATAGAGAGCAATGGAAATATCGGCTACAGTACGAGGTTCCAGAATCGAGAGAAGGATGATATCGACTTTAAAATAGATGACATTCAGAAAAAGAGCTATTCCATACGGCAGAGAAATCCAGAGAATATGTTTCATATACACGGGATCAAACCGAAATCGGATGGGTTCGATTCGACGGGCATAGAAATAGAGAAGTCCTGTCATAACGATATTCCCGAGAAGTCCTGCGAGGAGTATAGAGACAAAACCCCAGAATTGCAACGTAGGATCTAATGACATAAGTCATTTTGGAAGCAGAACGAAGACGATCAGGAGTACTGCGAGAAAATTGATAACTTTCCCGGTGGTGATAGATACGAAGGAAAACTCTGTTTTCAGATGGGCTTGGAGGAGGGACATAACCGAACTATTCATAAGTCCGAAGAGAGTAAATACTCCCGTGATGAGAATCCCTGCCATTGCTATTCAAGAGTCATAGCCTGGTAAGAAAAATCCGATAGCAAGCGAGAGGAAAATGATAGCTCCTCAGAAAAATGTTCGGAGAGTGAGAATATTCCCCACAATACTTTGGACTTTTTCGTGATCGTTCTTGTGTGCGGAAATTTCTCGGACTGTTATAGTATAGAGTCCGAGATCAGCAATAACAGAGAAAATAGAAAGGTAGTTATAAATCTTGGAATAGAGTCCGTATCCTGCGACATCGAGATAATTCGTGAGTATTTTTATGAGGAAAATCGAAATAAGCGCAGTCGCTATTTTTCCAGCGATTTGAGCAATAGTATTGGAATAGACTTTTTTGGTTGCCAAGAGAAAACAAAGAAAAGATAATTGAATTCTATTATATAGAACGCTTCTGGGACGATGTTATAGCGGAGGTTCCTATTCAGAAAGTCATACTCTTTTCGAGACCGTAGGCATTTTTCGGAAAATATCGATGCCAGGCGATATTTCGACTAACTCCACTGCTCGTGATAGAAAAAGAATCCTCATAGTGCCCAGTTTTATACCCTTCTATGAATTTTTTCTCGATAGCGAGAAGTATCTCGGGAGTATATAATTCCTCTGGCTTAATACCTACAGCTGAACGTCCTATAAGGTCGGAATAATTTTGATTCCCGAGAATTAATCCATTACTCCATATATTCATAAAATAAGGACCATGTTCCCAGAACATATCTACAGCGATTGCGCAAGTAGAGAGTGCAAGTAATCGGCGTTGTATACCTGTTTTCTCATGTGATTCCGGCATTTTTTCTATGATGGCTTTCGTTTTTTCTAGGAAAATATCCATAGATTTTCCAGCATCTAGTACAAAGCTTTTGAATTCGCTTTTTGGAACGGCGGGATGTTCTCCAAAAGTAACATCTTTTCCAATTCGAATAGATCCGCTTCCTTCGTTTCCTGATGAATTCCAAGAGATTGTTTTTCTTGTTCTTGCTGGATGAAGAAGCTCATTCTTGTAACCTTTTCCTTGCGAAAGAATAAAAGTAAGTTCTTGAAGTTTTGGAAGATCTTCTTTTTTGAGAAGTTCTGCTGTTCGTCCTTCTCGAACCAATATTGCGAATTCTGCAGGGGTTGTCCCCATAGCTTGGTAGTATGCTTCATTTATAAGTAATATATCTTTAGCTTTTGAATAGAGAGCAATAATCGGTGCCCATGTTTGAATCCTACTTTCGTCTATAAATTCTCCGTTTAAATCTATCAAAGGACGAAATATATATTTCGAATCACTTCCGCATCTTGCTTCCAATCCCTGTTCATTTATGATTTTTTTTACTCCAGTGTTTCCGAATTCCCAAGGACCGTTGATAAGTCGGTCGAAAATCCAAAAACTCATCTTTAATCGCATAACGAATGATTTATTTTCTGAAAGAAATTCCTTATTGGAAACGATATCTTCCACTTGTTTTCGAACTTTCTCGAAAATATTATAGCTATCGATAAGATTTCCTTCCGAAAAAAGAGTTCGAATTTCCATGGTAGTTGCATTTTTCGGTGCTTCGGAAGCTGAAGTGATTTCTGGTTTCATATATGAAAAATAATGTAAATAAATTATTCGCTTTTTGGTATACCATAATAA
>PCUR01000040.1:740-6804 GCA_002771035.1 Candidatus Gracilibacteria bacterium CG12_big_fil_rev_8_21_14_0_65_38_15 | reverse complement strand
ATTCGAGAAAACTGCAGATGATGTGGTTTCTGAATATAGAGCACTGCGAGGACGTTCGATTTTTACAATCATAACGAATTTTGGATTCGATGCTGGAGCAAATCCTCCGTAAGAAGTGATAGTATGTCCGGCTTCTCCGACTTCGTATTTCCCTTTCGCGGCAATCTGGGAAGTTCCTGTTTTCCCGGCAACATCGTATCCATCTACTCATCATTTTTTCGCGAATCCTATTTTCGCACCTTCGGTAAGCATGGCGATAATCTTCTTGGAAGTGTCTTCTTTAATAACTCGACGAAGCGGAGTCGGCGTATTTTTAACAACTGTTCCGTCAGCAAGTGTGAGACTGTCAACTATGTATGGTTGCATATATACTCATCCGTTAGCCAAGGCAGAATACGCCGAAGCCATCTGGAGAACTGTTGCAGTGATACCTTGTCAAAATGCCATAGTAAAGAGCTTTACTCGGGCCCATTTTTCATAGGGGTCGATTTTTCCGAAAACCTCCCCATCGAGCGTGATATTGGTTTTTTGTCCGAATCCAAAATCGTTGATGTATTTATAGAAAAGAGATTTTCCTATTTTCTGAACTATATCGATCATACCAACGTTACAACTCCAATCAAGCGCATGGGAATAAGTATGGACCCCGATACATTCGTTTGATACGTTACTGATTTTATATTGGTCGATGGTTACGAACCCTTTATCGTTATATGTATCGGAAGGCTTGATATCGCCCGTATCGATACCTATCGCCATGGTAATCGCTTTGAAAACGGAACCTGGTTCATAGAGCGAACTTACCGGATCGGCTTCGTAAACTCATGGACCAAACATATTCTTATACTTGTATTTCGGTATGGCTCTGTTATCAATCTCCGCCTCGGTCGCGGATCTGAGGGCTATTTTCTTTTTCCCGACCATTATAGGGATTCATTTTTCCGAATCTTCCACGAACAGTGGTATACCCAAAAGGTCGAAATTAGGATTCGGATATTTAACATAGTTTACTTTTTCCAATTCATAGACATCACCGAAATTATTCGAATCGAAATCTGGATATGTTACCATAGAAAGTATAGCTCCGGTTTTTGGATCCATGATAACAACAGATCCTTTGTTGGCACGAAATTCTTTGACTCCCTCGGAAAGAAGCTTGGTAACTTCTTTTTGTATATTTCTGTCGATAGTGAGCTTAATATCAGTTCCATTCGCCATCTTGCGTTCACCGAGATCAAATGACCCGATAGTACGACCAGAAATATCCTTTTTTGCGATATTTGCACCCTCCTTTCCTTTTAATTCCTCATTAAAATATCCCTCGATTCCATATTTTCCCTCATTTTCATTGTTGACGAAACCGACTATCTGTCCACCCATATTTTTCTCTGGATAGAATCTAGTAGGATTCGCTTCTAGGATCAAGAAATGAAAGATACTTTCCGTATCGAGCATACGTCCCTGGGCGATATTAATCTTCTCAGCTTTTACTCGAGCATCAATCATATCTCGTGCAGAGAGTCCTATTTTTTTGAGAATCTTTATATAGCGAACCGTCCGTTTAGAGAGCTTGAAATCAAGCTCTTCTTTTGAAAGGGATAAAATAGTCATAAGTTTCGCAACTATAGTGTCTTTATCGGTTACTTTCGTAGGATCGACATAGAGACTATTATTGATTATTCCAAAATAACTCCCTGTTCATTCGGTGAATTCCAATAAATTATCTACCTCTTTTTTACTCAGATTTTCTTTTACTATAACGGAATCGATAAATTCTTTGGAAATTTTCCTATGGATATCTTCGCGGATTTTATTTTTTACATTTTCATCTGTTGCTATGAATTCTTCATCCTGAACTTGTTTAAGATAGTCGAAAAGATTTTCGGCACATCAATCATCTGATTGCTTCGAACAAATATCCTCAAATACTACATCTGTTAAAAATGTTTTAAGTTTTTCTTTTGATCCGATTTCCTGTGGATCTATAGCAAGATCGGAAAGATCGGTACTGGTAGCAAATACTCCAGCAGGACTGTTGTTGGAGTATATCGTTCCGCGGGAAACAGGACTCTTTACTGTTATCATTTGCTGTTTATCGGCAAGTCCTTTGTAATAACCGTATTCTAGAACAGTATATTTGAATGCTATCCAGATAATAAGAAGAGCAAACAACGCAAACATGAAAAATATTATACGGATTCGGTTGACAGACGAAAGGCGAATAATAAGATTATTGATAATATGATTGAGTTTTTTCTGCATTGAAAAATAACAAATTATCAGTTAAGTTTTTTATATATTCCCGAGTGAAGCAAATACATACTCTCGATACTTGGAATTGTGGAATATATCATTATATTAAAATTGCTGTTCTGAAATATTTTTCGAAGTATTTCAAGGTGTTTGTAGGTGTGTCCGAATCGCATAGCTGACTTATGAAGCGAATCTTCTATATAAAGAATACGGTCATAGTGTGAGAGATTATAATAAAGAATCCGTCTGGTTCAAATGATAATATTTTTTTCTCCATTATATATCGAACAGAATGCTTTATACTTCTTGGTTTCAGTGAGTTTGTCCGGTATACAAAGAGTAGTTTCTGAATTGATAGGATATATTCTTAAATATGCTTCCAGAGAAAAATCATCAGGAAACACTATAACAGTTCGATCGATAGCTTGTTTCTGTATCTCTTGGAAGAACGATTCATTACTTGTATGATGGTAAAAACCAACACTATCATCCCTAGTTATTTTTTTCTCATTTTTTACTTGTGGTGAAAGGAGAGAAAAATCTTTTTTCTCCAGATATCGAACAAGTGATTTCGAAAGAAAGAGCGAAAGAATATGGTGTGCGTGTACGAAATAATACGATGAGATTTCAAAAATCGAGCGTATTTGGTATGAAGCAGGAAGCGGAACACTGGTAACTACTCTTATTATGGATTTCGGATTTTCGGGGATTTCCAAGTTCTCCAAACTCGTTACAATCGCATAATCAACGACATTACGAAAAGGAACCTCCACGAGACATCCAATTCGGATGTTTATTGCAAGTTCATCACGTACATAATAGGTAAGTCACTTATTGTCTATAGACCCACCGAATGGTATAACTTCTATGAACACGAATTGGATTTTTAGAAAGGGATAATACGGTATCCATACTATGGAAAGTAGGGAAAAATACAACCCAAAGTTTTAAATCAAATAAATTATCAGATTCATAAAAATCCTCTGGAAAAACAGACAAAAAAAATCTATTCTTTATCGGAAAATATCACAAGCCGATTTGGATAACTCTTTGTTTTTTTATTCCAGATTCCCTGACAAGTAACGAGATTAAGATGAGCCTTTCCATCATTCGAAATAAATACTTCTGAAGCATTGGAATCTTGTTTATAGATTTGAGTTTTTCGTACTACGAAAGTGATAACTTTTCCATTTTCATCTTCGATAAAAAGCTTATCTCACACGCGTAATTTATAGAGATTGTTGAATATTGTTCCTTTTCCATTTTTCCATACTCCATAATGTCCATCAATAACAGCACTTCCATTTTCCCCGGGACGTGGACCGAGATCAAACCATCCTACATTATTTAGTCCTTTTGGTATATCCATTGCTCATTCCTGCGTAAGTCCTACTTGTTCAATAATGGTATTGATGGAGATTTTCGGGATTTTGAGACGAACCGGAAGTCCCGGAAATATTTGTTTATTTTGGATAATTTTTCCAGAAGATATATTCGGTGTGTTTTTAGATACCGAAATATTCCCAGTAGCATAAAGACCCTTGTTAGAGAATCAAAGAATAGTCGGAAGAAATATTATTACAGAAAATAATATTCAGATAACGATTATCTTGTAAAATACTTTCAAAGATAGAGTTTTATTATTCATAATATAGAAGATTTTTTAATAGAAAAACCCCACCATCTTGGCGGGGTTTTTGTCTTTCAGACCAAGACTGAATATAAGAATAACAGAGTTTATTAAATCGTACGTTTCTTAAGAATTACCATTACTGAAGCAGAAATAAGAATGAGAAGAGTTGCGAGGACAATTATACTCCTTGAGGTATTATTTTCTTCAGGAGAGATTCCTGTATTTGGAAGTTTCGGAACAAATGCGGATCTCGCAGCAACAATAACAGTACTATCAGCATAGCTTCGCGCAATAAGACCATTTGCTTTTCCTTCTGCTGTAGCAATATTTTTTGTTGAAACAGAAATATTTTGTTGACACATATAGATCCAAGTTTCATTGGTCTCAAGGAGATTATTTTTATTAATATCACCAAAGACACGGGAAACCGCAGTACACTTATCATCACTTACTGTGACATTATGTAGAGTAACTACTCCTGGATTCGTTACGGTATAGGTATATTTTACATCACCACCTCCGAACGGAAGGGAAGTCGATTGACTTGCAACTTTTATTATCTTAATAAGAGGAGGCGGTAATGTTGTTGTTGTTACGGGAGCGACAGTCGTTGTTGTTGTCATAACTCAACCAGTGCTCGCTAGAGGCGCTGTTCCACAACTACCATCATAGTAACTAGAGGAAAAATCTTCACTTGGACAGCTATCTTGTTTAAGAATACTTCCACCACCTCAACCACTACTTACAACTGGTACAACCGGTGTACACGTTGGCTCAGTAATTTGATTGCTATCAAGTGTTACCTGAGCAATACGTGAAAAAGCTCGACCTTGCAATGTTGCGTTGGTTCCGAGTGATATAAGCGCGGTATCTGCGAGAATAGTTCCTATTATTTTCGCTCCAACACCGATAGTCATAGAAACAGGAATTTGCCAAAATACATTACACGCGTCGGCCCCATTGGTTAATTTCATTTCTGCTCCGACACCTGATGCAACTGAGATACTGGATGAACTTCGGAAGATATAAACTCCTGCACCGCTCAGAGTAAGAATACCATTCAAAGTAGTTGCTCCTACATCGTATACACCTGGTCCGACAGTATTATTTCCTGCAAGATTCAGAACCACGGGAATATCCGGTTCTGCTGCGAGTTGTCCGTAGGCTGTTAGTATGGCAGCTTCGACTCAGGCGCCGGTATCTATAATACCATCAACCTGTGTTGCATCATCGAGATTTGTAACATTTGTCGCATCCGCACCGACATTTCCCCAGATATGCGTTGTTCCGACATTGGAATCATTGGTTACTCCTGCTTTACCAAAAGCAGAGTAAGTTGCTGCAGCTCCGAGAGTTGGGGCTGTTGCTGCAAATGTCGTAAGAGGTCCAGTGAGACCGAATAAAAATGCAATAACCGTTAGAGTTTTCACTGAAACATTATGAAGTGTTTTCATATATTTATAGTTAAATTATAAGATTGTTAATGATCTTCTGTAAATTATTTGTAACTTCTCGTAGAAATAAAACGAATAAAATTTTACAGATATTCCAAGATATCATCCTGGGGTTTAATGGTAATATAATGTATATTTCTGTTTAGTAGATATGTTCGTTTGTCGATGAGATAACTGGGATGTTTATCTATGGGAAATAGATAATTATAGACGATTGATACAGCATGTCAAAAAGAAAGTAAAAACATACTAAATACTTCCAGTTAGCCGAGAAATCGACATATATTATTGAATACTTATTACATTGAAGTAATATGTTTAAATTAAGGTAAGTCAATAAAGAAAGTTCTTACCTATCGAATGTTTCATGGTTTTATTACACCATCTCCATACTCCGCTTACTGTTACCTGATTTTTTAATAAATAAAAAATATATAGAAATAAAAAATAACCCACGTTTTCACGTGAGTTGTTTGATTTTTTTGGTGCCCGGAGAGGGAATTGAACCCTCACGACATTGCTGCCAAGAGATTTTGAGTCTCTCGTGTCTACCATTTCACCACCCGGGCTTAATTCTCGCGATTCAACTTACCCGAAACTCGTGTACCCCTTTCATATGTCGCGCCGTTTCACGGACGCTCGTATTCTGGGGTATGGCTTCCATGCTCCGCAAGGGCACACATCTACCATTTCACCACCCGGGCGGATGAGAAGTGGTGGTATC
>PCUR01000040.1:0-714 GCA_002771035.1 Candidatus Gracilibacteria bacterium CG12_big_fil_rev_8_21_14_0_65_38_15 | reverse complement strand
TGGTGGTATCGTATGGAAAAAGCGGGAAAAGTCAAAATAATCTCGAGAGTTTTCGGTTAAGGACTCTGTTTCTTGTTTTTCACAAGAGCGATACCTTTTAGAGAATACGACGAATTGTATTTATTTGATTTTTTTGCATCGTATTTTGGATTCTTATAAGAGAATGATTCAAAAAATATTCGTATTTCGTGATTTTCGCTTACGAGAGAAAGTTCTAGTTTATCTTGTGGAATTGAATAAGAATTGGTACTTCTATGAATTGCCCGTAATTTTCCAATGAATTCTGAAATCGAAAATGTTTCGGTGTTTGCTCCGTCTCGAACAGTAAGAGTTTCATTGTCGATATCGACACTTATAAAACTCGCAGCAGGTGCGGAAGTATTGGTACCGACGACAGTCATAAGCGTATTGTATTCACTGATATCTAATGGAAGATACGATTTTTTCTCATCGTAACCAGTACTTACGTGAATATATTTTTGATACGTCATATAATCGTTCTCGTATCTTTGTTGTACGCCCATAGTTTTATTGATGGCGGTAGCAGCTGTCCATGCGGAAAGTCAGCTATAATCTCTTCCAAACGAAGAAGATGTATCCCATTGTTTTTTATTTTCCTCTTCGGCAGCAGTAAGTACTTGTTCGAAAAGCGGACGTATTTTCTCACACGTCCGATATTCACAGATATACCGTACCTCGGAAATGATTTCATTT
>PCUR01000013.1 GCA_002771035.1 Candidatus Gracilibacteria bacterium CG12_big_fil_rev_8_21_14_0_65_38_15 | reverse complement strand
TTACCACCTCTTTAGAGCTCGGACACTTCTGTTTGATGTTGATAGGGGCGAATTAATCCTATTTTGAAGGATTAATATTCTGTACCAATCTATCAAAATCTGACTCATAGAGTCTATCTTGAACAACCCTATATTGTTCGAATTCGCTCTCAGCTTTGAGTTTGGCTTCGAGCATCGAGACGGTGCCGACATGATCGAGGATGGGATGACCTGCAAGTTCGAGGAATTGCCCGAGATAGCTATCCCAATCCTTCATATTCATCACTTTTCTATTGGTAGCCCTACTTTCAGCGAGGTCGAGGTAGGAATTCACCAGAGCATTGAGCGTTTTTATATGTTCTTCGCTCAAATAGTTCTTCGCGACCACTACATCACTTTTGAGGATTTTCCCTTTTGGAGCTTGCTTCCAAGTTTTGAGTCCCATAAAAGACTTGGTACTATCTGCCTCGCTGTAGATGATTTCTGCTGCGGTTTTCCCCGTAATAGCCCAGTGGAGTTTATTTTGGACGCTTGCAAAAAAATGTTTGGTAATGTCGGACTCTGTATCGTAATCTGCCGACAGGGCATAAATATCAGTGATTTTTTGGTACAGTCGTCGCTCGCTCACTCGGATTTCCCGAATTCGTTCCAGCATCTCATCGAAATAATCCTTCCCAAAGTGCTTCATTTGTTTCAATCGTTCATCATCCATCGCAAAACCCTTGATGATATATTCTTCCAAAATAGTACTCGCCCACTTACGGAACTCTATCGCACGCCCACTATTCACTCGGTATCCGACGGCGAGTATGGCTCGGAGGTTGTAGTATTTTGTTTTGTAATTTTTTCCATCTTCCGCAGTTGTTTCCAAAATGGAAATAACTGAATTTTCTTCCAGTTCTCCCGTCTCAAATATATTTTTGAGATGTTTGGAAATAGCAGGCACATTCACTTCAAAAAGCTCTGCCATATTCTTCTGTGTCAACCAGAGAGTCTCATCCTGAAAATAGACATCAATATTGATTTTGCCAGTTGTAGTCTGAAAAATAACGAAGTTGGAGAAGAGTTGTGGAACAGAGGACATAAAAGAGGAAATTAGTAATGAAATTCATGTCTTTTTTGTATCTTACAAATTCCCCCTCTAAAGTCAAACTGAATACCATTACTACCTCTTTAGAGCTCGGACACTTCTGTTTGATGTTGATATGAGCGAATCAATCATACTTTAGAGAAAACTATGGAGCAAGAATATAGTTTCTTGGAGTAAACTCTTTTTGACAAATAGTTTTTGCTTTTCATCTAAAGTATTTCAAAGTCAGTCAAGTATGTTGTAAGTATCTCAGAGTTTCTCTAAAAATTCTATCATATATCGAATATATTCTTCAAAACTCTTGAGAGAAATATTCTCGATATGTTGGCGGTCGACACCGAAATGATTTTTTAAGATAAAATGAATATCATAGATATCCCTGTTGGCGATTTTATCCCTCATAGTTAAGGCAAGAAATTTGTTTGCAGTTATAAACTCAATATCCAGAACCGGTAGTGTTATTCATATGATATTTTTTAGAGCATATTTTCATGAAACCCCTCTTGTGGATATCTCAATTTTTATGTTATGGTCTATATCCCCGTAGGATACGATGGCAAAAATAGTATTTCTTTTTATGAAGCTATCTGTCACATTTCCATACTTTGATGCAATCTTGATAACTTCACTCAGAATTGCCTCTTTTGAGATATCTCCAATGAGATCAAAATCTAAATCTGTTGAAAATCTATCGAGATGATAGAGTAAAAATAGGGCAGTTCATCATTTAAAGACGAGTGATTTTTTTAATATCTCATTTTTCGAGATATCAAGTAAAAGAGACATAAGCATCACTTTATGCGTTTGTTTATCGAGTCTTGCTATCATTGCATTCATCGTTTATCATTTTATGAAATAGGTTTTTACTTTTTTCTCAAGATTTGCATTTTTGTATATAGGTAATAGCTCTAAGAGTGTTTGATAATCAAGCTTTGAAATATTATCAAAGTGTATATCTCAGTAAATATAAATCGTATCCAAGAAAGCTCTTTCTGGTCATGCGAGAGAGTAAATTCCGTTATTTATTATCCCTGTAGGATTGAATAAAATATCCTTTTTAACACATTTGAGTTTGATATCGAAATCAAGTATTTTCCTGGTATCTGATTTCTTGTAGGCGAGATAGACATCATTTTCATATTGGAAAATAATTCAGTGGTGATAGAGTGCTGAGAAGAATGAGATATAACTAGGTGAATATATTTTATTTGTGAGCTCAAACTTATTGATTTCCTTGTTTTTCAATGAATATATTCATCTGGTAACTCTTTCTAGAATTCATTTTTTTATATAATACGATAATTTATTTTTGAACGTCTGAGTATTGGTACTTCAAAAAATAGATAATAGCTCATCAAAAGTAAAAATAGTATTTTTTGAACTGAGTAGTTGAAATAGTATATCCATATACTGCAAGTAATTTAAATATGTTACTTCCAGTATATATAAATATAAATAAAAATCAAATTTTGAAGTTTTTTTCGGGGTTTTTGTCATAAACTTTGTTTTTGGTATTAGCTTGCTCGCCAACAGGCGAGCTTCGAGCAATTTGTTTGAGTTTTACCACCTCTTCCAACTCGGACACTTCTGTTTGATGTTGATATGAGCGAATCAATCGAAGAGAATCGCTTCTTTGATGAGTTCTTTGAGTTCTGCTATATTCGAATCGGTCGCTTCTCGTGAGAACTGACATCCGGCGGATTTTGCGAGCTCGACGGGATTAAATGGGGGAGTGGTGTTTCCGCTGGTCGTAGTTCTGGTTTTGGCACTGAGCGGAGTGGTCGATGAAGCCTGTCCGGTTGTGAGAGCATAGTTCTCGTTGTCGAGCACGAGATAGGTAATAGGATTGTTACGCCGGCAGGCATGGAGAAAATGTCAGAGACCGATTCCGTATCCGTCTCCGTCTCATCCGATGCAGATTACGTGGGTTTTCGGATTTGCGAGCTTGACCCCGATGGCGAACGGTATCGCTCGTCCATGGAGGGTTTCTGCTGCATAACCATCGATGTATTGGGAAATCTTCCCACTACATCCAACACCGCTCACAATAACAATATCCTCCTTCGGGATTTCGAGTTCCTGCAGAGCTTTTCGGATGGCTCCGAGGATGAGGAAATCTCCACATCCGGGGCACCACTGTATGAGATTTAGACCTTTTCGCATATATTTTCTTCGAAGATGGGATAGAGACTAGTAGACCGTAAATGAGAAACTTTTCATTGCCAAGTGTCTTTGTAAAGTCCGAGGCGAGGCGAGAGATAGGTTTCGAGTTGTCCAGAATAGTTCTGTTCTACGAATACGAGTTTCTCGATATCTTTACTCTTGGATTCAAGGAAATCCTTCAGTCGGAGATCGAGTGGTTGAATAACTTTCAATACGATAATTCCCCAGTTGTCTTCTCTATGGTCGTGGATAAACCCCTGAAGTGCGTAGAAATTGATTCCGTAGGTGATAAAAAATTTCTTCGCATCAGGATTGATGATATCGTATCCAGTCGAAATGAAATCTTTGTTTAACCCCCCTTCGCTCTGCTCTTCCCCCCTTGTCAGTGGGGTGTTTTTAAATTCATCTCGTACGAAGGTCTCCATTTTCCGGAATCGCTTCGCCTCCATTTGCATTTTAGTTTCATTATCTTCGGTTTCTTTTCCGTAGATATCGTGTTCGTAGGAAGTGGCGATGAATTCGCCGTTGGGCGTTCCGGGAACGCTGTACGGACTGATTCCGTCTGATTGTTCTGTGTATCTTGCGAAATCGGGAGCGGGATTATTCTCGAGTTTTCATTTCTGAATCGATTCTGCTTGTAAATGAGTTGTGTCCACAGACATATATCCCTCGGAAAATGATTTGTCCACGAGAAAAATAACCGGATGTTGGTAGATATCGCTCCAATTGAGCGCTTTTCCTATGAGGTTGTATCCGTTTTCGAATGTGTACGGTGCGAACACAATAGGAAAAGTATCTCCGAAGCTCGCATTGAGTGCGTAATTCAGGTCCGATTGTCCGGTAAATGTCGGAGTTCCGGTCGATGGTCCGGCTCGTTGTGAGAGGACATAGACTCCGCCGAGTTCCGCTTGGTTCGAGAAACTGATACTCTCGGACATAAGCGCAAATCCTCCTCCAGAGGTTCCACACATAGATCGTTTTCCTGCGAATTTCGCACCGAGCATAGACATAGCGACCGCTATTTCATCTTCTCATTGAAAAAATGTCACACGAGGATCTTCAGAAATCACATCGATGAGAGAGCTTGCCGGAGTCATCGGATAGGCGGAATAGAACTCGAGTCCGGAATCCATTGCCCCGAGACTTACCGCTTCATTTCCGAAGTAGAATTTCTTCGGTTCTGAGAGAGGTTTCAAATTCAAGATAGACTGCGAAACAGAATCGAATCCTTGAGATAAAGCAATACGATTATCTTCCCGTACCGCTTCTGGAAGCTTTTTCAGAAAAATATTTTCTATCACTTCCTTGTCTATTCAAAGTATCTTCGCTGCGAGTCCGAGAGCGAAAGTATTCTGGTTTTTATATTCTTTTTTATCGATAAAGTATTCTGTATCGAAATTATATATTTGACTGTTTTTTTCGCGAGCGAGCGCATCGAAATGGATAAAATGGTCTATTTTCCGACTGATGAAATGGTGGGTGTCCGAGATATACAGGACAAAGAGATTGTTTCCGCCTTTGATGAGCGAAGAATATTGTTTATCTCCATAGACGAAATAACCGTACTCAGAAAGGATATTTCCTAGTACGGTTCCGCAGGTATTGATTCCGCTTCCAGCGGGTCATGAGAAGGCGATGGAGATTTTCATTCGTTTATTCCTTGCGGTTATGTAGTATAGACGGTTTTATCTACGAAGAGTTTTTAGATATTCTTCCAGTCCTTCTTTCCAGTTCCTCATCCGGATAGAACTGTTATTGTTCATCTTGCTGTTTTTTGGTCGTTGAGCCTTGGTTTTATATTCGGCACTTATACAAGGCGTGAGATTTATTTTCTTGTCCGTCATCTTAAAGATTCCATTCATAAAGTCAAACAGACTTATAACTCGGTTATTAAAAAAAATCCTACCGTATATCGGTAGGATTCCACTGAATACTGAATTCAGTGCGTAGAATAGAGTCTGGCCCTATTTAAAAAAGAGAATATTGGAGGACGGAACGTCCTTAAGGTTTTTTAGTGTCCGAATGACATAAGCCAAAAAGATTAAAAAATATTTGTTTTTGTTTTTGGGATAGCTCCTAAAAACTAAGTATAGAATAAACTATATTTATTACAAGTCAAGTATTCTAATGAAGAATCTTGATAAACTGTTATTTTAGATGGAAATATAAGATTTTTTCTAAAAAATTTTGCTTTTTGTATGACTCTCCATAAAATGCAGTCATTCATCTGCACTAAGAAAACAAAACATGCAACAAGAAAATACATCATTAAAATGCAACATCCCTCTTTTATGAGAAGAAGGGGAGTGAGAAGATTCTGATAAAATTGTTGAATCAACCAGTTTTTCTATAGAAAATATTCTTCTCCAAAGTGGTAAAATAGATTTCAAAGCACTTATCCGTTTTCTCGAAGGGGAAACAGAATGAGTATACATCTCCTTCAATGAAGAGATTGTCGAGAAGATTTTTTTCCCGTTTTTCGATGATCTGAAACAGAAGTATTTTTCTGAAAACATAGCTTTCCCTGACAACATCCTTTCGCTTCTTAGAAATCATCCATCCGTACGGAATGCGATTATTACGTATATCGAGAAGAAAAATGACCAAATCAAGCCGCACATTGATCAATATGATAGTATTGATTTCCATCTTTTCCTCCTCTGAATGAACCAGGATTTCGATCTCGTTAAAGATATCTATATCGATTATTTCAAGAATATTAACACGCTTTTTGCTGATTCTACTGCAAAAGTATTGAAAATAATCGGAAATATACCGGGATGGACGTCAAAAAATCTGTCAGAACAGCTTGCTCAAGAACTGAATTATTGTATGCAGCTTGGTGAAACAATCAACAAACTTGCTCTTATTCATATGGGGAATTTTGAGGAGAGTCAAATATCTTTTGAACTCGGTATAATTATTCGAACGAATATTAACAATTTGAGACGACAGCTTCATCCGGAGATTATTAGAAATCATATCATATGAAAAAAATTGAGTAATCTTTCTTGAAAGGTTCAGGGGAATTTTGCGCATAAGGCTCTGATAGGAGGAACTATTTCCCAGATAAATGAAATAGATGCACATATACATGAAGAACAAATAGAATGACTTGCTATTCAGGAAGAAGTTGATTTCTGACAGGAGAATAAAAATGGAGAAAATTACAGAAAAGAAAAAGAGATTTCTGAAATTGTCGGTCTCTGAAACAATGCTCTGAGACAACTTATAAGTATTAGTGAGATAGGAAAAATACAAAAGTATGATTCTCCCGAACTCCGTGCAAAAAAAATGAAACCACTCAAGGATATTATCTATATCTACAATTATGCGGGGAATAAAAAATTGGAAGGGATTGAAGAAATATTTGTAGATATTAATTGTAATGGTATCCAGAACGAGTTTCAAATAGAAGCACTCCATTATCTTATTCTTTATAGTGATGATATAAAAGAATCGTCTCTTGAAAAATTAATGTCTTTCTTTTTGAGTAATCAAAATCAATCAAACAAACTTTTTTATGAAAAATACGAGGAGTGGGGGACGAAGATCATCGCTCTAATTATAAGAAGATTTCGATCCCGTATACAACCTCTCCAGTATCTTCAATTTCTCCCGCTCGTAGAGCAGATGTATGCTTCCTTGAAGGAAAAAGAGGTTTCTCATTCCGTTCTCAATTATTCCAAACTGTATCTTTCTTTGGCTCTTTTTTATATCGAGTGCTCCAATAAAGAATATGTAGAAAATGCACAGATATGCTTTAGTCGTTATAGAGATTTGAGTGCAGGATTTACTGATATTAACAAGAACTCTAACAATATCTGAGATGAGAAGGATTTTCTCATCGCTCTTGGTTATCTAGATGAGATAAATCGATATGGAAAATCGGTTCATACTAATGAAGAGTTGGAAAAGTCCTGAGAATTCGTGTTTCAAAAAACTATGGAACGTTTTCAGAGAAATTCTGTTTTGTCTATAAAATCCGAACTAGAAGAGATTATTGCTTCCATGAACCTGTGAGGTGATATTCTTATGCAAGATGGAATCAATAGTTTGCTCGGAGAAAAAATAGCAAAAGTTCTTTTCTATAATCTTTGTACTATTAAAGTACTTGGAGATTGTAAAAGTTGCAAAAGAAATGATGTCTCTCATAATCGTACTGAATGTAAGTCCTGTAGGATATCTTCCATAATAAAAATGGAAAAATGTCCGGTTGCCTTCTGAAGACGTGGTTTTCAAAAGAAGAGCATACCTCTTGATTGAGGGGTTTTTATCACCATTAGCTATCCATCAGTAGTTGAAAGAATCATAGATAAGATATTTTCTACCCAAAAAGATCTGATAAAAATTAGTTTCTGAAATCTTATCACGATAAATCATAATAATACCCTTCTTCAGCAATCAAGAACGAATCTTGAAAGATTAGCGTTTTATGATGTTCTCACGGATCTTCCAAATAAGACTCAACTTTTGAATGATATAAAAAAAATGGAGACGGTTGATAAATGAGCTCTTCTTCTTCTTAAATTCGATCAGGTTACCGATATCAGTGATGGATTTGGGTTCGATGAGTGAGATATTCTCATTAAGAAGATTGCTGAGATGCTAAAAGCGTTGGAACTAGGGAATATATATAGAACAGGATGACCTGAATTCGGTATCATTATAGATGATAGTATGAGATGGGGAGGAATAGAAATGATTGCAAAACATCTTATCGATAAGATAATGAAGATTTCAGTTGGTTCGGATGAAAATGGAATTGCTTATGTTACTCCGACAATCGGTATTGTTAAACTAGACGGAACAAGAACGTATGATAAAGCTCATACAGCTCTCAGGGAAGCATGGAGAAAAGGAATTGGTCAATATCAGATTTACGAAGATGGAATAGCAGAAACAAGAATTCAAAGAGAGCTTTTTGTGCAGAATACACTCAATACATCTCTGAAAAATAGAGAGGTTACTGCTTATTTCCAGTTGATTCGCGATAATCGTAATCCGAATAATCCAAGGAAGAAATACGAATCGCTCATGCGCGTCCTATGACTTTCCCCCGGAGAATTTATTGAAGTTGCGAAAAAACATGGACTCCTTCCAGAGCTTACACGAGAAGTATTGGAAAAGACATTCCAGATAGCACAAACAAATGAGAATCAGTATTCCGTCAATGTAACAGAGGAGAATCTTCGGGATATTGATTTCATAAGTAATTTCCAGGAATTGCTTGAGGAAAATAATATAAATGCCTCTCGAATATGTATAGAGATTACAGAAGATGTTATTAATATCGATGCTGGATATATACAGAAACTTGTGGAACTCGATGAAATGGGTTGTGAATTCTCCATCGATGACTTCGGTGTCAAGAATTCAGGATGGGAGCGTATTACACAACTGAAAAAACATCTGAAGAACTTCCGTTATATTAAAATAGATGGACTTTTTATAAAAGATATTGATACGAATATTTCCCACTATTCTATCGTAGAAGGAATAACTCATACTGCTCATAAACTTGGACTTAAGGTCGTTGCTGAATTTGTAAGTTCAGAAGCTATTCAAGAGAAAATAGACGAGCTCGAGATTGATTATTCACAAGGATTCCAGTGGACTGAAACAACATAAGAATCAAACGGTTTTTTAAAAAATCCCCCGAATTTCGGGGGATTTTTTTATTTAAGCGGAGATTTTCTTTTGGAATCGTTTTTAGTATGCTTGTCCTTATTTTTTGATTCGTCACGATATTCACTGAGTTCCTTGGAAAGGATTTTCTGCATAGTTTCAAGAACTTCAGGATCGGTGTCCTTAAGTTTTTTTTGTACATTGGTATTCAATGTCCCTCTGTCTGGATTATCAAGTCCCCAAAGGATAGCAAGGTCCTGAAGTTTTTGTTTTCCTACGGGATATCCACCGAGAACTGCTCCGAGTTTCATTGAATTCAGATTATTTTCATCATGAAGATGTAAGAGATAGTTAGCAAAACCCAAAGAATTAACATCAGCTATGTCTTTTGTACTGAGTTCTTTTTCGAAATCCTTGATGAGAACAGCTTCATTCCCCGTATCCTTGTTATATTTTACAATCTTATCTTTGGTAGAGGTTAAAGCATTGATTTCTGCTATGGTACCCGTTGTTAAATTTATTGCCTTAGATTTAACATAGGAAGATTTCTTGTCATAGTCTTGTTTTAGTGCTCAAAGAACTATCTCTAGACCCGTTTCTCATTTTAGTTCATTCAACGCTTTCTCGCATTCTTGCTGAATGACTATTTCATGATGTTGTTTTTCTTCCAATATTTTCGTAATGGCATTTATGAGTTTATTGAGTCTGTCAGGTGACATACCGGCTTTTTCCTGCGATTGAATAAAATCAATAGCGAGTTTCTCTGCACTATCTTGTTCCGATTTTTTATCGGAATTTATAATCCTCTGTTGCCATTCAATATTCATATTCAAGTAATTAAATTGTAATTGTTTTCAATCTTATCACACTCCGTGTCTTTTTGCAAAAAATCGAATTATTTTACATTCTGAGAGAAAGGTCTATAATAATAGGAACTTTTTAATAAAAAAAACCTATGCAGCAAAACTATGCGTTCATCGATGCACAAAACCTCAATTCCTGACTTTATAAACTTGGTTGGAAGATTGACTGGAAGCGTTTTCGTGAATATTTGAGAGAAGAAGCGGGAGTGGAAGTCGCTTACGTATTTCTCGGCTTTATGCTCGGAAATCAGGATCTCTATCTTATGCTCCAGAAATCCTGATTTGTCGTGGTTTTCAAAGAAGTTCTCACAATGGAATCAGGGGAAGTAAAAGGAAATATCGACGCGGAGCTTATTCTCCAGGCTATGATTGACTACGACCGGTACGATCAGGCTCTCATCGTTTCTGGGGATGGTGATTTCACCTGTCTGCTCCGGTACTTGGGACAAAATAATAAACTTCTTGGAGTTCTTGCACCCTATGAAAAAGGACTCTCATCTCTCATCCAAAAGCTTGCTGGAGATAAAGTTGAATTTCTCCGCTCTCTTCGTAAAAAGATTGAGTATCGCCCGACTCGGGAAGCGAGAGTTCGTACCGGACCAAAACCTCCCATGAAGCAGGAAATAAACATACCAGAAATAAAAGAAGTCCCGACAAAACAAAATAAAAATTCAGAGAAAAAATGAGGAGAACGACAGAAAAACCGCAGAAATCCTGTGAACCGCACACAAGAGAAAAAGATACCGGCAATGAAACAGGAACCACAAGTTCATCCCGAACAAAAAAAGAGCACTCCAATAAATGGAACACTCTATAGAGGAACTGTTAAATAATATTTTACTTTCTTTCTAGACTTACTCCGCGATTTCGGAATATCTCTTTTTCGATAGTTTCGAGAAGAGGTGAAAGATTTCCGCCTTTGAGAACTATTTTTTGTCCGTACTCGTTGTTACGCTTCGTAAAGAGTTCCTTATCGAAATAAAGTTCTATATCGGAAGTCTTTAGTGTCTCAAGTTTATTCTTGAGTTTATAGATGATATCCTTGATTCGTTCTTTATTCTGGTCCCGCACCCAGATATGGACGAGTTCCTTGTATGGCGGATAGGAAAAAGTCTTACGCTCTTCAAGTGTATGTATGAGAAAATCTCGATAATTTCATTCGGTGATATTTCGGACAAGATCCGACTTTGGAGCAAAAGTCTGTATAAAAATATCCGAACCTTTTCGGGCATTATAGACGATATTGGTATAGATTTTCTCTTCTATATCGTACTCCGGAACAGCTATTTCTGACTCGAGGAGGAGAAAAACCACGAGTTCTATGTCGTCCAAAGCGATAGTATTTCCGAGTTCCGTGGAGAGAAGTATTTGTGCTTCGGATATTTCCTGAAACTGTATTCCTTCCGAACGTTTTTTATCCGAATCTATACGGGCAACGCGGATATTTGGAAAAAGTTTTTCGAGATTTTCTTCTACTTTCTGTATCCCGAATCCTACACTGTTCAGGTTAGTTCCATGACATTTCGGGCAGCTATGTGGCATAGGATATTCCATACTACAGTGATGACAAAGGAGTTTCTGAGTCGGGGAAGTATGGACAATCATAGCGAGGTCACAATGCTCGCAAAAAAACTGGTATCCACAGTCACGACAAATGAGTGTGCGAGCGGATCCGCGACGATTAAAAAAAAGCAGGCTTTTTTTACCTTTCGCCACAGTTTCAGAAATCTTCTCCGTCAATTCGTTCGATAAAAAAGGAAGAGGACAGCGAGCGTAGTTGAGATCTATTATAGTAAACATAATATTATTCTATCTCACTTTTAATAAAATTCACAAAATCCTGAGCGGTATCGAAGTTATGATAAACGGAGGCGAATCGTATGTAGGCAACATCATCGATGTCTTTGAGTCTATGGAGTATATCTTTCCCGATACGCTTAGAAGTGATTCCTTTTTTGTTCGATGCCCATTCATTTTCAAGTTCATTGATCATCTGTTCGATCTGATTATGATCCATACTTCGTCTACTAAATGCCATAAGAATACTTCGGTGTACTTTGGTACGGTCATAGAGTTCTTTTTCTCCATCGAATTTTGTTACGAGAAAATTAATAAATTCGAGACGTTCGAAAGTCGTGAAACGAGCTTCACATTTTTCGCATTCACGCCTGCGACGTATGGACTGACCATCCTCGGTCATCCGAGAGTCGATTACTTTAGTATCAAGATTTTTACATTTTGGACAGCGCATAGGTAATTGAAGATTGAAAAATGTAAAATTGAGAATGAGTGTATGAGTTTTTTTGTTTTTGTAAAGTTTTGACATTTTCTTTATATTGAATATAAAGAAATAACTTTGTTATAATCTTGACTTGTGACCAAGGATGGTTTGCAGGAGATATAATGAAAGATTTTTTAGGAGAGAAAATATGGAACAAAATGGAGAAGTTGGGGGTAAATAGAAAAAAATGTAGGCTGGATTTTTTATGTTCTCTTGATTGTAAAAGGAAAAATAGTACTATCGTTGGTACTATTTTTTCA
>PCUR01000074.1 GCA_002771035.1 Candidatus Gracilibacteria bacterium CG12_big_fil_rev_8_21_14_0_65_38_15 | reverse complement strand
AAATCTTGTTTGTCTATAATATCCCTAACTTGTGATATTTTACGAAGTAATTTTTCTACACAACCTGCCTATATTGTACAGATTATTCATTCTATTGAGTTCTCCTATTCCTTCAGTAATTCCTTCGTCATAGTTTTTACTCAGTCTCATAAGTTCCAGAGAACTTTTTATAACCGAAAGAGGAGTTTTGAGTTCATGTCCTGCATTATGAATAAATTGTT
Source organism: Candidatus Gracilibacteria bacterium CG12_big_fil_rev_8_21_14_0_65_38_15 (assembly GCA_002771035.1). Lineage (GTDB taxonomy): Bacteria > Patescibacteriota > Gracilibacteria > BD1-5 > UBA2023 > UBA1545. The sequence goes on along the minus strand of PCUR01000074.1, from coordinate 12,134 downwards.
CCATCTGATTCATATTTTCCTCCACCGGAGCAAGAGTATCATCTATGAATCGGGAACTTATGAAGTAAACACCAAGAGAAAGGAGAATAGCTCCCGTGAGATACATAAGGATATCTATAAATACACTCTCCAAAGTCATTCTGGATTCTATGAAAAATACTGCACCGATTTCCTTGGTAATGGGAGTACTGAGAAAAAGATATTCAGAATCGTTGATATTGAGAGATATCTTTCAATTTTGTATTTTCGACTGTATTCTCTGTAAGAGAGAACTATAGAGTTCATCGTCTTTCTGCGGTGAAAAAAGGATTTTCCCATCGGCTCTGTTGTACAGGAAGAAATTTTCTGTTTGAATTCTCGGACGTATTCATTGTTGTCATTCCATCGAGTTCATCATTCCGCTTCTTCGCATCCCACTAATAGGAAATGTAAGTCATTTTCCTTGCAATATATTTTGTTCGATAATCGAATTTTCTCCTATAAGTTTTATTATTCCTTGTGCCTGAATAGCAAGTCGTCCGAATTCCTGCTTCTGATAATCGAGATATCTAAAAGAAAGAAACCCTATATCGAGTACCAAGATAATGAGAAAAATCGCGAGCGAAAAAAGAATCGAAAGCCGACGTTTTTGTTTTGAGAGAGTATGAATTGAGGACATATGGAGAAAAGAGAATATTAACTTACTACATATCAGAATCCTTTTCGTGTTTCTATAATTCCATCCCCGAGTTTTTTTCGGAGAGTACTTATATGCACGTCGACGGTTCGGGAAAACATATAGGCGTCGAATTCTCCCCAGACTTTTTCCAGAAGCACCTGACGGTCGACAGGATTGCCACGATTTTGTACCAAGTATTGAAACAGATCGAATTCTTTTGTGGAAAGTTCTATGGTTTCGTTTTTTCTTGTAACGAGCCGTTTTGTAGTATCTATCATTATATCGCCAACCTGAATCGTCGTGATTTTATTGGGGATATTTCTCCTTCAGAGCGCCTGAATCCGGGATATAAGTTCTTCAAAATCGAAGGGTTTTCACATATAATCATCAGCCCCAATATTGAGTCATTTTACCACATCCTTTGAAGTATTGCTGGACGTAAGGAAAATGATAGGGGTATTGTTTCATACTTCTCTGAGTTCCTGACAGAGCGTGAGACCGTCTTTCCCCGGGAGGTTTATATCGAGAACTATGACATCGAAATGTTCGCTATTCGCCTTTTCTTTTCCCATAATCCCATCAAATGCCACTTCCGCCTGAAAAGCTTTCAGGGTCAGGTATTCGCGGATGTTCTTCGCAAGTATTCGATTGTCTTCTATGATAAGGATTTTCATATTTAGGAAATCATATTTTATACTAGAAAATAGTATGTTTTTAGTGTAAAGAACGTGTAAAAAGAGTATCGAAAAAAAAGAGAAAGGCAAATGGATAAAATCTTTTGCATTTTTCCCACTTTCCCCTATAATCCTCCGGAACTTTTTTCGAGTCAGATGGTGAGACACTAGGGAATCTCTCATTTCTCGTATAAGATTCATTTTTATTTATATCTTTCTTCGGTTTCTACATCGAAGATATAATCCATAAGCTCTATGAGAAAATATGAACTTATGCTCATCCTTAATCCAGAACTTGGAGATGCGGGTGCTGCAACACTTCTTGGCGAAGTAAAAGCCGAACTTACAGCCGTTGGTGCAAAAGTTGAGAAAGAAGACATCTGGGGAGTTAAGGATATTGCTTACAAGATTCGAAATTCTAAAACCGGTTACTACGCTCTTTATAATCTCGTTCTCGAGAAAGGAGATTTCTTTGCTGCAACAAAAGCTTTCAATCTTAAGAAAGATATTTGGAGACATATGTTTGTTCGTTTGGAAGATGCAGAATAACTTCATAATTCGAATTTAAATCTTCGCTTCCTCACTCTTCGTACAATCGTACGATTCGCTCCGGTTCTCGATTTTCATTCGAATTCTATCGTTCTTCAACATTTCTATGAAATTTCACAAATTCTTATTATCTACATTTGTCTATCATGAGAACTGTTAATAAAGTTATCCTAATCGGAAATGTTACAAAGGATCCATATATCAAATCTACTGCCGGAGATAAAAAAATCGCACTCTTCACGGTTGCAACCAACCGTTACTATCGTGATGCTGCAGGAGTAAACCAGAGTGAAGCAGAATACACAAACTGCGTTGCATGGGGACCTCTCGCTGAGCGATTGGAACAGTTTCTTGTAAAAGGAAAACTTGTTTATATTGAAGGACGTCTAAAAACTCGTGTTATCGATAAAGAAGACGGAACGAAACTCCACAAAACGGAAGTAGTCGTTGCCAATCTCATATTCCTCAACAAACGAGAAGATTTCGCAGAAGATGAAGAAGTTATCGATGATACAATACTAGAACATTTCGACGATCTTGCTGATGATAAATTTTAATTTTAACTCCTAAATTTTACCTATTATGGCTAAAACTACTTGCCCAATCGAGGCTCTTGGTATCAAGAATATCGATTACAAAGACACTACTTTCCTTCGTCAATACATTACGAAGTTCAATAAAATTGTTCCACGATATTATTCTGATGTTGCTCTCAAGAATCAACGAAAACTTGCTCAGGCAATCAAACGAGCTCGTTACATGGCACTTCTTCCATATATTCTTAATCCTCGTGCAACGACTGCTGCACCAGCTAAGATTCTTGTAAATACTGCTCCAGTTGCTACAGAAAAAACTGATGAACTTATCTAAGTAAAAGAAAAAAGTGAATTTTATTCACTTTTTTTTTTGACTTTCAGTCAATGCTTCTATATAATACCGCCCGTAACTTTATTTATTAAATTACTCTTTTTATGCAAATGTTAAAAAAAGTTGGTTTTGCTTCAGTTGCAACTCTTGTTTCTATGCAACAAGCTTTGGCTATAGATTTTGGTGGAGCAGGTGTTCAGGCAAATGTTTCAGGAAGTGCTAATACTGCTGATAAAACAATTCAGAATCTCGTAAGTAATGCTATGGTATTTCTCGGAATTATCGCGGTTCTCTACGGTATCTACGGAGGGTTTCTTATCCTTACTGCTGGTGGAGAAGATGATAAAGTGAAGAAAGGAAAGACTATCCTTATTCAGGTTGCTATCGGTCTTGTGGTTATCTTCCTTGCGAATTCTATCGTTCAGATGGTTCTCTCAAAAGTTCTCACTCCAGGTGCATAATATTTCTCGATTTTTTTCAAAATCCCTTCCGAGTTTCGGAAGGGATTTTTTGGTCCACAAAAAGTGGACAAAAGAGAGGATTTCCATAATATGGAAAGGAATAATTCACTCACTCAATACCGATTATGTACAATCCAAAAATCACCGAACCAAAATGGCAACGCTTCTGGGAAGAACATGATACTTTCCGGACTCTTTCGCCAAGCGAAGCAGGAAATAAACCGAAAAAGTATGTTCTTTCTATGTTTCCATATCCTTCAGGAGAAGGACTTCATGTCGGACATGCGAAAGTGTATTCTGCCACCGATGCCTATGCTCGGTACTCTAAAACTCGCGGGTACAATGTCCTTCATCCGATGGGGTGGGATGCTTTCGGGCTCCCTGCTGAGAATTATGCGATTAAAACCGGAACCCATCCGGCTATCACGACTGCGAAAAATGTTGCGAATTACACTCGCCAGATGAAATCTATTGGGCTTTCTTATGATTGGAGTCGTGAAGTAAATACGACCGATGTGGATTATATCAAACAAACGCAGTGGATTTTCCTCCAGCTTTTCGAACGAGGACTTGCTTATGAACAGGATTTGCCTATCAACTACTGTCCGAGCTGCAAGACCGGACTTGCCAATGAAGAAGTGGTCGGAGACAACAAATGTGACCGATGTGGTACGACGGTAGAGCGACGCAAGATTCGTCAGTGGGTTTTGAAAATCACTGAATATGCAGAAAGACTCCTTGCGGATATCGATACACTCGATTGGCCAGAGAGTATCAAAGAAATGCAACGGAACTGGATAGGGAAAAGTGAAGGAGTGGAATTTAGTATGAAAAAAGTCGGAGACAATTCGAAAGAACTCGCTGTATATACCACTCGAATCGACACTGTCTATGGTATGACGTATGTAGTGCTTGCTGCAGATCATAAGGATGTCGCTAACTGGATTACTCCAGAATGTCGGGAAAAATGTGAGAAATATATCGCCGATTCCAAGGCAAAATCTGACCTTGAACGAACCAATGAAGGAAAAGAAAAAACTGGGGAATTTACCGGTTCGTATGTTATAAATCCTTTCAACGGAGAACAAATCCCTGTTTGGATAGGGGATTATGTACTCGGATCCTACGGAACTGGAGCGGTTATGGCAGTTCCCGCGCACGATGAAAGGGATTTTGAGTTTGCGAAGAAGATGGGATTGAAAATAAGACAATCCATTACTACAATTCATTATGTTCCGGAATGAAAAGAAATAGGATGGGTTTATGACTATGAGAATTTAAAGAAATTAGAAATAGTATGTACTCAGGATGGAGTTCTTATTGACTCTGCAGAATTCACTGGACTTTCATCCGCTGAAGCTCGTATTAAACTCGCTGAAAAAGCCGAATCTGAAGGCTTTGGAAAGAAGAAAACCAACTATAAACTCCGTGACTGGCTGTTCTCTCGACAGCGCTACTGGGGGGAACCGATTCCACTCATTCATCTGGAGACAGAAGACATGAAAAAACTTCCTCATATTTCGAGTATTTCCGAAGCAACTGATTCTCATCTTGCTTATATTCTCAAACGTGACGAAGTTGCAGGAGAATGTGCAAAAGGAACTCTCTGTCATGGAAAAGTTCGTGAACTCGTGATTGGTGGAAAAGTGGTTTCTAAAATCTACGACGGACTCTATGGGAAGATTATCTGCGATTACAAACTTCCGCTTGAACTTCCAGAGGTGCAGAACTATGAACCAGCGGGGGATGGGAATAGTCCACTTGCACTGGTTCCGAATTTCGTGAATGTACAACTTGCAAGTAATCTTTCTGGGAAACGTGAGACCAATACTATGCCACAATGGGCAGGATCATGCTGGTATTATCTTCGGTTCATGGATCCGAGATTTCCGGATGCTCCCGCAAGTCGTGAAATGATTGATTACTGGGGACAAGTGGACAAATATGTGGGTGGTGCGGAACACGCGGTACTCCATCTCCTGTATGCTAGGTTTTGGCATAAAGTTCTCTTCGATATCGGAGTTGTGTCTTTTAAGGAACCATTTCAAGACCTTATCGGTGTTGGGCTTATACTCGGTCCAGACGGAGGAAAGATGAGTAAATCCAAGGGGAATGTTATAAATCCCGACGATGTGGTGAAAGAATACGGTGCTGATACACTCCGAATGTACGAGCTCTTCATTTCTGATTTCCGCGATGCGGCTCCATGGGATACCGATGCGATTGTCGGAGTGCGACGATTTCTGGAACGTTCTCAGGCAATCTTTGAGATTCCAAAGTTCGCTGCAGACGATATGAAAGCTATGAAACTTATGCATAAAACCATAAAAAAAGTTGGGGAAAATATCGAAGCATTCAAATTCAACACAGCTATTTCTGCACTTATGATTCTCCTGAATGAATGAATTCCGAAGGATTCGGAAAATACACTTGAATGGAAGGAAAATTTCGCTATAATGCTTCATCCGTTTGCTCCGCATTTGGCGGAAGAATTGTACCAGATGCTCGGGAAAACCACTTCTGTTTTCGAGGCAACTTGGCCGGAGTACCAAGAGTTTATGCTCGTTGACGACGAGGTGACGATTGCCATACAGGTCAATGGAAAACTTCGTGGAACTCATGTATTTTTGAATGGAGTTTCTCAGGAAGAGGTGGCAGCACGGGTTATGGAAGATCCAGAAATTAACAAATGGTTAGATGGACTGACGATAGTCCGAGAAATATTCGTTCCGAATAAACTGTATGGTATCGTCGCAAAATAGTTTCCTATTTTCTAATAATTTATTTCTATGACTACTTTATTCTCGGAAGATGAGGAAGATGAACTTCTCCTCGAAGATAGTACTGGTACTGAAATAGATGAGCTCGAAATTACTCTTGATGATGTGGAAGAATTGGAAGAAGAGGAAAATATTGGACATAAAGTTCAAACTTTTAATCCTGATGATGATGGAACCGATAATTATTTCGATGAAAAGTATTTTGATGAATAATTAACTTCATTTTTATGACCCAAAAAGATCCTTATTCCGTCCTCGGAGTTACGAAATCGGTGACTCAGGATGAAGTAAAAAAAGCCTATCGAAAACTTGCGATGCAATATCATCCTGACAAGAATAAATGAGATAAAAAAGCGGAAGCAAAGTTTAAAGAAATAAATGCTGCATATGAAGTACTCAGTGATATAAAGAAGCGCAAAGAGTACGATACTTTTGGTTCTGCAGGAAATGGATTTGGTAGTAGTTCTTCTTGATGAGGACAATGATTTTGAGGATTTGAGGATATTTTTTCACAATTTAGTGGATGAAGAAGAGATGGAAATTCTCAGAATTTCGAGTTCGATCTCGGGGACTTGTTTGGTGGTGGAATGGGACAGTGACAAAGGTCTCGAGCTTCGCATCAAGAAGAACGAGCTCCAAAAGCAGAGCCGGAGAAATCATCACTCGATGTTATAAAAACTGTGGAAGTACCAATTTTTGATCTCATTCTTGGAACTAAACTTGATGTGGAAACGGTTTACAGTCAACATTTGAGTCTCACAGTTCCGACCGGAACCAAGTCAGGAACCAAATTTCGGATTAAATGAAAAGGACGACAGAACGCTGGAGAAACTGGAGATATGTATGTTATCGTCGAAGGAAAGATGCCGAAAGATATTCCAGAAAATATTCGGAAACTTCTGGAGAGTATCAAGGATCAGTTATAAAAAACCCCGCGGTGAAGCGGGGTAGATTGGAATGATGAAGTATATTTATACATCTATCATTCTCATTTGTTCAAATAGGTTACTTTCCATTTTTCTTGTTTTTAGTCGATGGGCATCTGATTAAAGCCAGCGAAGCGACCAATCAAAGGAGCCGAAAGAAAACTGAGAGAAATCCATACAGCGACAATTTCTTGCCAATGTTGAACAATTATTTGCATAATACATTCCTCCTTTTAAAAGTTTGTAGATGCGAAATTCTGGAGATTGATTATTTAGTAATCAATAAGGACTCCTTCGGTATCCTTTCCAAGATACCATATAACCAATACTCCTATAAAAATTAATATCCAGAGAATGGAAGTGAGTATGATTGTAATTACAAGATACATAACCATACTTCTTGCAAGATGCAATCCGTATTTTGCCCATTCTCTTACAAAGAGGAACAGAGAGAATCCAGTTGTAAGTATTGCTACAACACAGATCCCAAAAACATACCATTCCAGAAAAGTATAGTGTTCCATGATTTATCCCTCCAGATGAAGCAATGAAAAAGAAAGACTATAGATATACTATATATATAAATAATATACTTTGTCAAATGAAAATACTCCTCCTTGACAATATCCGTTCCATCCTCAATGTTGGGGCACTTTTTCGTACTTGTGATGGTGCAGGATTTGAGAAAATTATCCTTACAGGATTTACTCCGACTCCACCCCGTAAAGAATTAACGAAAACTGCTATTGGAGCAGAAAATTTTGTCGCTTGGGAATATTATAAAAATCCATTGGAATATGTTCAGGAATTAAAAAAACAAGGGTACAAAATTTTCGTTCTCGAACAAACGCCAGAAAGTATCGATTTTCATTCTGTATCCTCGATGAATTACGAGAATATATGTCTTATTCTCGGAAATGAGATTGAGGGTGTTCAAAAAGAGCTCATCGCTCTCGCAGACCATTGCATAGAAATACCTATGCTCGGACAAAAACAATCGCTCAATGTCGCAACGGCCGGAGGTATTTGTATGTACCAATTTTTATAATCCGTAAATTTGCAAGAAAAAATCTTATCTGTTATAATGGAAAATAATTACATTTATTATAACTTTTTATGGAAAAAACTACAGAAAATACTACACAACAACCACAGGTAAGTTTCGTCTCAACAGAGAGTAGTTTTGATGAAAATCGGAGAAAAAATTTTTTCACTTACGGATTCATAGCATCATTTGTTTGGATGTGTTTTCATTTTACTCTCGTTTTCTTTTTTTGATTGGAGCTTGGATCAGTTTTGCTCGTAGGATTGTTTCTTGGACTTGGAAATTTTGTCGCTTTTCTCGTGGATAGCCCCGTAGGAGTTCTTCAGAAATATATCTTACCGAAGAAATTATTTGTCCTCTCAGCAAGTTTTATGCTGGTAGTTTCTCTTATATTCGTCTATTTTATCGTTTGATCGAGTTCCTGAGCTTCGTCCGATACATCTCTTATTGCCAAATTTTTCAGTTCTAGTATCAATATTCTCCTTCTCCTTGTATCGGTTTGTTTATATGGAATCATCAAGGAATTGACAGATGTTACAGCACTTTCCTATATTCTTAATAACGCCGATCCTTCGGAGTATGCAGATCTGCTTTCCAGAAATAATATCTTTTCATGAATGGGAGCATTGACCGGTCTTGTTTTATCAGGAGTTATTCTCTCCTTCAATATTATAATAGCAGTTTTGATTCTCGTTTTTTTCATAGCTCTTTTTATCACATTTACAGTCATTTATTTCGATAATTCGAAAGCGACAATAAATTTCAATATCAATGATATCAAGAAACTCAAGATTATTTCCCCGAAAGAAACGATAGAATCAGTGAAACAGTATACTATCTCACAAGTTCAGAAAACCGATTTTTTAGAAGCAGCAAAAGGGATGAAACTTATCTTCCTGAAGCCTATGCAGATGAAGTTAAAAATTGATTGGAAAGAAGTTATCACTACTACGAAAGAAGATATTAGATCTTTTTTTGAGGTTCTCGGAAAAGCACCATTCAACAAAAAACTTATGGCTATGTCCACAATAATCATCCTTTTCGGATTTTGGGATACTTTCGTCGTTACTTTCCTCGTTGATTTTCTTAATAAAATCATTGCTGACGACAGTCAGAATATCCTTGTTCGGACAAAGCTTTTTACGGGATATGTTTTTATTGCAGTGCTGGCTATTCCAGCATTTGGAGCTCAAATTCCGCTCATCGGGCTGTCGAAAAAAATAGGAACTTTCTCTGTCATATTCGCAGGGGTCATCATTTCAGGAATTTCTATGTTCCTATTTGGAATATTCAACGGATTTTTCATCATTCTTATGCTTGGTCTTGCAAATAGTATCGGATATGCCGCAGCAATGCCGCTTGCGCAAGGGGAATTTTCCGATTCCTACAATCAAGTATATGCTGAGAAACGAAAACTCACAGAAATTGACTCCAATGCTTCTTCCGCTCCGCTCAAGATGATATTGAATCTCGCGAATGTCATAGGTCTTATAATCGGAGGATTACTTATTGCTATAGTAGGATTCAATGGAACATTCTTTGTTCTCTGAGCCATCCTCATAGGATTATTCTCCGTAAGTATGATTAATAAAAAAGAATGGGGATTATAGAAAAAATCAATTTGTACAATCGTTCTCTATCGATATACTCATTGTAAGGATTTTTTTGTTCATCTCCATTTTATGTCTTTTCTTGATATTCGTCATTATAAATACCTCACGTCTTCCATTGACCGCAATCTGGATTTTTCCGCGTTTATGGATTTTGAACACCATTATCAGGTATCAGAAAACAAACACGAATATTCCATTGAGCGATCCTATTTTTCCTACAAAGAATCCCTTGTAGAAAACACAGTAGATTCATCGATCCAATCTATTATGGATATGGAATCAAAACTCATTCCTATTTTCGCTCAGATGGAGCGGACGGGAGTATACGTAGACGAAAAGAAACTTCGTGATATCGGTGAGGATATCGCGCGGGAATCGAAGAATAAAGAACTCGAGATATATGATCTCGTCGGTGAACGGTTCAATATCAATTCTGCGAAACAGGTGCAAGTGATACTTTTCGAGAAACTCTGAATACCTGTTTCCAAGAAAATCAAGACTGGATATACCGTAGACAATGAAGCACTTTCTCTCATCTGACAAAAGTATGAGATAGCGAATATTATTCTTCAATACCGTACACTTGAAAAACTCCGGTCTACTTATATCGACGGACTTTTGAGAGTCATTAATCCTCATACGAAACGTATCCATACGACCTATAATCAGCTCGGAGCTTCTACCGGACGACTTTCTTCCGAATCTCCGAATCTCCAGAATATCCCTTCGGGAAGCGGGTATCCTGCTCGAATCAAATCCTGCTTTTGTCCTGAGTCTTCAGAGTTTTCTTTCCTCGTGGCAGATTATTCGCAAGTAGAACTCCGTATTCTCGCGAGCCTTTCGGGAGATACATCCCTTATAGAAACTTTTGTCAGATGAGAAGATATTCATACTCGTACCGCACGCTTTCTTTTTGGGGAGGATGCAACTATTACTTCCGAGCTTCGCCGAATTGCAAAATCGGTCAATTTTTGAGTCATTTATGGAATTACCGGTTTCGGACTTTCAAAAGTCATTAATACTTCGCCCGCCGAAGCGACAAAATATATCGACACTTTTTATGCAATGTATCCGGGAGTTCGAGCTTATTATCAATCTATTCTCGATGGAGCGAACAAAAATGGGTATGTGGAAACTTTTTATGGACGTAGACGATATATTCCTGGCGTACGAGACAGTAATAAAATGATTCGTGCCGGAGCGGAACGTGAGGCTATCAATATGCCGATTCAGGGAACCGCTGCCGATATTATTAAACTTGCTATGCTTCGAATATCCAATTTTCTTAAAGAAGGGACATATAAATCTCGGATGTTGCTACAAGTGCATGACGAACTCGTTTTTGAAGTTCATGAAAGTGAGAAAGATATGATGGAAAAACAAATTCGTTCCATTATGGAAGGAGTATTTCCTGGTCCTTTGAAGCTCTTAGTAGATATTCATACAGGAGCTAATTGGTCGGAAGCGAAAGGGTAGTTAGATATCATAAAAAGAAAACTCGTAAAATGAACTGCAATATATTTGCAAAAAAACGCTTTGAGATTATACTTCGCTCCAGTTTATCGCTTTCCTCGTGTAGTTTTTAACCCTGTTTCTATGGCACTTCAAACGGAAATCAAAGATTTTACCAAAAAAGTACTGCTTCTCGGGATTGTTCTCTCGTTTTTCATCAATCTTATTTTTACCTATATTTCGTCTCTGAGTGGAGGAAATAGTACGTACGCAGCAGGAAACGATGCGAATTTCCGTCGAGTGAGTGTCCCATATCTTGGGAATACAGGAATAGCGATTTCTATGAATATAGGATTGAAAGATAAGCAGAAACAGGATACACCCGTCAATCTTTATGGGGATGTAATGCCCATTGGAGAAGTGCTTGCAGATACTAGTGTCGGACAGAAGAAGCTTATTTCGAGCAATATGGTGGCGGCTGCTGGGTATCTCAATATTTTAAAAACAGATGTAAATAAACTTCTCGACTCTGCAACCGATCGTGAAGCGATGCTTGAGAGTTTTCTCGATCAACTTAAGTTTCGTTATATTTCCACTAATACGTATTTAAGTATTCTTTCCGCTCAGGTAACCGAACTCCAGGGGACTATAACTACTTCCAATACATCCATAGAAACCATTAAAACTTCTCTGACTGCAGCGTATAAGAATCTCGATTATGATAAAACTGAGGATCTTATTACAAATTATCTCGCAGAAAAACAAAAAAATACGTACGCTCAGACATATCTTGTCTTCCTTGGAAAATTCATCTCTACCTATCAGGTTTTGAACACATACAATAAGACATTGCTTGATACTCTTATAAACAATAAAGAAGCTCTTGTGAAGAATGTAACTATTGTTCTTCCTGATTCTGGAACGAATCTTATGAAACAATTGAATCTTATAAAGACGGAGGCAGAATGGAAATCGACACAATAATTCATGAGAAAAAATCTCAATCCCGAATTCGGGATTGAGATTTTTTGGCATAATAGAAAATAGTGTGTGGCTAAAATAAGGAGTATTTGGTATTGTAAAGCCAAATACTCCTTTACTTTTACAAG
>PCUR01000011.1 GCA_002771035.1 Candidatus Gracilibacteria bacterium CG12_big_fil_rev_8_21_14_0_65_38_15 | reverse complement strand
TTAGAGATGAGATAAACAAGGCGTTTTTAGGCTATCTACAACAGTAGAAATCTTATGGTGGCTTTAGAGACACCCATATCAGGAAGCGACTTGGTATCTACAACAGTAGAAATCTTATGGTGGCTTTAGAGTATAATGAAACGCAAATGATCCAGGGATCTACAACAGTAGAAATCTTATGGTGGCTTTAGAGAGCAACTTTCCCATATTTAAGCCAAAGAAGATACAACTGTTCAAAAATAATACAGGACTTCTTGGCTTAAAACGGTACTCGCAAAAAATGAAGACTGAGGTTTGCAGTTTTCGTAAAACCCAACATAAAGATTTCCACCCTTGTTAGGGTGTTTTTTTGAGAAATGTTAATGAACACAGGAATTGTATGCTTTTTCCAAAACAAGTCAAAACTATATAAATATATAATCCAACTCTTCGTTTTTTATGTATCCATATCGGATAATCTTCTCTTCATTTGGTCACGAGACAGGCATAACCAATACACTATCAGACTTGGAAAACATTTTTTCAAATGTCCCTTCTATTTCAGCACAGATATTGTCGATAACTCTATCAGAGTTGTATATCTCATAGACACTATATTGAACCCTACGACCATATTTTCGTATGTATTTCGAAAACTTTGTACGGACTTTATCGTCCGAGATATCATAAGAGATGAGAAGCATATTAGGAAAAGTTAAAATAAGGAAATGGTTTTTTTGAATCAATAATGTGACGATAAAATGCGTATGTATAATCATAAAGCTCCTCGCGATGATTGAGTATTGATCGTGAAAATATGGAACTATACTTCCCTATCGCATCTGCCTTGAGAAAATACGATCCATTGGAAAATCAGAAGTCTTTCTCAGAAATTCGTCCCAGATTATATGCCTTTTTTAAAGCTTCATCAATAATACAACGAAAAGGCTCTTGTACGTCGCAAACAAGGGATTTTCTCTGATAAAAACGTTTATGATAAAAGCCTTCATAGAGATCAAATCCATAGAGACACAGGAGAGTTTCGATAAAATGAAAGAGAAATGTATACCCCATATCTAAGAGGAGATTATTTTTGTCGATTTTTGTTCGCGGATACCTTCCCATCCAGTCCATTTCCCTATAAAATTCATGAAAGAAATACCGTGCCGCATTTCATTCTATCCCGAGGAGTTTCTCTGAATCAGAACAAATATATGCATCGTTTGCGAGTGCATGTAATTTATCTGCCGTGCCTTTCAAGATTTCATCTTTTTCTCGGATTTTACTCAGAAGCGCCTTTTGATTGCCGATTTTGTTACATATACATGTTCGAGCAAATAGTTTTGCACTTTCAGGATCACGAAAAATCGAGTATTGTTTCTCTCTGAGAAGTATATTTCCATTCATATCATCACCTATCACATCGATAAGTTCCAGATTCCTTTTTAGAAGAACCAGAACAATTCCAAAAGCCTTGAGCTCCTGAATAAGCTTGGTAGAAATCGTCGCTTCCCCGATGAGAAATACAGCAAATATCTTATGAAGTGTGGCTTGCTCAATAATCTTGCCTTCTTCTTCGACAATCAGGTTTTCATTTGCAAATCGGAGTCCTCGAAGTTGGTGGGAAAAAATCACAACAATCTGTTTTTCGAGAAAATCTGGACGAGTAAGCATAGGAATAGAAATTACGAATTAAAAATTATGAATACGATGTTTGATTTATATATTTTATATCTCAGATTTATCACATAAGCCATGATAAATACACCGTTCGCATTTTTTCTTACAGGGAATAAAATTCCCATCAAGTCGGTATCTACGAAATCTATCAAGCATCGCACGAAATTTCTTTTCATCCTGATAATTCGGGAGCGGGATATCATAGTTTTTATTATCCACAAGGGAATGAAGGCGTGCTTTAGTTACCACATATCACATCTCAGTGAGGCAATAATACTGGCCATAAAGCTGCCAACAATACCCATCATACACTTTATGAATTTTCCTCTTTCGTTCCGTCAGGATTCCTGTTTTTGAGTCGTACAAATCAATCTTTCCCATGATTCCAAAAGATTCAGAATAAATGGACATACCCTGAAGAACCGTTTTTCTCGAAGAATACTTCCGTTCATCGATAATAGCGTGGGCTATATTTCCACGCACTTGGTCGGTTGTATGATAAAGGCTTGTGTCATACTCACCATAGATATGGTGAAAATAAATCGAACGTGGACAAAATACAAAATCATTGAGTTCCGAGAGAAGAAGGGCAGATTCCATAAGCTTTGCGAACAAAAAATATGATAAACTGAGAAAGTTTATCATATTTTTTTAGAAAATTAAATTCTTTATTTATAGATACTTCATCGACTATCCGCTTCATAAAAGTATATAAGTACTTGATCATCGATTATTTCGTAGAGGAATCTGTATTTCCCGATTCTCAGTCTATAATGATTCTTTTGTCATTTCAGGGGTTTTATATCAAGATTACTAGACGAATTATTTGAAGATAAAATCTTTATTTTTTGGTAAAAAAGCCTTGCGATATCTTCGTGTTTCGATAAAAACTTTTTTACATCCTTACTCAACTCTATTCCAAAGTACATGCTATGATTTTATTAAGGAAATAAAATCATCTTCTGTTTTTATTTTACTAAAATCAATATTTGTAGTCTTTCATTCTGAAAGCTCTTTTTTTGCCTGAATCCATGCCTTGTGATTTTTTGGAGTATACTGTATATCCCAATCGTTACCTACTGTATTATCCAAGACTGGATTCACCTCAAAAATAGGTCTGGAATGAGATAAAACCACGTATTTAATGTTTTGCTGCTGTGCTTTCTTCCAGAGAGTGGATATATTTTTCCTATATTCATTCAGACTTATGAGTTCAGTTGTCATAATTATGCTATTTATTATGTATAAAAGTATGTACATAATACTATGAATTTTTTGTGTAAAGTCAAGGGATTGTTATGATTGTGAGAATTAAAGGGGTTGGGATTTTTTAGGTTTTAATGTAGTTATCCCAATCAACTTGAGATATACTCAATTCTTTCCAACCAAGTTTATCACAGTTTCCATTTTCGTCTGAGAATTCATTGATTTTCTGGAGAATTATGAGACCTTTTCGTGCGATATTATATGCACCATTTTCATCACCGTTTCTTGGTAATCAGTTTTTAGTATTTTCAGAATCTCGACTATCAAAAAATGGAACAACTGGGGAAAGTATGAAATCTTGTTTATTTTCATCAGAATCAGCTTTATTGGTATTTCGAATTTGACAAATAAGTCCGAAAAAGAAGATGAAACTTTTAAAGAATTTCTCATTTCACTTTGTTTCCATTCTATTAATTTGTTCAAGTATATTTTTAGTACCATCAATCTGAAAATCAGAGAAAAGTTTTTCAAATTCTGGAGTTATACTCTTATAATGAACATAATCTCATTTATTTTGATTCAGAGTTTTATCCCAACGGTATCGTTCGACACTAGAACAAACCGTCCAAATGTTATTTTTTGGATACTCTTTTTGAGTCGAAAAATTCCTGATATCATACATAAAATCAAATCTCTTCTCTGTATTGTTCCAAATAATATTTGAGAATTTAGCAATTTCTTTTTTTACCTGTTCAGCACTTGAATATTTGAGATACAGATGTGGTCGCCACCCTGTTACTGGATCAATTTTAGAAGTATAGGCTGCTTGTGTATAAAATACAATTCCTGTTTGCTTTCCCATATCTTTAAATGTTTCAAACGGTGCCGTAAGTTGGTAAGCATTTAGAAGATGTCCCGCTTTTTCTGGATTTATTTCTCATTTTTCTACGAGATAATTGAGTTTTTCTATGAGAGCTTTTTCGAGTTGTTGATATACAGATTTCTCTATACCACCTCGAATCTGTTTGAACCTCATATTAAGGTCTTCAAATATCACAATAGCATTATATTTAATGATAAGATCTGTGAGTTTGTGTACTACTGCAGAAATGTATCCTTTTTTAAGATTTTTGATACCTTCAACAGCTTGCCAATCTTGACGAGCTTGTTTCCGTTTCTCTGCGGTATCAGTAAGTTTTTCTCCATAATTGATTTCATTAACTGTATTGAGACTGTCACTTTCTATAATATTTCCTTTTTGGTCAATAACAGAATAATATGCAAGATGTTTTTCTCCACGATCAATTCCGATAATATTGATATCTGGATTATGAGCGAGGAAATTATTTATCTCAGTATTAAATCCGTATATATCTCACTCTGTTCTATTTAATGTGAGTGGAACATGGAAAAATATTTTGTCTTCTGTATATCGTTTCTTGGCAATGATTTCACGGTTAAATTTTCGATTTTCCCCTTTTGCTTCGATAGATTTTGGGCGAAAAAAGAGTTCTGCTTGTCCATTGAGTTTTAATGGAAAGTTAACTTCTTGATTTTCTTTTGAAAAAATATGTTCAAAATAGAGGGTATGGAGATTTTTTGCTCCTGTTTTTCAGTTTGAAAAATCTTGATTATATATCTCAAAGAGATAGAGTTTTCCTGATTCCACCAACTCATCAATATAGGAAGATGAAATATCTTGCCAACTAATTTGATAACCAAAACTATCGAGATCATTATAGAATTCATCAATAGATGAATATTCTTTTGTGTCTTTTAATCCCGAATAATCAAAATATGCACAACTTGGATACGACTTCGTATATTCTTTACAGAAATCAATCCAGTCATGAACCGCTTTCTTATATACTACCTCATCTCATCCAAGAGTTATAAATTCTTTTTGAAAAATTTTTATATAATTCTTTTGTTCTTTTTTATTTACTTGATTTCTCAGAAAACTTATCCCAAGGTTATCTTTAGGATAAATACGATTATTAAGTTCAAATATTCGTTTAGTGACCCTAAGTGGTTTTATAAATTCTCAAATTGAAGATCATCATTTGGTTATAATATAATCTTTATCAGATTGAAAAAAGTGTTCTTGAACAGCATTCAGTTGTGTTGTTGCTTTAGGTATTCATAGAGCAACATCTTTCATATATTTATACACCATTTTTTCATATTTTCCTTGCTCAATATTTTGTGCAAACTTCTGAATATTTCTTTCATCAAAAACCTGATTATTTCCTCGTGACATAAGAGCAAGAAAGAATTTATTGTCTCGTTTAAGAAAGATGCATGAATTATCTGTTTCCTTATTCTTATCCCAACCATTTGCAAGTGTTGGATTCTCAAAATTGAGTTTCCATTTTTCTTCACTCCATGGATTTTTGGTAAGATAATTCCGAATATCATTATATCCTTGTACGATTATTTTATAAGAATCAAAATAAAACTTATCATACCCTATTTCTGGATGAGAATAAAATTCTCCGATTTCCAGATTATCTGGATTCCATTGTCGTTTCTTTTCGAGAGCAAAGTATTTTCCCATCTGATATATTCGAAGAATATCATCAGCAAAAGACTTTATGATTATTTTATTTTTCTCATCATTTGGATTATATTCATTATTCTCCAAAAGCTTCTGAATATTTAAAAGAGAAATATCATATCCCCATTGTATATCCTTTCATTCCTCATCCTTCTCAGTTCTTTCAAAAAGAGAAGAAAACTCATGAGAGAATATCTGAATAAATCATTCCCAAAGAGAATTATCAGAAGTGAGAAATCCAGTTGGATTTTCATCTTTCTCATAGAGGTATCTATTCTTCCAGAAAAATGATTCGGTAGTAATTTTCACAAGAGCTGTTTTGATGTCAGAAATTCTGATAAAATCGGGAAACTTATACTCATCCTCTTTACTGTCATATTTCGCCCCTTCTTTTTTGAGAATAGTGAAAAGTGATTCATGAAATAATTTCATATTTCCAATATCTATCCACTTATGAGAAATAGTATTGAGGGATTCTTTTGATAAAAATACTCAATCGGTTAATTCATTTTCAAAAAGATGATTCAAACATTGTTTAAGTAAAACTACCTTTTCACTACTTTTTAGTACAAATTCTTCGAAAATTTTTCGAAATTCCTCTGGAGTATCAATTGTTTCCATAAAGGCAATTTTTTCACTTCAAATCTGCTTATCAAGTGTTTTTAGAAATGGGACTTTCTCATCCTTATGAGTCTGTCGATAGAGATTGATTATTTCATTAATCCCCTTTATCTTCTCGCCATTTTCATAAGTATATCCTCATATAATACGATTATATCAATCAATTCCTTCTTGGAGGAGACAAGTACTATAATATTCTACTGTTCCTATTTTTTCAAAATCAGAAAAATCTCATCTCACAGATTCAAAATCAATTTTTCCCTTCATCTTTTCAAAAATTTCTAAATTTTCTAGGTATCAAGGTAAATTCTGATCAACAATTCTTGTCGCAATTGCCGTACTTGTTCCATCGGTTTTATAATAATTTTCTCTCGTATTCCAAAATTTAAGAAAATATCCTGTGAATCATTTCCATCCTTGAAAAATTGAGGTAATTTCTCCAGTGGTAGCATTAGTAATAAATGAATTAGTATCAGTTCAATATCGAATCTCAAGAACCTTAAAAATCCCTTCTTCAAATAAAATCTCTATATCTGCCTTTTTAAGGCCAGATGAATGGTATTTTTCTGCCCAATCTTTTCATTTTGCATTCAAAAAAGAAACTACCTCTTTTCTGAGATTCTCCGCTGACTTCTTGTATATTTTCTCATTCGCTTTTTTGTCTTGCTTATATATTTTCCAGTTTTCAAAAAAATCGGAAAGTCATGAAAGTTCTACGTTTTCAAAAGCTTCTTTGATAAAATCTCGATGAAGCTGATCAAAAAAAGGTTTTGTCTGTATATATTTTGCTTTAATATTTTTATCAGCATTTATGATTTGATACATTGGCATCTCTTTCTCCAATATCTCTTTTGTCTTCCCAACTGGTTTCAACTCAAATCTAAGCGTCTTAGACAGTGCGTATTTCTGCGTAAATTCCTGAAAATTATTACTCATAACGATAAAATTTAAGAATTAAATAAAATTTATGATAATGTATAATTCAAAAAATACAACTATTTATATACAAGTATATTGTATCATCAATTTACTACACAAGCAAAATAAACTTGATTTATATAGTAAAGTATATATACTTTCTATAGTAGAAAATATATTATATATATACCACTATATTTCTTATAACAAAGCAAAACTCACAATGATAGATTTCAACAAAATTGTTAATAAACTGTGAAAAATGAAATGAGAGTTCATTGATATCGATGATATATCCGATATCGTGGACCCCGACTTCCGGAAGAAGTCGCTCAGTAAAAGGTCTCCAACCTACAAGGTTCTCTACCGACTCAAAGGGAACAATATTATTCTCCCTATAAAACAAGGACTCTACTATATACCCGAAAACGCAGATATAAATATCGAGGGAATCATAGAAGATAGTTATTGGAAAATAATAAAAAAGGTACTTTCTCGTGAAGTACAAGGCGAATATTTTATATCGGGAAATAAGGCTCTGGAAATCCTTATGAAGGATTACAGCGCACCGAAAAAACTCATCGTATCGGGTCAGGAGAATACAAAAAATCTCCAGATATCAGACACATACAGTCTTTCTATCCGACCTATCACATCAGGGAAAAAGACTGGAAATAAAAATATCTATTCCCTTTTCAAAAAATATACCGATTCTCTAGAAATAGACGGCGAGAAAGTACGTATCGCCTGCCCGGAACTCGCCCTCCTTGATACGCTCCTATTGCGTGATACAGACAATGGAATCGACCAATATCTCATAGAGAAATTCCTCAAGAGATCGAGTAAGATACTCCGTCGCGAAGTGCTTGGAAAACTCGTTTCTATGAAGTATATAACCGCTCTCAACCGCCTTCGGTCTATCGCAAAAGATATGAAAAATACTCAAGTTTACGAGATGTGTATAGATATCATAAAACAAGAGTGAGGCGGTTGCTTCGTAAGTGGAAAGAAATAAAAAGTGGAAAAAATAAATATTTTTTGTATACTCCCCACTATATAACTTTATAAGATTTTTAACTCATTCACATGTCCACAAAAACCGATAGATTTGCAGAAACTATTCTGACTATATCCTCCCCTATCATTCTCGAACATATTCGAGAGCACGGTGAAGAATTCGGTATCGTCAGCATCGTTAAGGTAGATATCAGCAAAGATCGAACCTATGCAGATATATATATTACCGCAACGACCAATGAAACTGTTCTACCCAAGAAACTTGCACCTCTGGCAGACAAGCTCCGACACGATATCGGGAAACAAGTGCAGACGTATAAAATCCCCCATATACGGTTCAAGCGGATAAAGAACGAGGCGGTAACGAGAAATGTACAAGATATCATTAATGAACTCTCCAAACAATATGGGCTTAACGAGACAGATAAAGAATAGTATCCAAGGAATTGCCCGATATTGGAAAAATCGGAAATTCCGAAAGGAAACGGCGTTTGAAAAGAAACAACGCTATCTTTTCGATGCAGAAAAATCTTCCAGATGAACTGTTCCGTTTTTTACTTTCTTCAAGGAAAAGAAACGATTCTATTATTTCAATACTGTTATCAATATTCTGGAACAGAACAAAGATCGCTTCCGACTTTCTTTCATCTTTATCGGAACATTCCTCATCGTTGCAAGCAGTTACATACTTTTTTTCTCTCCCTATTTCCGGGTATCGCCATCGAAAGTAATCATCGAACGATTGGATTCCATTACTGATGTAAATATTGCCTATAAATCTATAGAAGACATCTACAATATATCTATTTTTTCCATAGAAACAGATGAAGTTATTAATAAACTCAAAACTCTTCAGAAAAACATCAAACATGTGAAAATCTCCAGACTTTTTCCGAACGGACTGAAAATTATCATAGAATCGTATAAACCTCAATTTTTTGTACGGTTTCCGAGCCTAGAAAAATCCTATATCATTACAAGTAACGGAATTCTTATTTATCAAAAAATCAATGATGCTGGTCTCTATTTTCTTGATCTTGTGGATCCAAGTTTTACAGAAATGAGTTTCATAGATTACAAAGAAGGAGTAGCGGAAAATTTTATGTCGTTTATACTCCGTTCCCGTGATTTTCTAAAAACCACTTTCCCGACCGTAAATATAGCAAAATTCGCTTATTTCAAAGCGGAACGCGAGATACATATCACGCTTGAGAGCGGTCTTATTGTTCTCCTTAGAACTGCCAACGATATCGACGACCAGATTCTTTCTCTGAGAGTCTACAACGATAAAAATAAAGATTTTATCAATTCATGAAATGTACGATATATAGATATGCGTATTCCTGGGAAAATATTCGTTTGTAAAGATACGGTTCTTTGTAATGGAAACCTCAAAAGAATCTATGGAGAATACTATAAATAATATCATTTATGACTGATATAAACACTATTAAAAATCTTCTTGATTTTATCCCCTATCTTAAAGGAAATACTTGGGATATTATTGGGATAGGAATCGTGATTTACATCATATATATCGCCTATATTATGGCATTTGAGCGATATTATAAAATCCATAATTCTCCTGTCTCCCAGAAGAAAACTTTCCATGAAACCATAGATACTATTCAAGTGGACGATGTCCATTTTTTTGAACATTTGAGTTTTATTATACGATCACATCTGGAAGATTCCGAGCAAGTTCTTTTGGCAACCAAAAAAACCAGAAAAGACATATATAAAGAGTCTGTATCTCTCGAACTGAAAGAGATACTCAATATCTGTACCTATCATGAATATACACAGGAAAAAGCAACTACTCAGAAGAAAATGGAAATTTTAGAGCAATTAAAAAATAGTATCTAGTTGTCTTTTCAGAAACGACCAGATACATTGAAAATAAACACTACTTCCCTGTTATTAAATATCTTTCGCTTTCTTTTTTTACTTGTACATATCGAGTCACACCGTTATCAAGAGTAATTTTGAAAAGTTTTTCTGTTGGAGAAATATTCTGCACTGCCATATTTTCAATTTTCGCTTTCTCTGGGAGAGTGTTTTGAATAACTTTTGGAATGGATATGTCCTTCGGAATAGGTTTTGTTGTAACTTCAGAAGCAGGGACAATGGTAATATTCTCCCCTTTATTATTGTTAAGAGAAATATCTGTTTGTCATAAAGAAGTGGTTCAATAATCACTCATCATAACCTGATAAAATTCATCCTGTTCATTTATCGCTTCAAATTCCTTCAACATCTTACTATCTATAATAGAACTGAGGATTGGTATCTTTTGTACTATCGCACTCACTTTTATATCAAATACAAATATACAAATAATAAGAAATATTGTTGTACTTACAACAATACCTCATTTCATACCCACAATTTTTTCACTCCATACTTTTACTTTTGTGATATAACGATTGAAACCCTCATATTTTTTCACTTCCTTTTCAAGCTCGAATATCTTCATAAATCCAGATGGAGTAATACGTATAGAACAGAGGTGCTCCGTATGTTTTTTACTATCTATACTCTCCCCTTCTGGCCCATAAATAATACGTGGTTCAGTAAATCCAAGTCATACCTGATAAAGTGCCCTGCGACGGAAATGTTCCCAAGAGCAATCAATAGAAGAAGAAAATAATCCCTGTTTATAAGGTTCTCTCAGAGAAACATAGTCTAGATTTCCTAGAAGCATTTCCTCTCGCAAAAATACAAGAATTGAGAGATCTATCCAGAGATCCTCCTCTCCTGTATCTTCGTGAATGTGATATATTGTTTGCGACATATTTTGTATAAATAAGGGAATAAAACCCTAGAAACATAAAAGAATAACATATAAAAAAATGAAAATCAAGAGAAAATTAATGTAATTTACAAATAAGCCTATGCTAATAAAAACAAAAACTTTATAAAAAGAAAAAATAAATACTCCGTTCATTATGATAAAGTCATTTAATAAAATCTATTTCTTGAGGAGTGGATTTTTATATATCACACCTTGCATAAAACAAAAAATCTGTACAATACATCTCTATGCAAACCATTATACAAAAACTTGAATCCATTCTTAGTATCAAAAAAGCTCCTTCTCCTGAGGAAAAGGAGCTTTTTCAAAAAACTCAGTATTTTATCCAGTATATCAAATGGATTCCCGGACTTCGGATGGTAGCTGTTTCAAATTCTCTCTCGATGTATGCGACACATCCGGAATCAGATATAGATCTCTTTATTATCACTGCACCGAAACGTCTCTGGATTGTACGGACTCTTGTCCTCGGTATAGCTATGCTCCTCGGAGTACGAACCAAACCGGGAAATGAAGCCGGAAAGTTCTGTTTTCCTTTTTTCATGACCGAGAAAAATCTCTCACTCAAAAAGATTGCTCTAATGAATGATGTATATCTTGCATACTGGACAATAACTCTCAAGCCGATTTTTAATACAAGTTACACCTATAGTCGATTCATGGAAGTAAATCGGGATTTTTGTGAAAAAACACTCGAGCTTCAATTATCGGAAGAAGAGCGAGCAGAACTCCTCAGTGAAAATAAAACTTTCCTCGTCCCAACTCGTAAAAATACTCTCAGTGAATATTTTTGGGATATACTCTCCCCTATTCTTTCGCTTAAAAATCTTATTTTTGGATTTATCTCCAAAACATACATCACAAAAAAAATCCCCTCCGAATGAACGGACGGGATTGTGGTGAATGATGATATGGTGAAACTCCATTTCAATGATAGGAGGAAGGAGATACGAGAGAAAGTTTTTTAGTCAATAATAGGTAAAACTTTTTCCTTAAAAATTCGAATGAGTTGATTTTCTTGAATATATGGTCGGATATCGATATAACCACCTCCATCATCAAATTGTTCAACAACCTTCCCGATTCATTCTGGATTTTCTATAGAATCAACAAACCAAGGACATTGATGATTATATTCTATCGGTTTTGATGTCAGTGCTCAACCGTTAATCTGACGTCTTTTAAAACCCCATGAACTCACAGAATTTTTGGCATAATAGAAAATAGTGTGTGGCTAAAATAAGGAGTATTTGGCGGCTTAATAGACAAAAGTTGGTAGGTTTTTCGAACTAAAGGAG
>PCUR01000012.1 GCA_002771035.1 Candidatus Gracilibacteria bacterium CG12_big_fil_rev_8_21_14_0_65_38_15 | reverse complement strand
TGCAAACAGAGCAATACTTGCCGAGAGGAGAAATATTTTCAAATACTGTGAAACACTTCCAACCAAGAGACTGCTTCCGTGTTTTGCGATAAGGAAAGCGATGAGGAATTCGAAATCGTACCGTCCACCGTAGACGAGCGATGCAAGTCCGAGTCCATTTACCATAGTGATAACCACGAGGTATCCAATATACGAACCAATAAGATAATCGAGAATATCGAGTTTGGGTAATACCCATCTTCGCCCTCCTGACAAGGAGGGATTAAGGGAGGTTTTCCAATAATCCCAAGCGAGCACGAGTATTAAGAGAACGAGAAATATCTCTTTAAAGAAATTGATACCGGGAATCCCGAGCTTGTTCCCGAGGAATACGCTCCCCAGAACACTCCAAGGAAGAAGGACGAGAAACACACGGAAAATACGGTCGAACATAAGAGAATTGAAGATTGGGAACATAAATTATGTCTTTTGGAGATTTCTCAAAAACGATGTAATTTGAGTGAAAATCGAGAACCGGAGCGAACCGTACGACTGTACGGAGAGTGAGGAAGCGGAGATTTAAGCTCAAAGAACGAGTTTTTCAGATATCTCTTTTTTACTTGCGAATTGTATGAAATTATATACAATACGCAAGCAAAAATTTTATTACATTATTTTCAAAAAATGACTCAAATCGACCCATCAAAAGTTGCAGAAGTTGCTGCAACACTTAAGAGAAAACCTATTGTATCGAGCGCTTGTATCGGTTGTGGTGCTTGTGTAGCAATCTCTGGAGATGTATTTACCCTTAACGATGACGGATATTCTATCGTCCTTGAGATTCCCGATTATGAGGGGAAAGACGTGGATGATAGTATCGCCGCATGTCCCGTAAGCGCTATTAGTTGGTCAAAATAATTACTTTTTAAATATTAGAAAATCTATGAATGCAGTAACTGATTTATCCGAAGTTAGTCAAGTCAAGAAATTAGAGAATCCGAGCTTTTATCATCAAGCAGAAAATGAATTCTCTGAGATTCTCCGTCTCTTGGAGAAAAATGATATCAATATTCAATATCATCTGCATATGGGGAGAGACTTTATAGAAGGAATGATTCTTGTCGTACAAGTCCATTTCCCAGTAAATGCGAATCTTTTCCGTACGGCATATTCCAGACTTTCCAAGAAAGACAGAGAAGCTTTCCGTATTGCACATATTCAACCACTACTCCTCGCGCCTTTCCGCAAAAGAACACAGGAGCTCCTCGCTCATCGAGGATAGAAAAACGACAAGTTAAATCCCCGCCACACGTAAGTGGGCGGGGATTTTTGTTTTTGAATCAAAAAAAACCCGCGAATTGCACGCGGGTTTGGTTTGTGATAGTTCGCAGACGTCTTTGTCATCCTTCCGGAAACACAGACTATCCCTAAAACACCACTATTTCTTGTTTCAGTCTTGGAATTATGATATATTCCTTCTTAACCCCATGACGTTTTAATTTATCAGATAAAAGTCGAGAACTATCTTTCTGTACTCCATGCACAATAGAAAGTTTCATTCTAGGAGCTTTTGGTAAATTCATGTACCAATCAAGGATATCATCCTCGTCAGCATGCCCGGAAAAGTGGGTATAGTGATTGATTTTTGCTTCAACCCTCAATTTCACGGTAGACAGAGAAACTTTATCCTCCTTCATACTAGAAGATTGATTCTCTTCATTCTTTTTACCTCCTTTCTTTTCTGTATCAATCTTAAAGTCGAGATATTCTGGCTTTTTAGCCGCCGTAAGTCTCCATCCGTCAGTACCTGTGGCCATATATCCAGGAAAAGAAAATTCAACCCGGGAATTTTTAAGCCATTTAAACAGATATGTACGAATGAATCCTGCTTCTGCCATACCGGAACAAGTAATGATAACGCGAAACTTTTCATTTTTATCCTTCAGAACCGTATCACGCATTTCCTTACTTGTAATAACATCAACTCGCTTCATATTATTTCGGAACTCTGCATCCTCAGCGTAGACAGAATACAAAGCCGTATACGTCATAGCCAACGGGGAATCAAGGTAGATTGGAAATGTCCATCCATTCTTCTTTTGTAAAATCAAGAGTTCATGGAGTACCCGCTGTGCACGATCGAGTGAAAAACAAGCAAAAACACTTGCAAGCTTTTCCGTAACGGCTTTTTTGAGGTCTTTCTCAAGATTGGACATACCATGTTCGAAATCTCCCCTCACAGTGCCACCGTAAGTACTTTCTGTGGTAGCAAAAATCAAAGGAAATTCATCACTTGGAACTTCAATCCTACCAGCTGGTTTTGTTGGCCATTTGTATGAACCAATATCACCAGAAAAATACGCATACTCATTTTTCTTTGATCCTTTCTGGACAGAAAAGAGGATACTCTTACTCCCCAAGACATGCCCAGCGTTGTAAGGACGAACACTAATTCCTGGAAGGATTTCAGTAAACATACCATCCGGAAGAGAAATTACCCCTTCTATCGTTTCCTTTTCTGTCTTTACTCCTTCCATCATTTCGAGAACATCCTCTTTATTAAAGACAGGAGGAAGTGGTTTATTATCCTTACTCCATGCTTCCACGGAACCATTGTAAGGAGAAAGGATTGTTTTTGCCTTCTCGGGTGTTATTTTCAGTTCCTTGGATTCTTGAATTACATAAACTTGTCCTTTCCTTTTACGAGGTGAAGTGTCAGTAATGCGCATGTTATTGCCACGACGTTTATCTTGATTTTTTCGTTCTCTCGTTTGCTTACTCCTATCGTTTGTTGGGTTATCTTTCTGAATCTCCTTTTCCTCTTTCAGCGCTTCCTTTAGCGCCTTGTATGTTTTTTCATGGACTTCTTCCAAAGCTATATATTTCTTCATGAGGATATTGGCAGCATCGAGAAGCGCTTCGGTACCAACCAATTTCGTCAGGTGTCCCATGTAGATTTTACCCTTCTTACCACGAAACTCCGGATGTTTCCATAAAACAGGAAGACGTCCGATATGATCCATATGAGCATGGGTTATGACGACCGCATCAGGAATTACTTCCACCTGGGAATTAAGGTTATAGTCGTCACCAGAACCTTGATGAGCACCGATATCAACACAAACACGATAAGTAACTTTTTTGGTATTAATGAAAGTAATCACATGAAACGAACCGGTAAGATTCTTACCTGTTTCCGGATCATCAATCCCACCGTAACTCGTGACACTCATATTGTGAATATTTGGATGAACGGTATTATTAAGCATGTCTTTCTCCTAAAATAGATTTGAAAGAAAAAATAGTGATGTTAAAGAACTAAGTTTGTTATACGTATTTTTTAAAAATATGCAAGAAGATTATTTATGTTTTAATTAAGAAAAGTACATCTTCGATTTTCGACAAAATAAAAAGGACGCCGTAACGCCCTTTTATTCCTTTGTTTAGGTGCCCTCTTACCATACGATTCTTTGCACTGGGATTAGCCAGACAGGGGCGGGAAGCACGTCTCACCCTGTGAACCGAGATAGGTTGATCACCTCCTTCAGAAGTTGAGATAGAAGCACTGTGCACCGCGAACAGTACTGGTTTTCATAATCTTTCTCCTCAATGAAGTCTTTCGGCGGAATTGCCACCATCTTATATAATCATATATTCTTTTTAGTCAAATAATTTTAATAAAAAAATAATTAGCTATAATCAAAATCGAAGTGCAATAAAAAAAAATGGTAGCATGTGATTGCTTAAACCCACATAACCCACCATTTCTATGCCACAGTATACATATATTTCCGAAAAAGAGCGAGAAGAAATATATTTTATGCTCCAATCTGGAACAAAACAAAAAGATATAGCCAGAATGCTCTGAAGAAAGCCTTAGGTGTAAAACTTAATCAGGTTGTGTAGAAAAGAATTACGAGTAAAATACGCAAGTCCAGTCGCGAATTTTAACTTCATAATCCTTTTCCAGTA
>PCUR01000053.1 GCA_002771035.1 Candidatus Gracilibacteria bacterium CG12_big_fil_rev_8_21_14_0_65_38_15 | reverse complement strand
ACAATCAAGAGAACATAAAAAATCCAGCCTACATTTTTTTCTATTTACCCCCATTTTTTATCCCAGAAGTCACTGAATTCTTTGTACATAGCAAATGCCGCTTATTAAACTAATCTAATAATTTAATTCTCACAAACTCTGGAACTTTCGCAAAAGCGAAGTAATTTGAGTGCAAATCGAGTATCGAAACGAGGCGTACGACTGTACGATGAGTGAGACACGGAGATTTAAACTCAAAGAACGAGTTTTTCCGAGAGTTCCCCCTTATTTTTTTATGACTGTCTTGTACATTTCGAGCACATCCCCAACTTCCGGTTTCACATCACCTTTGTAGCTGATACCACAATCATTTCCTTCTTCCACTTCATTTACATCGAGAAGTCCTGATTTGAGATTGGCAACCTCTCCGTTAGCAACCTTCTTGCCATCGCGGATGATACGAATCTTGGATCGGTTTTCGACCTTTCCGCTCTTGACTTCAAGTCCGACAATCATCTTGTCTTTTCCAGTATAGAATATGGCCTTCACTTTCGTTTCTCCGAGTTCGACATCTTCGTAACGAGTGTCGACCATACCGGTGATAATCGCCTCTACTCGGTCGAGAACGTGGTAGATAACTTTCTTGTCGATAAACTCAATCTTGGAATTGGCAAGCGTATTCTTGGCTCGTACTCCAACTCCGACGTTGTAGGCGATAAGGATAGCCTGGCTCGTACCCGCAAGTACGACATCGCTATCATTCACGTCTCCGACTGCGGAGTGGATGAATGTTACGCGAGTTTCTCCAGTAGAGAGTTTGGAAAGAGCATTCTTCAGGGCTTCCAAACTTCCGTTGGATTCGCATTTCAGAACCACTTTGAGTTGTTTGAGTCCTCCAGTTTTGAGTCGATTGAGGAGGAGATCAAGAGACGCTCCTTCGAAATTATGGATACTCTTCGTACTCTGAACGAGTTGGAATTCATGTGCCTTCGCAGCTGCAGTAAGCGAGTCTGGAACCACTTGGAGAATATCTCCTCCGCCGACGGTCTTCGACATACCGGAAACGAGTACTGGAACAGATGGTCATGCATGATCGACATTTTTCCCCTTGAAATCTCGGAGAAATCGGACACGTCCGCTGGCTGATCCACAAGCGACATAATCTCCTTTTTTGATAGTTCCTGTGTTAACAAGCACGGTTGCCAAAGGTCCGAGTTTCGCATCGAGATGCGATTCGATAACCGTTGCGATTGCTGGACGATCTTCGATTGCTTTGAGATCCATCATCTCTGTTGAGAGGAGAATCATATCAAGAAGGTCATTAATCCCGAGTCCGGTATGAGCAGAAACAGGGACAACGATAAGATCTCCGCCCCATTTCTCTGGTTGGAGTCCTTGCTCAGCAAGTTGTCCATAGACTAGTTCCACATTTGCTCCCGGTTTATCCATCTTATTCACGGCGATAATCATTGGAACATTTGCTTCCTTGGCGTGATTGATAGACTCGATAGTCTGAGGTTTCATACCCTCATCTCCCGCGATAACAATTACAGCAAGATCGGTAAGCTTCGCTCCTCGGGCACGCATTATAGAGAATGCCTCATGTCCCGGAGTATCGAGGAATGTGATTTTCTTTCCGTTCTTTTCAACCTGATATGCTCCGATTTTCTGGGTAATACCTCCGGCTTCGCCTTTCGTAATCTCCGTACTACGGATGTAATCGAGGATAGAAGTCTTTCAGTGATCGACATGTCCCATGACAGATACAATCGGTGCACGAGTAATCATTTTGGATACATCGTCATTTTTCAGAAGCTCTTCTATGTTTCCATCCATGAGACTCGAAACACTCGCTTTCGTACTAATCTCTTTGGTAATCTTAATTCCAAATATTTCCCCGATAAGAAAACAGGTATCGAAATCGATCTTGGTATTGATAGTTACCATCATACCGTTTTTCATAAGCTCGGTGATGATTTTCACAAGCGGAACTCCAATTTTTTCAGAGAATTCTTTTACCGTAAGTACCTCTGGTATCGTGATTTCCTGTCCGGTTTTATCGGTAAGAGTCTGTTTGATATCATCAATATCTTTTTCTTTTTTTTCGAAATTAGCAACTTTTCCAGACCGACGGAATCCTCCATCATCTTCGGCATATCCTCGAACTTTCAATGTTTTCCTTCCTCCATGCCGTTCTCCGAAAGAGAATGGGGATTTTCCTGAACCTCCTTTTGGTTTATTATTTCCAAATACTTTCTTTTCTTTGTTTCCACCTTCTGAGGATCTTGGAACAAATACGAAAGGTGTTTCATTTCCTTCTTTCTTGACAGGAGCAGAAGAAGTCGGTGCGGGTGAAAAAGAAACCCGGGGAACAAATGGAGTTTTTTTATGTTCACGTGGAGCGGATTCGTCCCGTGAGACAAATTTTGAAACATTGAGCGGGGAAGATTCTTTTTCTTCTTTTACTTCGTCTTTTTTTTCATCTTTTGGCGACCAAATAATTGCAACCGGAGATTTTTTATCTTTCGATGAGTTTTTTTGAACCGTTTCTGGAGCAATATTCTCCGACTCATTTGTGGAAGTTGTTTCTTCTACTTTTTTCGCCTTCACTTTCAACTTCAATCATGGTTTTTTTGAAGTATCTGCTTCTACGGAAGCAGGAGTCGGGATATGAGCGTAATAGTCATCGAAACTGGTAGTATTCTTGTCGGCCATTATTTTGAAAGGGGATAAATTATATAAGAAAGGAACACACAAATGATTGTCTTTCTTGACAATCTTATTGTCTGTTTGCCGTTTTTGTTACGTGATAATAGAGTAGGAGTATATGTTTTCGGTCTGTAAAGTCAAAAAAAGAGTGAATTTTTTGCCAAAAAAATAAAATCTTTTGACTTTGGAGCGATTTTCTATATAAATCTCTGCACGTTTTCGGGAGGTATCTATTACCGACGGAGAATGCACAAAACCAGCTCATTAACATCCTACCCACAAGAAGATGAAACTTCAAATGGGGAAGTAAATAACCACGATACATAAAGTACCTAGAT
>PCUR01000037.1 GCA_002771035.1 Candidatus Gracilibacteria bacterium CG12_big_fil_rev_8_21_14_0_65_38_15 | reverse complement strand
AAATTATCAGTTTAATGATAGAGTTTTTTCAGAAAATTAATAGTTAATTGAATAATTCATTATGACTTAATTTTTAAGATAATGTTTTCCAGTTCCAGTTCTGAAACTTTTTGCGGAACAACTTTCACATAGTTGTAATATTTTTCCCGTTCATAAACCCCCGAACATATAGGACTAAGATTACATTCTTTGCACTCCTCAAGTTTATCATGTGTCCAATGTTCTCAAGATTGTCGTATCGTCTCTCTATTATCAAGAAAATGTACAATACGTTCCTCATCCTTTACTATCTTTCTAGTTTCAGTGGAAGCCCATTCAAATCATCTCATAAAACAAATAGGGAATCTTTCCACTCTGAAGGTTTTATTATTTTCTTCCAGAAATCTCATAGCTTCCCCGAGAGATTTTGAGGCGATATCAAAGTCTGGCAAGGTAGAGAGTGCCACATCTGTTTTTCTCATCATCAAGGGATCAAGATTATTCCATACAAAATGTTGAATCTGTGGAAAAATTTTAGCAATACATTTCACTGTCTTATCAAGATGATCCTGATTATATTTATTGATAACACAATTTAACTGTACCCGTATTCAGAGTTTCAAAGCATTTTGGATAGATTGCAATAGCTTACTATAGCTTCCTGGAGTATCGGTGAGAAAATCATGAACTTTCTGAATATGAGAATAAAGTGAAAAATGTATAAGCGAAAGTCAGGAATCTTTGAGTTTTTTTACATAATCAGAATTGGAACACATCATCCCGTTTGAAATAATCCGACACTCCATACCTATGGATGTACTATATTGTATCCATTTGGGCAGATCGGGAGAAAGAGTCGGCTCTCATCCTGTAAAAATTATTCCACCGTAATTTTTATCAACAAAATCATCTATAAGTTCTATTCATCTTTCATAACTGATATTATTCCCATTGCTTGGGTTCGAACAAAAATGGCACTGATTGTTACAGTAGCGATTTACTTGAATATATCAGATATTTGCCATAATTATTGAGTTTTTACTGGTTGGAGAATATTAAAACCGTAGCTTCGGATGAAATTGATGTGTATTCCATCACATTTGTCATTATATATACAATCCTTACAAGACAAAGCCTTTTTTCGGTAAAGATTTCTGATGTATTTATACGTGTAATCCTCAAGTGTTTTTTCTTCTTTTATATCGTTGTATGTCTGGTACAAACCGCTTCATCCAAGACATATTGGGATATTTATGAGCGGTTTTTTTACTCATTTCAGATATTGTAGGAAATCTTCCCTATCTTTTCCATACTTCTCGTAAACCTGACTTGGGAATTCTTCGCCAGAAATAATCTCGTATTTCTTGGAATCAGGTATTTTAGTCGTTTCTCTATTTTCGATAAAATCGTGGCAATACTGCTTCTGGAAACAGAATTCGCATGCTTCTCAAAAACAGTTCGGTTTTGTTTCTCCTTCGGATTTGATAAATGTCTCGAACATATTGTACGCTTCTCACATAACTTCTCATTTTATCTTTCGTGGATCTTGAATAAGGTCTTCAAACCCGACAAATGCCTCGGCAGGAAAACGGTTCGTCCACATATACATTCCAGGGATTCTCGATAATTTCCAGGTTTCCTGTAGAGATTTTATATTTTCCTCTATATCGTAAAATAATTTGTCTTTGTTTTCACTAAAACCTCGACCGAAAGGGATAATCTGAAGGAGATCGAATTCGTATACTCAGAGTTTCATAAAAAACTTCACGATTTCCGGAAGGAATGTGACGTTGATTTTGTTTACCACAACATCTACATTTATGATGATATTCGGATAATTTTTCTTGATGAAGATGAGTCACTTGAGCGATTTCTTGAAAGCTCCAGGAGTTGCGACTAGATAGTCGTGAAGTCGTTCATTATGTCCATGAAATGAGAATGTGACTTCTTCCAGTCCAGCATCAAACACTTTTTTACAAAAATCCTCTGAAGCAAAGGTATTACCATTGGTGACTGTTTGTACTCGATCATATCAAATCTTTTTCGCATACTGTATATATTCTGGAAATTTCGGATTGATACTCGCCTCTCATCCCGAGATAATCACTCGATTTTCGTGTCACTCTTTGAATCCATTTTGTATCTGTTTTCTCACCTCTATTTCCTCAACAAAAGTTCCATTCTGTGCATCGGAATCTAGACAGAAAATACACTTATTGTTACAAGCCGAAGCAATACGAACCCAAACACGATTCTGCGCCTGAGTTTTTTCTTTCGAGAGGAGATTGGTTCGGTTCGGCATCGTTATTTTGGTTGGAGAAATAAAATTTTATGAAATATGAAATAAAATTTAGCAAATATCTTAATTCTATTCTCTATTAAAAATAGGATTTTATCCTCAAGTGTACTTATATCCATTACAATGATATTTTCCTCGTTTTTTACGATGTAATTAATCAAACATAAATCAGTATCCCGATTGTCTTTTTCAATATAAAAAAATATATACCAGCTTTTGTACTTCAAATCTATATTTATATTTCTACCTATAGAAACTCCCACGTTGATTAAATCAAAATCCACCAAAGATTTTCTTATCTCTTTTGATAAAATATTCTCTATTTGAGTTGTTTTAGAAAAATTACTACCCCCCTCCTTTTTTAAATTTATTCAACAACTACAAGCAGAATTAGTGCATAAAACATATTTATCTGAAGCAAGTAGTTCAATAAGATTATTTATGGTAAATTTTTTATTATTAAGTAAATTACAAGGACCAAATGTAATGTATCCTTTATGAGAAATATTAACTTCCGTATAGTGTTCGGATACATAGAAACATTTGAATCACTTAAAT
>PCUR01000045.1 GCA_002771035.1 Candidatus Gracilibacteria bacterium CG12_big_fil_rev_8_21_14_0_65_38_15 | reverse complement strand
TTTCTACACAACCTGATTAAGTTTTACAAATAAGAGCATTTCTTGCGTAGGGGGGTATATGATACGTATATAATTTTCATGTAACTTTTATATAGTATATGACAGTGTATGATGAGTTGCTAATAAGTACATTGCTGTGCATCATAATTTATAGATACACTTATTGGTATGACATATGGTATTTTCTTATACTTTATTCCCTATATAAGAATCTGTACTCGGTTCTCCTGTAGGACCTTTGGCGAGAAAACTGAATCTAAAATAGACCTCCGTTCCATGAGAAACTTCGGTCTATATGATTTGAATATTTTTATCTGAGAATGAACCCTTTGATTTCCTCTCTATGAACTGTTAATAGTATATGAAATTTCCATAAAAAAGCAAATGATTTTTCATCTATTCTTCGCTATTTTATGAGTATTACTAAAGGGTTGCGGGGCTGTGGTTTGGGTAAGAAAAAAGACTATGTAATCTGTCTGCATAGTCTTGGGAATACTAACTGTAACTCGGTTCTTTCGTTCCGAGCATTTTCTTTATCGCATCTCCTGCCTCTTGTTTCGTGAGAAAAGGAAGTCTCTGAAATAATCCTGATCGAGTTTGTTCATCTTTGTATTTGTTTTCAATGAGCTTCACAAGTAGACTCTTTTGCTTGGTTGTCATAACTTCACTTCCAGAATAAGTCCTGTTTCACTTGTGAATAAATCCAGATACATCCTCAGGACCAGAAACATCAGTAGAATCATCCTCATAGATATGCACCTTAGACATAGCTGGTTGTTCTGTGGTAGCGTGTTTAGTGTCTACGGTATACATTTCCTCGGCGGATATTTCTCATGACCCTATAAGGTCCGCTATTGCTCTGTTACTTGCTCGTGTTTGGGCTGTTGCTCGGACATCATTTTCTATGTGGCTAAAGTCTCTCTCATTACTTGCACAAGATGAACAAGCTTCTGCGTATCTTCCGTTCGAAGCAATAGCTCGAACGGTTATTTCATAGACAAAGTATCACTCAAGATTCAGACGGTTCTCTTTCATGACCTGAGTAGAGATCCCAAACGCTGTCGAGAGCTTTCGGAATCAGGATTTCTTGATGTACTTCTTCCCTTTAATAATCTGATAATCATTTTCAGAGAGAAGTCTTGTTTTGAGGAGACTATACTCTTTGTAAGCCTCAACGATAGAATCGATGGAGGCTATGGGCTTTAAGAGGAGCTGAGTAGAATCCATATCATCTGAGATAGATTTTACGACTGGTAATGTACTTGCGTTATTATTCATAAAAAGGTAATGGTAAAAGATGTAAAATTCACACTGTTATAGCCCATTGCTGGCACTTATAATACTTCGGAGATATGTTTACCTACAAAGTGTAAGTCGCGCTCGATAGCGAGCCCAAAACTGCTTCTGACAGATCTGAGTTCTTCAAGTGAAAAATAACCCCATTCACTTTCCTGTCCGACAACGTATCAAAAGAAGATTCATTCTGCTTCATCGAATTCAGTGGCATACCATGTCCAGTTAGTCCATGGTGTAAAGTACTTCACTACGATTAGTGGATCGGGAATATGTTCCTGTGATCCGGTTGCTCGAAATTTTTCGAGAATCTCTTTTGTTAATAGTTCCATAATAGATATGGGTTAGGATAAATAAAAAAATCCCCGAGAAGAATTGCATCTCTCGGGGACCTATCGTCTGTAGAGGTAAAATGTTTCACCATTTACCCTCACTTCATTCTCATTTCCATCATAGGATGCAAGTGAATTGCCCCTCTCGGATGCAGTGATATATACTTCTCAGGCATTTACGGTGATGGATCAGTCGAAGTCCTGTGTAACTCTTGGCTTTCCCACGGACGAGAATACTTTGATACCACACTCATCCACAAGATTCTCTATATATTCGAGATGGGCTTTATTTACTTCACTCTCTGTTCATACGAGATAGTCCTGCCCTTCGATACAGAAGTTGTTCGCTTGCTCGTTATTGATATGCTCGATGCCCTCGACTGTTATCGTGCAATGGAGACATATCGCCATGAGTTTCTCAGGAGTGATATCAAGCTCTTTTGCTTTCTCTATGAAAAACTCTTCATCTATCATAGATTCAGTTATAGGATTCGCATTGTGTTCATCCTCTTCTATATCGAGATTATCACAAAGAGCTTCAAGGGTATCAATGAAGTTCTTGGGTAGATCCTTACGAATCCATCCGGACCCGTATTGATATGTTCGCCCCTCGTGCTCAGTAGCATAGAGTCCTATGAGCTTCAGATACTCTATGTTCTGTTCGTATGTGAATCATACACCATACCTATCCTTCAGAGCTTCTTCCTGTTCAGGAGTGCCTGCGTGCATACCATTGAGACGGTATTCATGCCATATTCTCAGAAGCTTCTTCTGATTATCCCCCTTCGGAGATATACGGTCCTGTCATTGTCCATGTTCATTACTCATGGTGAACTCGGGATATCCGTTGTGATAGGTAACTTCGAGGTTGATCGAGGTTATATTCCCACTCGCATCGTGTATCGTTACGGTTCTTTGATATGGTCTTAGCATAAAAGTAGATGATAAAGAAAGTAAAAAAAACACCCGGGAGATTGGTTATCTCCCGGGTGTTGGTGATATAATGAATATATCAGTGTGTTTCTATGTATTTGATACTTGGTTCTTTGTAGAACATTACAATTGAAGTTATATGGACCATGTTGTTCATATAGTCTTAGGTTATTGTATTGTTGCTATATCTTCCTGTATCTGATAAAATCTCTTTTGCTTTAAAGTAAGTGAAGAAAGAATAGATTTCCGTCATTCATATTCCCGTATGTAAAACTTCACGATTGATTGTCTGTATGCAATGCTACTTTGTGCAAGAAAGTTTTTTATATGTTCAATTTTCTCGGTGAATGGTTCACCAAAATATTTCCAAAAACAAAAAGACTCTTGAGAAATCAGGAGTCTTTTTGTAAATATTCACCCATTTTCTTATGTGTTTTTCGAGATAAGCCTAAAATGTGTTGGTTTTTCGATTAAGCCTAAAATGTGTTGGTTTTGTTCCTAAGGTTTTACCTTCCTGTTCTGCTCTTCG
>PCUR01000009.1 GCA_002771035.1 Candidatus Gracilibacteria bacterium CG12_big_fil_rev_8_21_14_0_65_38_15 | reverse complement strand
AACATCCTACCCACAAGAAGATGAAACTTCAAATGGGGAAGTAAATAACCACGATACATAAAGTACCTAGATATGTACTATAAAAAAGGTCTATTAGTTATATATTTATATATGCTAGCATCTCTTTCGAAATGAGATGAGTTCGAGGAAAAATCGAGTATCGAGCGAGTCGTAGCGGAAGCTACGGTGAGCAAGACACGGAAATTTTGACGAAGAAATCGCTCATTCACGAAAGAGATTACGTTTAAAAGAGTTTGATCATAGCTCAGGATGAACGCTAGCGGTGCGCCTAACACATGCAAGTCGAACGGACGTGATTGGCAACACAGAACCTATAATTTAGTTATAAGGTATCAGAAGGCAGAAGGCAGGTATCAGAAAGGAAGATTTTTAATAAATCTATTAAATAAATCCATTCTAATTACTGATCCCTGATAACTGATATCTCATTAACAAATTGTCAGTTATGCGTTGTCAGTCACGTTAGTGGCAAACGGGTGAGTAACAAGTTTGTACCTACCCCAAAGTGAGGGATAGCCCGGAGAAATCCGGATTAATACCGCATATGACCTACGGGTTAAAGCCGCAAGGCGCTTTGGGAGGGGCATGCTTTCTATCAGCTAGTTGGTGAGGTAATAGCTCACCAAGGCTATGACGGATAGTTGGTCTGAGAGGACGACCAGCCACAATGGAACTGAGACACGGTCCATACTCCTACGGGAGGCAGCAGTGAGGAATCTTCCGCAATGGGCGAAAGCCTGACGGAGCGACACCGCGTGGAGGATGACGCGTTTACTCGTGTAAACTCCTTTTCTGTGGGAAGATAATGACGGTACCACAGGAATAAGGGGCGGCAAACTACGTGCCAGCAGCCGCGGTAATACGTAGGCCCCAAGCGTTATCCGGAATTACTGGGTGTAAAGCGTCTGTAGGTGGGAATACAAGTCTTCTATGAAAGACCGGAGCTCAACTCCGTGTTTGTGGGAGATACTATATTTCTAGAATCGGGGAGAGGGAAGCAGAATTGTATGAGTAGGGGTGCAATCCGTTGATACATACAAGAATACCAAAAGCGAAGGCAGCTTC
This sequence comes from Candidatus Gracilibacteria bacterium CG12_big_fil_rev_8_21_14_0_65_38_15, assembly GCA_002771035.1. GTDB lineage: Bacteria > Patescibacteriota > Gracilibacteria > BD1-5 > UBA2023 > UBA1545. The sequence continues at coordinate 2,063 of PCUR01000009.1, read as the reverse complement.
CTGGAACCGTATTGACACTGAGAGACGAAAGCGTGGGGAGCGAAAAGGATTAGATACCCTTGTAGTCCACGCCCTAAACGATGGGTACTGAGTGTTGGGACTTGTTCCCAGTGCTTCAAGCTAACGCATTAAGTACCCCACCTGAGGAGTACGGCCGCAAGGTTAAAACTCAAATGAATAGACGGGGACCCACACAAGCAGTGGATCATGTGGTTTAATTCGACAATAAACGGGGAACCTTACCTAGGCTTGACATCCTACGAATCCGGCGGAAACGTTGGAGTGCTCGCAAGAGAATGTAGAGACAGGCGCTGCATGGTTGTCGTCAGCTCGTGCCTTGAGGTGTTCGGTTAAGTCCGTTAACGAGCGCAACCCACGTCATTAGTTACTATGTCTAATGAGACTGCCTGAGTTAATCAGGAGGAAGGTGTGGATGACGTCAAATCAGCATGGCCCTTATGCCTAGGGCTACACACATGATACAATGGTCGGTACAAAGAGTTGCAAACCCGCGAGGGCAAGCTAATCTCATAAAGCCGATCTCAGTCCAGATTGGAGGCTGCAACTCGCCTCCATGAAGTTGGAATTGCTAGTAATCGTGAATCAGACATGTCACGGTGAATATGTTCCTGGGTCTTGTACTCACCGCCCGTCATGGCATGGAAGGTGGTTCTGCTGGAAGCCCCCGAAGCAATATTGGGGTCCATAGTAAAATCACTAACTGGGCTAAAGTCGTAACAAGGTATCCGTACGAGAACGTGCGGATGGACTATCTCCTTATCGAAAGGTTTATTTACTTCCTCATAGTTTTGTCTTCTGGTGGGTTGGATGCTGAGAGTTCTCAAAAGAAATCAACAATAATCCCCTCTCGATACCGAGAGGGGATTATTTAAATGCCTTTCCATGAAAGATATGGTCTGCCATAACTTGTTATTCTAAAAAAACAGATATACTGCAAGTATATTCTTTACATTTAAATAAATGGAAAAAATTAAAGAAAAACTTAGAGAATTAATAAATAGTGCTGATGAAAGTAAACATTCGAAAGAAGAGCTTGATAATTTATCGAAATTTGTTGAAAACTTAGAGAAATTTACATACCCTACAAATATCAAAAAATGAGTTATTAAAAATCTTGAATTAGAACGGCAACATACTATTCCTTGAGTCTTTCTTAATGGGTTTACTGAAAATAATGATGGAATGATATATTTATATGATTTATCCAAGAAAGATTTTGTAAACGAGAGTAAAGTGTCAACAAATTCTATTCTAAAAGAAGAGGATATATATGTATTTACCGATAAATCTGGAAAAAAGAATTACTTTTTCGAAAAATTTACTTTTTCTTTCATTCTTGAATGAGGCATTAAAAATGTGTTAGGAAAATTCTTAACACACGAGAAGCTCATAGAAAGAGATTGGCAAATTCTATCGTGATTTATTGCCTTTCAATTCACAAGAACAAAGCGTTTTTTGGAAACTCTAAAATACAATTACCAAAAATCCATGAAGATTATGTTTCAGAATAGATATAAAACATTCGAACATTTTGAAGAGCGATTTAAGAAAATGCAAAAGGAAACAGGCTATAAAACCAATGTGACTATTCGTGAAACATATGATTACATAAAAGCATGAAATTATGATGCAGTAGCAAACAAAGATTATATCCTAACAACGGCAATGAGCTTAGCAAATGATTTTTGGCCGTTATTTCTAAATGCTCATTATGAGATATTGGAAACTCGAAAATTATGATTCTTTATGTGTTCAGATGTACCATTTTTTATTATACCACCTGTAGGCTGGCCAAAAAATATGTGACTCTGACTTATGTATCCACCAAAAGCCGAAAGAATAATGCCTTTAAATAAAACACAGTGTGTAAAAATAACTTTATTCCCAAAAGAAATTAACCATGGGGTTAGTTGTTCCTATAAAACAATCAACGAGAAAATGACCAATAGAATAAATACTGAGATAAGCCTAAAATGTGTTGGTACAAATCCTTTGCTTTCAGCTACTGTATCTGATAGACTTGGCAACACTTAGTTTCTAAT
>PCUR01000028.1 GCA_002771035.1 Candidatus Gracilibacteria bacterium CG12_big_fil_rev_8_21_14_0_65_38_15 | reverse complement strand
CCGAGTAGGAGAGAAAGAATCAGTTTGATTTTTCTCTCCTTTTTTAATCATCTATGTATCCGTACTTTGGATTTCAGATGAGAAAAATATCATTCCAATCAATTGGTAGTATTTGGTATCTTGAGCTTTCATGGACGATTATACCAAACAAAGAGATATTGCAAGTTTCGTCTCAGTGAAAAGTATGCAGAGCGGGTCTTTTTATGAGTATAGCGAGTCTTTCCATCTGCTCAGGTACTCTTTTCTTTCAGGAAGTCCTTGTAGGTCTCTGCGTACAAATCCAGAGCATACTCAAAAGTTTCCTTATCGGTTCTGGTCAGGAGTTCTCCGAGAACTTTCAAATCCTTATTGGCTTGAATCTTTGGTTTTTTGGTAACATACCTCCGAATGATGGCCACCTGATGAAACTGGCACATCTGAGTGGGGATATCTCCGAATCATCCGAGTAGTCCTCTTTTTCCATCAGAGACGATACCTTCGATAACCCATCATTCATCTTGTAGTTCTTTCACTCAGAGTTTGTAATCAGAAGCACTTTCATTGGTCACGAGCCGGCAATGGATTATTCTCTTCCCGAGAGCATCTTTGAAAGCCATTACTCCAATGTTTCAGAAGTACGTCGTATCTACAAGGAGAATAATCGGTCTTGGTATCAGTACTTTCTTCGGAAGGACATAATCGTCGAGTTTCTTCTGCACGGTTCGCACGCTGATTCAATACTTGGCGGAAAGCTCAGCGTATGTCTGTTTTCAGATGGAGTAATCTTTCCAGATACCTGCATCATTGGAGTTTACAAGAGTGCGAGTCTTGTTCTGAAAGACATATCAACAATCCTTGCATTTGTATCTTTGCTTTCATCTCATGAATCCATCTTTCTTGATCTTGCAACCCGAGCATTTTTTGCATCTTTTCTGATAACTTTTATTCACTCTGGTAAAAGTAAAGGAGTATTTGGCTCTATTATGCCAAATACTCCTTATTTTAGCCACACACTATTTTCTATTATGCCAGGATTTGCGAGTTATGAAAGAACGATAGAATTTGTGTGAAAAATGAAAATCTCCTGAAAAATAATGAGATTCGTATGAAAACTGCGAACCGGAATGAGGCGTACGAAATAGTACGACGAATGAGGAAACGTAAAGTTTGAGTACGAAGGTCGTATTTTGCAGAGATTTTATTATGGTGCCTGGGCATTAGAAGCCTTGTAGATTACCTGTCCGATAGGATTCATAACACTTTTGAGTGTGGTTCTCAGATCTATGTAATCCTGAAGAATGAATTGAAGAATAATATGTGAAGCGTAGGTTTTCTCAAATTCCGAGAAAGCGACCATCGCCTGAGGGAAAACTTCTTTTGTGTGAATTATTTCGTTCTTAATTTTATTTACTCCTCGAGCAATTTGTTGAGTAACAGCAGCGGTATTTGTATCCTGTTTGGCGAAATTATCTTTTGCAATCGTACTGTCGCCGAAATATGTTTCAATGGAATCTTTTGAGACGTTATCGAGATAATTGAGATAGTATCGGTAATTACAATACTGGTACGTTGTATTATCCAGAAGAGTTTTTCTGAGAGAAAGTTCCGAGGTATCCGTAACTTGCAAACATCCTTTTTCCGATAGACTCTTCGCAGTACTATCGCGTTCCTTGGTTAAAACCTCTTTGAGATTGGATCGAGTGGTCGGAATCTTCAGGATCGTATTAATAGTTCGAACCCGTACATTCATAACTGCACAAGCGTAGAGGGCACTCATAGTTTCCTTATACATATAGGATGCCTTGTCGAGAAATACTGGTCCATTACCAAGTCAAAAAGAATCGATTTTGGAAGCATCCGCCTGAAGTTCCTTCAAATATTTTTTGTAGATTATATCCCCTCCTTTTTGGTTATTTATATCAGCATAATTCACTTGTACTATTTTTATGAGACTTCCTGTTTTCCAACCTGACCACTCGGATCCTGAGCTTGCACAAAGATTTTTTACATTATTGGTGTAATCGTTGTAGAGTGAATCCCTCTTGTTTTCCACAGCAAAAACACTTCCGAGAGACAGAAGGAAAATGAGGATGGAAAGGATGATTTTCATAGAAAAAATAATATTAAGCTCAAATTCTAAAAATGATTTCTTTTTCGATAAACTCCCGATCTCGTCCGTACTTGAGGCGGGAAAGTTCTTTGTAGGCACGGGCAAGTATCGGGTCACCTTTTTCGGTATACGGATTCACGGGCGTGAGACTGAATGCAGAGCTCGCCTGTCCATCGATACAGAGTCGCATAACCGCCTTGCGGTTGTCGATATTTACAAGGTCCTGGTTGGAGAATACTGGAGCGAAATCCTTGGAAATGAATTCTGCATCTTCCGGTCCGATTCGGTAACAGATCTTGTTCGCCACGTTACCGAAAATCGCATCTTTCAAATTCAGGCTCGATTTCGTAAGCGCGTCGGATTTCTGGAGCTGTCCCAAGTATTGATGTGCTATTACCAGTCCGAGACGATATTTTCGAGCTTCGGAAAGGATAGATTCGATGGAATCGGTGACATAGTTCTGAAACTCGTCGATATAGAGAAAGAAATCGCTTCGTTCCTCCTTCACGACATTCTGTCTTCGCATCGCCGCCATCTGAATTTTGGAAACCATAATAAGTCCCAAAAGTGTGGAATTGATATCTCCGAGTGTTCCCTTGGAGAGATTAATGAAGAGAAGTTTCTTTTGTTGCATAACATCGAATACATCAAAAGAACTCTTGGTCTGTCCGATGATATTTCTCATCATTGTATTGGTGATAAATCCTCCAAATTTAGCAGCAAAATACGGAATAATTTCACCCTTTTCACGTTCTCCCATCTTAGCGAAAGTGAAGTCCCACCAAGCCTTAACGACCGGGTTTTTAAGCGTACGACGACGTTCTTTTTGAAAATCATCATCGGTAAAGAGTCGCATAATATCGGTGAGAGCACATCCTCCTGGGTAATCCATAAGCGTCAGAACTCCATTTCGGAAATAATCCTGAATACGAGGTCCAAAAATTTCCGGACCAAAAAGTTTGATCATGATATTCATCGCGTCCTGTGCCACCATCTGTTTCTCATCATCAGTTGTAGCTTCGAGGATATTAACTCCCATCGGTCTAGACATATCTGCAGGATCGAAGTAGATAACATCATCAGCACGTTCGCGTGGAACGAAAGGAAGGAGATCAAGAGCGAGTTCTCCGTGCGGATCCATAATACACGCTCCGTTTCCAAGGCGGAAATCCTGTCGTGCCATCACCTGAAGTTCTGTCGATTTACCCGTACCCGTCTGTCCGATAATATAAAAATGACGGAAACGATCTTCATTTTGAACGCGAACTTCTTTCGTAACACCTTTATAGGTATTAAATCCAAGAAGGAGTCCCTCGCTTGGGAGATTGACTGGCGCTTTCACAATCTTGAAATTCTGCCAACGGATTTCGGGAGTTTTATTGTATTTGGAATGTGGAAGATGGAAAACAGAAGCTATTTCTTCGATATTAAGAACTGATTTTCGAGTAAAAGAAAATGGGAAATGCCGAAAAATATACTCTCGCATAAATCCGTCAAGATTCGTCTTTTTCTCGGATTTGAAACCATTTCCCATAGCTATGGAATACTGAGAAAAAGACGAAGTAATATTCTTCATCTCCGATTCCACCATATATGCATCGTCCCCGGTTGCGATAATACGAATCACGACTTCGTATCCGGTTTTTTTGCGTTTCTCTTTCATAACTCCGTCCTCATCCTCACTTTCGTGAGAATCCTCCTTCTTGCTTTCTTCCGGAGAAGAAAAAAGAACACTAAAAAGACTCATAATCCAAGAAAATGGATTGAGAGAAAGTTTTCATCCTTTGTGTTTCTCTGTTTTCTTCACCGATTTTTGCCAAGTATCGGATATCGGAGAAAGAAGAATCTGAATCGATGCCGCTTCGGTTTCTCCGAGTTTCCCGAGAGTCGAGAGAACTGTGTTTATAGGATCACTCTCAAGTTTCTGATAAGTTTTTATCGGATAATGAAAGGATTTTGAGAGAATAAGTTCCACTCCTTTTACTACTTTCTTATTCTGGAAAATATCAATCTCTTCTGTTTCATCAATAACCGCATCGCTATAGAATGCACTAATCTGTTTCTCGATGAGATTCTTTGCTTTTTTCGGAACGACGATATAGAAATATATTTCCTGTTTATGAGCCACATACTCAAGGGAAATATAATCCTGACCAAAAAGTTTTGATTTCCATCCGCCAGAATGAAGAGATTTGAGTGATGAAAGAAGTTGTTCCATAAGACTAATCTGTTCCTTGAAATCTCGGGTCGTTTCCTTTCGTTCATCCTGTTCGCTTTCCTTTTTCGGAATGAGGATACGAAGAAAAACCATATCGATAGAACGCCGAAAATCTATCCGTCTTTTGGTATAGAGAAATACTCAAAAAAGGATAGCAACAACAATGACGAGAATAATGATGAGTTCACTTGGGGTCATAGGCTTCATTAAAGATTTGCTTCATTGTATCAGAAAAGCCGAAAAATTCAAAAAGAAGCAGTTGATTTTTTGTGTTTTATCTTATACTAAAGAAAAAATTTTAAAAATAATCATGGAAAATGAATAAAAATCTTACGGAAATCTTCTCTCAGTTCACTCTTACTGATGCGGAAAATACCACGAAAAATATTCTCGAGAATTATAAAGAAAAAGTATATTGTATTGTACATTTTCTCTATTTTGCAAGCATTGTCCTCAATGAGCTCGATAGCGAGAAAAGCACACCAGAAAAAGAAAATTATAGGAAAGCTCTTTTAAGTGGGGATTTTCTTTTGCCAGACGGCATTGCTCTGAATCTTCTTTACAGAAAACATTTCGGAAAAGAACTTCCGAACTTGAATGGAACAGATTTTCTCCCTTGTTTTCTTTCAAATATTCCGAAAGATAAAAAAGTGGAGATTTTCCTTTACGGAGCGACCGAAGAAACAGTGCAAAAATCGGCAATATATATAACGTGAACTTTCGGATTTCCGGTCATTTCCGTTCAAAACGGATTTGAGGAATTCGACTGGAGCGAGATAAAACCGAAACAGGAAAGGGTTATCCGAACACTTCTAGTCGGACGAGGAAGTCCTCGTCAGGAAGTCTGGGTCGAAAACAACAGAGAGAAAATCGAAGAAATGGAATGTCTCGTCTTTACGGTCGGTGGACTCCTCGATTTCTGGTCCGGAACCGAAAAACGTGCTCCGGCTTGGATACGGAAGCTGAAAATAGAATGGCTCTATCGAGCTCTTTCCAATCCGAAAAAAAACCTCAGAAAAACACTCGTAAGTCTGAAACTCATAAAATTCTTGATCAAAAAATAATCCGCCGTGGCGGATTATTTTTTTGGATTTTCTTCGTTTCATCTTCGTTTCAAAGTTTTTGCTTCTATTTTTTTCTCCAGTTTCCGTTTCGCATTATTCACTTTGTGCATCACTTTTCTCTCGGCTTTTTCAGCGAGTTTTTTCTCGGTTTTTCTCCTGAGAGCAGCCTTTCGTTCAGATTTCTTGAGTGCTTTCTGTTTCCGGATTTCATCCTGAATTTCTCTTCTGGTTTTTTTTGGTTCAAGATTAAGAATAGGAGAATCCATATATTTGTAAGTTTAGAATAAATACTCTCTTACTTTTCATAATCTCAAAAATATATCTTATTTCCCTTCCTGTTCTTTGAGAGCAAGCTGTCCGCAGGCAGCATCGATATCATCTCCCATCGTATGGCGGATAGTAGAGGGAACTCCTGCCGCTTCCAGAGCATCTTGGAATTTCTTGATCATAACTTTGGAGGTTGGGAGCATCTTAGAATCGGAACTTCCTTCCCCAGGATTATACGGGATAAAATTCACATGAGCAAGTCTTCCACGAAGGAGATCTGCAAGCGCTTTCGCGTATTCTGGACGATCAGTGAGACCGTTAATCATTATGTATTCGTAAAAAATTCGTTTATTGGTTTTTGCCACATACGCATCGAGCGCTTCCATAAGCTTGTCGAGTGGATATGTCTGTTCTACGGGCATAATTCATTTACGAGCTTCATCAGTCGGAGCATGGAGAGAAATAGCGAGCGAAACCTGAGGAAAATCCTCGGCGATTTTATTGATTCCGGGAACGATTCCACATGTAGAAACCGTGATACGACGACTCGAAAGGTCAAGTTTTTTCTGTCCCGATGCTATTTCTATCGAACATTTCACATTCTCATAATTGAGAAATGGCTCTCCCATTCCCATATAGACGATATTCCGAAGCTTTTTATCTTCTTTCGCAAGGTGATGCACTGCAATCATAATCTGTTCCACAATCTCAGTGAAATCAAGATTACGCGTAAGTCCGAGTTTCCCGGTCGCACAGAAACTGCACGCCATTGGGCATCCAACCTGACAGGAAACACATAAAGTATTTCGCCCTGAGAGGTGTCGCATAATAACTGCTTCAAGGAATTTATTGTCGTGTGTTTCTATGAGAAATTTGGTTGTCTGTCCATCGTCCGAAGTTACAGCGGATTTCACTTTAAGCGAAGTGAAATAACAAGTAGTTTTCAAAAGATCACGAAGTTCTTTCGATATTGTCGTCATAGCGTCGAAATCCGTCACGAGATCCTTGTAAATTGCATGCTCGATTTGAGCGTACCGAAAGTTCTTGTGTCCATGTTCCAGAAGGAACGCCTTGAGTTTTACTTCGTCGTAAATGGAGAACATAGGAAGTTGATGATTGTTAGTTTTTGAAAAATGTTTATCTTAAAAAGAAAAGATATTTAAAAAGATGAAATTCGCATAAAAGTTGCGTACCGAAGTGAAACGTACTGAAACAGTACGGCGAACGAGGAACGTAAAACTTGAATGCGAAGTTCGCTTTTTAAATATCTTTTCTATATATTCATGAGTATGATTGCAACGATAATTCCTATCACACTTCCCGCAAAAGCTTCCTCTGGGAGATGCCCGATGGATTCATTGAAATTATAATCCCTTGCTTGTTCTTTATTGCATCGGAGTTGATTCAAGGCTTTCGCATGAAGACCTGCTTCAAATCGGACATTGATAGCATCGTAGATAATAATCATCGAAAATACGAGAGCGATGGCAAATATATCAGAAAATATTCCATATTTGATTCCGAGAGCCGTTGTAATACTCGTAACAAGAGCACTATGTACGCTTGGCATTCCTCCAGAACCGAGTGTCTGAGAGAGTGAGAAGTTCTTCATATGAAGCCCATAAAATCACTTGAGAACCACTGAAATAATCCAAGCAATTACCGGAACGAGTATGATATACTGAGCAAAGAAATTCATAGTTATAGTTAGGGTCTTGCCCAGTTAAGCGTTAAATTTTCTCTGGATTCAGAAATCTTCTGAGAAATGATGAAGTTTTCGTGAAAATCGCGTAAGTGCTCTCGCCCGTGGTGCCGAAGCGAGATGTACGAAGTAGTACAACGAGCGAGGAACGTAAGATTTGAACGTAAAGTTCACATTTTGCAAAGATTTCTATTTGATCTCTACAATTTTGTATTCGAAGGAACCATAACCAGCTTGTCCTTTTACAATATCACCTAAGTTTTTTCCAATAAGAGATTTTCCAATAGGAGATTCATTAGACAGTTTATTTTCAAAAATATCAGATTCAGTAGAACCAACGATACGAAAAGTTTCTTTCTTTCCATCATCAACGGAAGTGATAGTTACAAGACTTCCTACATTTACTCCAGTTTGTTTTTTATTCGTTTTTTTCGTATCAATAATTTCATGATTCTTCATGATTTCTTCAAGTTCCGCGATACGGATTTCTATTTGTGCCTGCTCACTACGAGCATCTTCATATTCAGAATTTTCCGAAAGATCTCCATAAGAGATAGCTTCTTTGAGTTTTGCCGCAACTTCTACACGACGAACCTCTTTTAAATTTTGAAGTTCTACCTGAAATTCATTAAGTCCTTCTTTTGTAAGGAGTGTTACTTTTGCCATAATAATAAAAAATGAAAAAATAGAGAAATTATTTACTTTTAAGGAGGAGAGTTTTCAATGTGGGATAATAGCTTTTTGGTACCTCAACACCAATGGCTCGACCTTCCAGAGCGGTTATAAACCGTACGGTCGTATCTTTCGGGTCTTTTTTTATTTGATTTAGGAAAAAGGTATATCAGAAAAATTGATCGGTTTCGTTAAGTGTATATACACTACTCGTAAGCTTCATATTCAGGAGAATCGTATCATATGTATCTGCGAAAGCATAAACTTTTATATTTCTCTTCTCATCGAAATACGTATTATAGAGTATTTTTCCCATAACCTGAATACCGAAGAATCAGGAGTTGTCTATCTTCTTCACCATCACTTCTGGCATAATCTTTGAGAGGAATATTCCGGAGAGCAGTATTTCTGGTTCTTTCGGAAGAGTATCTATAAGAGAAATAACAGTACCGGATGTGCTTTCTGTATTGATTGTTTCGATTTCTGTCTTTTTCGCCTCATTCAATGATTCGATATGCTTATCGATACGATCGAGCGACTCAACCAAACGAGCGCTTTCCGATATTTTCTCATCCACCATTGGAATATCTAGAGTTTTTTTCGTTACAGGGAATATGCTTGTTCGTGTATTTACTAAAGTATTTCTATATGACGGAAGCGAAAAAGAGAGAGCGATATTAAGTACAAAAATCGTAACGAGAGTGGCGAGAATATACGAAAATATACGCATGAAAAGAGAAACAGGTTACTAATCGGTTTTTGGAAAATTTTTATTTCTTTGATTTCACACTCATGAAATCGATTTCCACAGGAACATCACGACCCATAATATTGACTTCCACTTTCACAAGACCTTTTTCTTCGTTTATCTCGGTTATTTTCCCTTCACTTCCTTTAAATGCACCACTTTTGATAATCACCAAATCTCCGATTTGGAACTTGATAGTAAAGGCTGCGTTCTTTTCACTCAATGCTCCCTTGAGTTTATCAAGTTCCGCACCACTCACAGGAACCGGTATAGTACCAGCACCGAGAAACCCGGTAACATTCGGAGTATTTCGAACGATATACCAACTTTCGTTAGTAACTACCATTTTCACGAGGATATACCCCGGGAAAATATTTTTTTGTTTCGTTACTTTTTCTCCATTCGCACGAACCGAAATAGTATCGTGTGTCGGAACGAAGACTTCAAGGATATGATTCTCGAGATTGAATGCTTCTCGACGCTGCATAAGCGATGATCGAACATTTTCCTCTGTTCCAGAAATAACACGGATAACATACCATTCGCCCTTTGGGGCAGTGTTCATACTATCAAAAAGCATAGATGTAAAATACAAGAGAGAATAAAATTATTTTGCTGAAGTTTCAGTGGTAGTAGTTTTCACATCACCGAGTTTCAAATCACCAACTGGTGAAGTCGTAGTATTTATCGGTGCTGATTGAGCTGGTGCGAGTTTTTCTTTAGCAGTAAAAAGCCCGGTGGACAAAGCAGTTCCTACAATAAAAAGAAATACCGTTAGTATCGTAATCATGGAAACTACGGTAATAAAGTATTTTTTTGTTTCTTCTGAAGTTGGCCAAACAATGTGATCAAACTCCTTCATGGATTCTTTTATAAAAGACATAGAGACACATTACAATATAGGATACGACTCGCGTATGCGGGGGATTATATGAAAAAGTGGGCAATAGTCAAAAGAAAAAGGCTTACAATAAAAGAAGGGAAATATTTTATACAGAGAGAGTTTGTCTTCTTTTCTTTGTTCTTTTCCTAATTTCCACAAGTGGAACAGTTTAAATTCACTCCTGTCGATACTTCTATCGTAAAATCTGAACTCGCTCCGGTCTGGCTCGTGGAAGTGAAATTATTCGATCGTATCGGATACGGAACATTGGTTCCTCATTGTTCCAATATGAAAAAATCTGAAAAAACATCCACTTGATTCGTTGTTCCACTCAATGTTCCGATATTTACATCCGTTCTTGGTATTTTTTTCTTTCCATCCCCCATATCCATTATGAAAACGAGGTGCTTGATAAGCAGATCAGCCTTTCAGAGGTTATAATTTCCGATTATATATGCATATTCATTCTCTGTTGATGCCTGTGCGGTTTCTATAGAAATATAAGTGGTTTTTTTTATTTCTGCATTGTTTTCAAGTGTTGCAGCAACCTCATAATATTTCTGATCAAGTGTTGTTCCATATGCGTAATAATCACTCGTGATAGGATCACGAGGAATTTCATTAAAATCTAATTTCAGTCCGTTTTTTACGAAACCAAGATAAGAAAACGGTATTTGCAAACCAGTAGTTCCGGTATAGGAAACGATAATAGAATCACTTGGTTTCGGATAAATTCCACTGTTCTTTTTATAGAAAATCTCAAGGGATGCTGATATGCTTTCCAGATCTATAATCCTTTTGGAATCGCGAGAACTGGAAACATACGAATTGAAATTCAAAAATGAAATCGTTCCGAGAATAGAAAGAATTGTGATAGTGACAATAAGTTCTACCAGAGTGAAACCTTGTTTGCTCATAAAAAGAGATATTAAGAATATAAATTGTACATTATTTCAAATCTATCTTTTTTAACAGATATGTTGAACCGGAAAAATAATATTCATCAGTCTGTCCAATTTTTTCATAGTCCCCATCTATATCATTATCATAAGACATATCTATTCTGAGATATGCACCACTATTGACGAGTGAGTAACGAAATTCACGTATTTTCACGTTCATATTAATATAATCCTGCGAGGACGGTACGATTATTCCAGTGTTATTCGTCGTATAATCGAAAAGATTTTCGGTATTACTGAGGTATTTTATCGTGAAAAATCCCGATTCTGAAGATGGTGGAACAATCAATTTTCCTTCTGTCCCAGTTACAACTCATAGAACAAATATTCCTGTTTGAGTTGTAACAAATCCTCATGAAGATGTTTTATCTTCATATTCCAAGGCTATTGTGTCTATGATATTCATTTTTTGATTATTTACAACGGTATCTTTTATCGAGTATACTCCTGTCGAGGAAAGATCCTGAACTCTTAGAAGTTTTATATTATCATACTGAAAATTTTCGTTGATTTTAAGTTTAATAATATTCAGATTATTGAGCAAAACTGTTTCCTGTTTGTAAAGATTTACAAAAAGTATAGTATTTTTCAAAACATAGAAAAAAATAAGGAGCATCACTATGAATATCATTATAGAGATGACCAGTTCGATTAAGGTATAACCTTGTTTATTCATAAGGAATTGGTTCAGTAATTAAAAAATCCTTTTTTTTACAAGGATCTCCGGCGAAATCGCATCCAGGATACCAAACTCTCACGGTAATTTTTTTCATCTTCTGCGCTATAATTGGAGAAATTATATTTTCTATAAAAATAGTTCTCTTAAAAAGAGTCGTATCCATAGCGAGATTGTAGTCTGGCAAATTTTCTCATTTACCATTCAGGTATTCTCCTTCGGAGACTATATTAATATCAGTCGGAATCGTCCTCAGAGATAATTTGCCCATATCTTGGCTTGGATCCTTCTCGTAAAAAAGACTATATGTTCCTGTGGGGATATCCGCGTATGGGGAATTACTAAGGAAAACATAGGCTTCATCGAGAATATTTTCTGAATGCGCATCATCGATAAAGAATACGATATTTTTATTTTGCAGATTAAAGAAATGGAAAATACCAAGCATCACTAATGATATGAGCATTATCGATATAATCGCCTCCACGATGGAAGTTCATTTCGTATGGGTTTGATACTGTCGTATTATCATAATTATTTGGTTACCTGGAGAGTATTGCTTTTCAAGCTCAAATGTCCAATATTCTCAAGTCCATTTCAATATCATGGACTGTTCGACCCACATAAAGCGTAGTAAAATATACCTGGGTCATATTGAATACTTATCGAATTTTCCTTATATCCATCAGGGATTTTCTCGAGGAAATACTGTTCGTTACAATCGACAGAAGAATCGGATCATCGATAGAGATAATAGGCTCCTGTGTTTGTCGTGTCGTTTATATCCCATTCCAATTCCAACGTAGTCCCCGTTGAACTTTTTATATGAAGATACGTTGGAGAAATAGGCTTTTTCCCTTGTGGCAAGATATCATAAAACATAGCATCGAATACAATATAGTTCCCGTCCTTGTCTTTGAGAATAATATTCGTGTATATGTCCACATTTCTATCTTTGTTATTCGCTGGCATAAACTGTACAATATTCTTTCCTTGTAGATCCACTCATCCTATGGAATAGGATATCAGATCATCGGTATCGTTAGTGATAAATATCAAGATAATATCATTGGGGAGAATGTCCGAGGAAGAAATCGGAACGAAATTAACAGATGCCTGAAGAGTTTGAGTTTTCTTCGTTTTCAACTTAAAATTTCGCGTTTCTTCATAGATATTTCCATCATATATTTCGATGGTACAGTCAGTATTTTTGTCCGAAAATATATTGAATCCGGAAAGAGAACTTGCCATAAATCACGTGATATCCGTATATTTTTTATTCAAGAAAAAGATATTCTCTTTTTTATTAGGCATAACAAATCCAAATTTGTACATAAAAGCAGTACCATCATTATCAGGTTCTCCATCTGTATCATATTGTCCTCCATAAAAATCATCATCATCATGATTTTCATCTTCTTTCGCTGCTCCATTTGTCGTATAACCACCACCATCGGTATTAGTATTCAGAAGTTCATTCCGAAAAAAATCACGTTCGTTTTCAAGGAGATTTTGTGCCTCGGAATTGAGAGTAGAAAATTCTCCGTTTTTCGTAAAAATACCGAGCACATACCATGCACTAGATATAACAAACATTGATAAAGTCAGAAGTGTTATGACAATCACTACGATAAATCACTCTGTATTTTTGACAGGAAAACAACGACTATTTGTACCCATCTTTATTGTACAGTTACAGGGATAATTTTTGATAGGCTCTTCAGAGTTGCCGAATTCGTTACAGTAACGGTGAAGTCATAGATTCCTTTTTTCGTAGGTTCAAATTTCAGAGTATTAGATTTATAACTACTTATATATCCATAAACAGTGGATGTATTGGAATCGTAGAGACAATAGGAATATATACTGTACATAGCAGGAATAGCTTGGCTTCAGCACATTCCACCGTTTACAGCAATAATACTACCAACCCCTCCTGCTTGTGTTACTCCTGCCCATAGATAAGTAAAAGGTGATGAATCTCCTGATATAGTCTTGACACTTAGGTTTGCGATACTTCGAAGTGTTCCGAGATACTGGGAAAGATTCGGCAGAGAAGCTACTTCGAATGTTTTTATATCTGAGAAATCACCCCACATGGAATATTGATCCATATGACGAACTCTGACAAGATATGTTCCGACTGCTCCGAGGTCATTATAAGAAATAACTTTCGAGAGAACACAGACATCGTCACTACAATTTTCTCGAAGTTCTCGAAATTTCTTGGCAGTTCCAAAAGAAATCGAAGCAATCCGTGAATCGGTTACAACACCGTTTCCATCAGTGGAAAGTCCGAGTCCGGTAGATCCAGAGAACAAAAGTACTTGCCACTCGACCGTCTGAAGCTTATCGCCCGTACCAGTAAGAGTATCCGTATTACTGTCAACATAACTATCTGATACGAGATTTATGAGAGAGGTCGTTGTATTGTTTGTAAGACTGAAACCACTTGGGGCAGTCGGAGCATCATATGATTGAAGGGAATATCAGCCTCCACTTCCTCCAGCTCAACCGGAACCGCCATCCACCACTGTCCCATCTTTAGTCTTGAAACATGTTTCCGCACTATAAGCCGAGCTTGCACCGCCCTCATCGCGATAACTGACATGCCAACAATATGTACGATTCGCCATAAGAGTGTTTACTGGAAGAGTGACGCTCGTGAGCGGAGAATTGGTTACAAGTTGTTCAAAAACCGAAGTACTGTATGTTCCATCGAAACTGCGGACCTGCCATGAACTGGAATTCTGTGCAGTTGCTCCAGTAACACTCTCGTATGTTTCCCCATCCATATATGCAGAAGCAGAAAGCACGAGCGCAGCGCTCGGATCGAGATCGACGGTATTATTGACTGGCGATGTATTTGTAGGTTTTACTGGCGGAATATTATTCGAGGTAGTACCGCCGTCTGTAGTTTTGAACTGGAATTGATCGCTCCAATCGCTCCAATCTCATCGGGAGTCCTCGAATCGTACGCGCCAGTAGTATGTAGTATTGTACTTCATTCCATTCGGAGGAATCGTAACAGATGTCTTATTGATTGTATCCACACCCGATGTATAAATAGGATTCGCGAAAGTCTGGGAAGATTCCCGAACATCCCACCAAGAAGCTTGGTGCGTATCACCATCTGGATCTATATAATCCTGAGTAATAAGTGTCGGGCTCAGAGATTGTCACAACGCTCCATTCGCCGGAGTAAGCGGAAGTGGTTTATTGGGAGGACTTCCTGTTAGCATAGTGAAATCCGTAAGATTTGAATCTCCGTATCCGGAAGTCACCTTCATCTTACCGGTCGCTGCCTGTGCGGGAACAATAATATCAATTCTACCATCGGCCCATCCGATGATATTTGCAGCCACATATGATCCGCTTCCATTTGAGAAGTACACATAGGAACCGGTTCATTTCGTACCAAAGTATTTTCCATTGACTTGTACCGCCTGTCCTGCCTTGGCAGATGTAGGAACTATATAATTGACTGTCGGAGTATTGGTAACAGTAAAATTCACTCCGTTACTCATACCTCATATTGTTACTACACGTACTGGTCCGTT
>PCUR01000005.1:347-5285 GCA_002771035.1 Candidatus Gracilibacteria bacterium CG12_big_fil_rev_8_21_14_0_65_38_15 | reverse complement strand
AAATCTTGTTTGTCTATAATATCCCTAACTTGTGATATTTTACGAAGTAATTTTTCTACACAACCTGCCTATATTGTACAGATTATATATATAAATTTTAGGTCTTGTATTATCATATTTTACAACTACTCTATAGAATTTACTGCTATCTAAAATAGATAATTCATTGTTATCTAAAGAATTTAGTGGAATTTCTTCTAAATCATGAAAACCTGATATGGGTGTATCGGAATATCCTGTTTTCAATCTTGTGTTTCCATTATATGTATCTTGATTGAGATAAATATTTCATATATTATATAAAAAATACGTTCCACTCGCTCTCTTCAATGCACTTCCCTTCACACTCATCTCAATACTAAAATTACTTCCAAGATCCAACGAACCGAGGTCGTATTTGAGAAAACCGGAAGATGGTCCGATAATTACTCCGCTTACACTATTCGCTCAACTAAATTGAATATATCCTCCACTTGAATAAGTAAGTGGTAATGAACCTGGTCTGTACATTTTAAAATTTTCTGGCATGTCATACGGCGCATACGCTACGAGGTTTGGTTCTTCGCAGAATATTGGCATATTCTTTGTACAGATCTTTGCTCTTTCTCCCCATGTTTTGAAGTTGTCGAAAGCGAAGGTTGCTCCTACGAGGGTCTTGATTTCAGGAGCGGAACACTGTCCTCGGTAGCAGATTCGGAGAGAATAGGTTCGTTTTATAAAAAATTGACTCCAGGGTTATTATATAGACAGAGCAGGAAAAGGCAAAAAATACTTAAAATCAAAAATATTTCCATTTTCCGAAAAAATCTGTTATAGTGGAACTACGCCTGATTTTCAAATATAAAAGGAGGAATGATCATGAGCGAACCTGTGAAGGTAAAGATTGGCGAAGTGACTTATAAAGTCCACTCCGATGGGGATGTGTTCAAAGTGATTCCTGGGTTTTTTGAATCAACTCTTAAAGTCGGGAAAATCCCACCGAGCACGCCTCAGAACCAACTGGAAGAAGCAATCCGGGACATACTCCCGTGATGCTCCTCCAACAACAAAAATAGCACGAGCGATCGTGCTATTTTTATGTGCGATTTCCTATAAGAATCGGAAATACGAATCGCGGAAATAACATTCGTTTTCTATGAAATTAAGTTTGAAATCCGTGTATCATTGTTGGGATTTTTCCATAGAAGAATCTCGGAGATGGTCGAAGTTTATGTACTCGATTCCGCGGTCGAGGCTGTCCGAAAACCATCGGTCGATGAGACCGGTCCCGGCTTGGATTGGATTCGCTTCTCTACTCGTAAAAGCAACGAGATGAACTGATGAATTGGGGATTTGTGAAGTAACTTCAATCTTCGCATTCAAACTTTGCGTTTCCTGTTTCTTGGAAGTATAGTCGTGTACCGCGAGTCACGAAATAGGAGTATCTCCTTGATAACACACGTAGCTTCGGATGGAATCCTTTCCTGAGCTTATCATCGCCTCGTAATACTTGATGTAATCGGACTTGAAAAGGTGTTTGACTTTCACTTTTCGAAAAGCCTCGACAAAAGCTTTTTCATCCACCAATCGTATCTGTATTTCCTCGGGATCGTTGGAAAGGAATTTCTTTCTGGCTCGTCGTGCCCGTTCATTCCATTTCTTGTAGTATTCGTGATTTTCTATATGTGTGAAACCAGTTCTCGTAAAATGCGTTCCTATGACGAGTTTGCGCCATCCTTTCGGTATATCGGTTCGGCGGAACGGTATCCAGATAGCGACTCCGCGTACGAATCCGTGAGACGCAAGCATTTCTTTGGTCGGTTCCGTGTCGACCCGTTCGAATTTCACAAGCTGGGCGTATTTCCCGAAAATTCGCTTCATCCAACCGAAGCGGGTTCACCCCTCGAGCGGGAGAGTATGGATATGACAATGATCCCGAAGATACTTGTTGTAAACGGGCGAAGTCGTCCTATAATACGTGTGGTCTTCGGGGAATTCCTGACACTCTATCGTCCGCATGATTTCAAAAAAGAAGATAATTACCAACGAGTATAGAGATAAAAATAAAATTTCAATTTGTTTTTTCCATTTATGTGCTAAAATACTTTCGTACGTAACTTTAGTTCTTATCTTTTTCTTATATGAAAACAAATACAGAAATAAAGAAGAGACATTCGGCTTTTACGCTCGTCGAGCTTCTTGTCTCGATAAGCATACTCGCAACCGTGAGCATCGTTGCTTACGTTTCGTATGCCAGACACGTGAAAGTAGCGAATAACGCCACCCGAATCGAGACCATCGATTCGCTTCATCTGAGTCTCTCGGACTATTACCAGATGAAAAAAACCCTCCCAGAACCGAACTCGAATTACATCTCTTATGACGATAAATGAACCTATATGCATTCGCTTACCGGAGCTTATGGAGTTTCCGGGTACGTAAGCAATAATTTCCTCCCGAGCGGATATGTGAATTTCCGAGCGACCGATCCTGAAAGCAACCAATACTACGGATATGGAAAACTCACGGACAATACTTCATTCGATGTGGCTGCTGCTCTTTACGACGAGACGACTGGAGGATACAAAGCCTATGTTCGAGGAACCTATCCGAAAGAACGGCTTTCTTCCCTTATACGATCGTATTCTTCCTCCAATTTCGTATCGCAGGACAGTACAGAAGATCTCCCGTACAATCCCTATGAACGCAAGGTTTCCGCGACTGTTTCCAGTTATTCTGGAACCGTCAAAGTAACGGATGATACATGAGCTTCTCTCTCGCTTACAGGAGAACTTAACTCTGGAGATACTATAACTGTTGCGACTGGTTCAACTGCTCTCTTACATATCTCCGACGGTTCTGAACTTTCTCTCGGAAGTACGACAAGTGAAACGATTCTCGAACTGACTTCCCTCAAATACAGCGACGACAATAATCTCGCATCCAAAGTACAACTCCTCCTTTCTCTCGGAGAAGTCTGGACAGAAGCTCCGCACCTTCGAACAGAAACCGATTCCGAAAGTGATTTCTCTATCCAAACCGATTCCGCTGTCGCAGCGGTTCGAGGAACGGTATTCGGAGTATCGCGTAGCAATACAGGAGAAACCGCACTTTCACTCGCATCCGGTAAACTCGAAGTTGATAAAATCATTTCCGGCGGAAATCCAGTTCCATTTACTCAAGAATTCTTTCCTACTGCTACCGAAGGATTTGTCATCGACGGTAGTCAATCCTATATGGTCGTGACAGACGAAAATCATCCTATTAAACTCGATGGTATTATCGTTGATAGTCCCGGTCTCATAGATATAGCGCCAATCACTCCGTCGGATATAGAGAACAAAATTCAACGTCCTCCGTTTTCTCTCGGGTATCGTCCGAAAGCAGAAAGTATCTCATTTACCAGAACAACAAATAAACAAGCAAGTCATTTATTATGAACTCTTGCTGTTATGTTCTACAACCCCGGAGCCGATTCCTATAAACTCTCGTTCGGTACTGGAGAAGTGACCGATAATTCCAATCCGAATCCTGTTTTGACAGGTTCTCTCACTCCGACAGCCGGTCTAATAACCGTCACCGGTTCATTTGATTATATATATAATTCAACAACTACTGATTCAATCTCACTTCCCGTAAAACGAACCTATTCCCTCCGAATCTGCTACCGAGGACAATGTTCCGCTCCCGAAATCAAGACCCTCGTAGGAGCAACCTTCGCTTTCGACAACTTCAAAACATGGGGAGAAAGAGCAAAGATCTGTACAAAGAATATGCCAATATTCTGCGAAGAACCAAACCTCGTAGCGTATGCACCGTATGATAGATTAGGAGACTTTAAAATGTACAGACCAGGTTCATTACCACTTACTTATTCAAGTGGAGGGTATCTTCAATTCAATTCAGCAAATAGTGTAAGCGGAGTAATTGTCAGATCATCTTCCGGTTTTCTCAAATACGACATCGATTCGTTGGATCTTGGAAGCAATTTTAGTATTGAGATGAGCGTGAGGGGAAGTGCGTTGAAGAGAATATCAACTACAGCACATCTTTTCGCACTTGGTTCTAATGAAGAGTATTTAAGTCAATTGAGCTTTTGAATATATAATAATAGTTTTATTGCAATAAAATGAGCAAATACTATATTATCAATTTGAACACAATCATCTCTTTCTTTTATTATCCTCGATAAATTTTATACATTGAAATTTAATTTCATAGAAAATGGAACAAAAATTCAGGTTTTATTAGATGGAACTCTCTTAAATACTCTTGATATCAGTGGTTGGAACTATCCATATGCTAATATTAATAACCTAAAAGTAGGAACATCTCTGAATAAAATCAATGCTTGGGGCGATACAATCAATTATGTTAAAATTTATAAATAATTTGTTTTATGGAATTTTTAATTCAGATACTACTCGGTGCTCTTTTTGGTGGATCTATTACAGTAACAGATCGAATTGTTGAACATGGATGGATTCAAAATAAATTTTGGAAACATTTATTTGCGTACATTTCAATTTTTATAAGTATTGCTACTATAGGAATTATATCTCAATACTATCAAGAGCTCATACCTTTCCTTATAGGAATGAATCTATATTGGGTATTTTCTAATAAATTAGATACACCAGAATTTGTCTTTTATATATTCAGTATAGGAATTATTTTTGGACAAAAAATATCATTGAACATTGAGATGTTATCTGGAATTCTCTTTACCATCTTTCTTTTCTATTTTTTTAGAATACCAAATATCAAGAAATGGATTCAAAAAAAAGACAAAGGTGATATTTTATATAAATATATGTGACGTTTCTATCTTATTTGAATTTTGTATTGGTTTATTTTTCATGAACCATCTATTTTCTTCTTTAACTCAGCAAGTATACTTATGAGTTTTATAATAGCTAAGAAATATCAGTCAAAAAAAACTCTATAATCTTACTTTTT
>PCUR01000005.1:162-304 GCA_002771035.1 Candidatus Gracilibacteria bacterium CG12_big_fil_rev_8_21_14_0_65_38_15 | reverse complement strand
TCATATTAAAAATTGTATTAAGGAGATTACATCTAATTCTGATAGTAATGTTGATGCTATTTGTTTTTCTGTATTTGGGGGCTCCTTAACTCCAATTTCAAAGTCGAATCAGCTAATTAGCAATACAATAATTGCTTTTGAT
>PCUR01000005.1:0-147 GCA_002771035.1 Candidatus Gracilibacteria bacterium CG12_big_fil_rev_8_21_14_0_65_38_15 | reverse complement strand
GAAGTTAAATTACTAAAATCCAGAATTTCACTTTCAGAATATTATGGGATTACTGGTTTAGGAATTATAAATTCTAATCCATTAGTTAAAATGTTATGGTTTTTAAGGAATTATAAGGAAGAGAAAGTTGGAAAATTTGTTAGTTTT
>PCUR01000062.1 GCA_002771035.1 Candidatus Gracilibacteria bacterium CG12_big_fil_rev_8_21_14_0_65_38_15 | reverse complement strand
ATTTTATGACATCATCCGTCGTTCATAGTTTTTTTCTTGGAGAAAAACAATATCTCGTTCATAACGAAGAAGAACTCGCTCTTATTATCGACCTTCTTGCCACATCGGACGATTCTTTCACGCTCCATCGACATATCATCATGAGTCTGGACGAGCGTCTCATGGATATTATTCTCACGTACAAAGGACTTCTTCTTTGTATGAAGCATATGGAATATAAGAATCGTTTTCTCCTTCTTATAAAGATAGGAGATACTCTTTCTCGTGTTATCGAGAAATCTACACATCTCGGAAATCTTCTCGCGAGTATTCCGGAGGAGACCGACAAGATACGCATCATCAAGAGTATCCGATACAAAGGACTCACTCAGATTATCGATGTCCCGGACGATCTCGGAAATATCCTCGAATGGATATTCGGGGACGGGGAAAAACTCGTCATCGATACGCTCGGAAAAGAATTCCTTCAATCGCTTTTCACTTACGGAACGGATATCTACAAGGTTTTTCATTTTCTTTCTGATAAGAATAAAAATCTCCTCGCAGATATGATTGAGCTTTCTTTTATAAAATCCTGCATCTATACGGCAGAGGATTTTTTCTATGTTCTGAAAGCGCTCAGTAATGAAAAAACAGGAGAATTAATCCCGTTGTTCACTCCTGAAGAGATACGTACTATTATCCGAAAAGATAAAACACTTCATCATTTCCTCCCGAAACTTACCAAGGAAAAAGAACACCTTCTTTTACAATATATAAAAAACTAATCTATGCTCCACGAATCTCTCCTTATAGGATTGGATAATGACAAAATAGAAGCTATCGTCCAGTCTGGGAAAGCAGCATTGGAACCTCTTGGCGGATCAAGATACCCGATGATCGATTCACATGTCCATGTGGTGAATTTCCTTCAGGAAACAAAGGGATTCGACAGTCTTATTACCCATATGAATGGGGCAAATATTCAAAAGGCTGTAGTGTTCTGACTTCCGGTAACTAAACAATGGTCCGAGTATGAACGAGAAGCTCCAGAATATTATCTCGATGATGACAGTGAATGTTATTATTACAGCACTACTGATACGATTGTTGCAGAAGAATACAAGAAACTTTCTCCCGAAAACCAGAAACGGATATATCCGCTCATATGCGGATTCAATCCCGCCGATAAACACGCCATCAAACACATAGAACGAATGTATAAGCTCTATCCAGGCGTTTGGAGTGGAATCGGAGAAATCCTTCTTCGTCACGATGATCTGACTCTTCTCACGAATGGTGATATTCCTCGAATCAACAATAAAGCACTCTACCCGATTTTCGAGTTTGCCGATGCATATGATTTGCCGGTTTCCATCCATAATAATATTTCCACTACATGGATTGCGGATCGTCCAAAATACCTCCATGAGCTCGAAGAAATACTGCGTGAGTTTCCTCGAATGAAGATGATATTTTGTCACTGCGGAATCTCTCGTCGTGTATACGCTCCGTTCTACAAGAAAATGATTGAGCGACTTCTCCTACAATACCCTGGTCTTCATATCGACTATTCTTGGATTATTTTCGATGAAATCATCTGTAAGAATGAAACTCCTGATCCTGAATGGATCGAACTTACCGAACAATTCTCTACGAGAATTCTTATCGGCTCCGATGTTATCGGAAATTTCCATAAAATGGGAGTCATTAACCATAGATACGATGTCTTTCTCGAACGTTTGAGCGAGGAAACGAGACAGAATATCTGCATCAATAACGCAGAACGGCTTTTCTCGAAAACGAAATGAGTAGTGGAGAGCGGAAAGAAGCGAGAATACCAGAATATTTTCTAGATAAAAACTTGCCAGATAGGATATTTTCACTATAGTAAAAATATAATTATTTTTTACTACCAGAGAATATGAATATTTCCGAAGGATTATTACCGCAGGAAGCTATTACAAATGGAGAAATTTTTCGTGGACGCCTCGGGAAAAATCTGTACACTACCGAGACGAATTTTCACGATTATATCAGTTCTTTTCAGGTAAAACTCGTGGAAGAAGGTATTGATTTTTCCGATGATGACTTTCATTCTGTTCAGATGTCTGCTGCACTTATTGATGCGCTTGCAAGAACTCGTATCAATAGTACTTCTGATCTGAAAGTATTGGAACATGGTCAACATGCTTTCAATATTTTCTATAAAGCGCCAGATTCCAAAGAATGGAAACTTCAGTTTGCTAATTCGGTATATCTTGAGAATTTTGGAGCGAATCTTTCTGATAAAATAGGAACACCTGCGACGGAACTTATGAAAGAACCCTACACGACAGAAACTATTGAGAAATTTACGAACGAACCAGGATATACTTCGAAATTTATCGAAATGGACAGACTTCCAGCGAATGATGAAGGAGATAAGCCAGCGTATTTTTGGTACAAAAAATCATTTAATCATCCAAATGGCGGACAGATAGAAGTTCGAATCGGTATGGATGGAACAGGATTATCCGAAGAACAAAGAACGACACTTACGAATATCTATAAATTCACCGATAAGGTTCGTTCAGAATATATCGATATTGTGCATTATGCTCAACCATCTTCTGATTCACTTATAGTACGACTCAAAGGTCAGATATCTTCCATACTCGAACATAATTCAGGGACGGAAAATACTTTAGCAACAGAATTAAGCTGGTTACTTATGTTTCTGGAAATGGCAAATGATATTATAAAAAATAGCCCATTTCCTCTTACTATCGTCGATAAAGAGGGGACTATAAAACGAATAAGTCCCGCATATGCCGCAATGGTCGGATACACAGTCGATGAAATTATAAAACCAAATTTTTTCAACAAGATTTATCCAGGAATCGAAGGCGATTTGGTACGAAAAAGTATAGAATTTTATGCGAAGAATGGACATTATCCAGAAGATGCATCATTTATAGTGAGTCGCGGAAAAGAATTCTACGGACTCGAGAAACAGAATAATCTTCCATCTCTTGGTTCTCTTGAACTTAACCCGTCTCCTTATACATTTGCCGAAGGAACCATTCGTCTCAATACCGTTCGACCACACGAATCAATAACTCATCTATTGGGTAAATAATTAAAAAGTGCCTTTCGGCACTTTTTAATTATTTATTCTCGGGAAATAACAGTAGTTTTACTTTTGATTTCTTTAATGGAATTAAATTCTTCTTTTGAGAGAACGAAACTTCA
>PCUR01000051.1 GCA_002771035.1 Candidatus Gracilibacteria bacterium CG12_big_fil_rev_8_21_14_0_65_38_15 | reverse complement strand
ATATCCACCATTATTGCTGGATACCCACCATTTGGATATTGGACTCCACATTACTATGGTTATGCAGAAGGTATAACTACTGCTTCTCGTCTATGACGTTGAGTGAGTGGTATGTCTCTTGATACTACAAATAAGGTTCTGTATTTTGCTGATGGAGAGAATAATAGAATTCGTGAAATTAACATAAAAAACTATCAGAATCCTTCCGTCTCTGCTATGCAGATGAAAAATATAGAAAATGATGCCCTGACTCTCGGAGCTACTCTCCGAAGTCGTGCTCTTCGGTTCGATTTCTCTGTTCGTGATCTCGATGGTGTTGATTTTATTGAAACAGAAATAGAAATAAAGAAAGTTACTGATCCATTCGATGGAAGTGGAACATATATCACATCTCCTCTTATTACCAATAAATGAGCGGATACAAGTGGGTATTACAATATCTCCGGAGATGATTTGGAGCTCGGAGCCTCATGCCATCTCCGTATACGTTCCCGCGATCAGGGTGGAGTGAATTCTCCTTGGTTCTACTATGGTGGGAATCTTGATATCGGTGTAGCTGGCGCTACGTATTCCGATGCAGATTTTATCGTACCAGCTTCCGATTCAAGTCTTTTCCAGACGACGTATATAACTGGAAATGGAACTTATGTTCAGGAGCGTATTGCGGCACAATCAAAATATTCGATAAAAACATCGAATTTTAAATTAAGTAGTCCGAATCATATGGATCGCGATCTTTCCGGTAATATCTATTATATAGAAACCGATAGTGTCGGTACGGTTGTTAAACGGATGTCTACGGTATATCCGTATACCATAACCCGTATCGGTATACTTCCTAGTATGACATCTCTGTCTATTGATCAGCCCAATAATATCCTCTATGCGGGTGATGGAAATAGTATCTACAAACTCTCACTCACTACTCCAAGTACGGGATTTATCCGTATTACCGGAGGAAACGCCGTAGGATACGGAGATGGATATCCATCGGAAGTGAAGTTCAATAATATCACGGATATAGCTATTTCTCCAGATGGAAAGACTCTGTATATTGCCGATTATGCCAATCACCGAATTCGTAAACTCAATCTCGATGCTTCGGCTGTGGACTATCTTTCTGTTTCGCTTCTCGTAGGGTCCGGACTCGGTGCAAATACTGCCGGAACGTATCAAGGGGCATCGATTCTCAATCCTTATACACTTGAGGTTTCACAGGATGGACAAACGCTCTTTGTCGGAAATAATGGAAATATTTTCCGTATAGCGATAGCCCAGAATAAGGCAACGTTTTTTCGTACTGGATACGTTCAGGTGTATACTATTACCAAAGACCGAACAGGAGATTATCTTTATGTTTATGACAATCAACTCCGAAAGATTAGTATCGACGAAGTATTTAAGGGCGGAGAAGGAAATCCTATACTCGGAGGTGGATACCTTGAAGGAATCGGAGCAGGTTGAGCTGGTAAATTTGCAAGTTCTATACAGGGGATGGTGGAAGTATCATGAAAACTTTTTTTCATCGATACCTCCGCGCGTATTCGTTCTATGATCGTTCCGAATGCCAGTGACTCCTCTACGACGCCAGTCATTCCACTTTCTGCCATTCAAAAAGAATCGAATAATTCTACTACTGTTACTATCGGTGGTGTTACAAACAGTCAGACGATGTATCTCGGAGTAACTATGCGTCATCCGTACAAGTTTACACACGTTCGACCAGAAATCGACATTAAGCCGATTGGAGTAGATTTCGATGCTTCTGCGAATCCTACCGGAACGGTATTCGGAGCATATCAGTACTATGTTGGAACAGATGTAAGTGTTAATGCTCTTATTACCAAAGATCTTCTAAAACCTTCCACTGCTTATCATTGGAGAGCACGTGTTGTTGATGTATATGGCAATCAGTGACCATGGGCGTATGCGAATTCCAATGTCGAGACGGATCCTGACTTCCAGACTGGTCCAACCGGTATCGGACAGACAAATCTTATAATGGGGACACTTTCTGCTGCGGAGGCTACAGGATTCTTCCCACTCGTTCAGCTTCCTGCTTTCAATTACTCACTCACAGATAAGGATGAATTTGGAAATATTAGCAAGATATACTTTATAAATGGAGGATGTCTCGCATATTTTGATTACTATAGTTACCGTCAGCCAGGAAATGCGTATTCGAACTTTATAAAAAATGTTTCTTGTGATGCGAGTTTCGCTTCAGTGAATGGTTCGTTGAAATTTAACGACAACAAAACTTTTATGTATTACCATTCTGCTACACAGGTATTTAAATATGATATGTATTCATGAACAGTAACACTTCTTGCGGGAAATGGTACTTCGGGATATCTTGACGGACTTCCGACATCTTCTTATTTTAATGGAATCACGGATACGATGATTTTAAGGAATCTTGATACGGCCTACAATGAGAAATGTATGCTTGTTGCAGAAAGTGGAAATGCCGATATTCGTATCGTGCCACTCGCAGGTCCGGGTTATAATTGTAAGTGAGTAGTCGGAGCGGATAATGGATATGTTGAAAAATGGAAAGATATTGCTAGTCTTTCTTGTATACGTCAGACAAAAGATACGACTCGACTCTTTGTTAATGCGGGAATTATCGCACTTGCCGATCGTTCATTTACTAGTGTCTCAGGTCTTCCGTGTATGAATGATTCGCTTTCGTCCGATGAATCGACTCTTTATTATTTCTCTAGTTACAATATCTACAAAACGAATGTTCAGAATCATCCTGCTTCGGTGACGAAGATTTCAGGAAAGAGCGCGAACGGATACTTAGAAGGAGACCAGAATAATGCCTACTTTTCTTCAGTAAATACGATTCTCTTCGATCCGAGCTTCAATTCACTCTTTGTAAACGATGCCGGTAAATTCCGAGAAATATTCCTCAATACCGCTACGCCTCCCGCAGTTGTGTCACTTACTCCGTCAAGCGGTAAAACAGGCGATCAGGTTACGGTTGCTGGTAGTACTTTCGGAGCGGATCCAGGTTATGCAAATAGATCGAGTCAGAATTATGGAGTACTCTTTAATGGAGTTCCCGCCACTCCGGACGATTTCGTCTCTTGGTCCGACACTTCCATAGTGGTAAAAGTTCCGGTCGGTGCTTCAAACGGACCAGTACGTGTAGTAACAATATGAGGTATGAGTAACGGAGTGAATTTTACTGTTACCAATACTCC
>PCUR01000041.1 GCA_002771035.1 Candidatus Gracilibacteria bacterium CG12_big_fil_rev_8_21_14_0_65_38_15 | reverse complement strand
TTTTATTCACTCTTGTAAAAGTAAAGGAGTATTTGGCTTTACAATACCAAATACTCCTTATTTTAGCCACACACTATTTTCTATTATGCCTAATTATGCTGCTTTTTTTAGTTCATATCAAGAATCATTCTTTGCTTGTTGTGTTGTTCTGCTAATATCCTTTCCAAGTTCAGAGAAGAGTTTTCGGAGTTTGGTTGTATCCCATCCTTTTTCTTCAAAATGTCGTATATTATCCCTGTAGTATTTAACAAAATCCGATGCTTTCGTGAACTTCTCAAATTTATTAGAAAGACTATTGAAATTAGGATCATTTTTTAGACTTTGAAACATCTTTTCTTTATATATTTTTCCTATGAGTTTATCCTCACTGCTTCCTTTCCTAAGAGAGACTACCTGTTTTCCATCAAAAATGAAATCCGTAGTATAATCCTTATTGTTTTCTTTGTCGAAATGCGATTCATTCGCAGCGATTACTGTTGGCTTAGGTGTATTTTTTTGAGGAGAAGCTTTTTTTGCTAGAGCAATTTTAGTGCTCGTTGCTTTAGGTATAGTAATAGTATTACTTGCTACTACTGAAAATTCTGGAGTAAAATCTTTAGAGATTTTATAAAATGTTTGCACAATCTTCGTAGCATACTGAGTAGGAGTTGGGTGTCATGCCTTACTTGGTAGTCAACGTCCATACCAATCTTTTCCTACTTCTTCCACAATTGTCGAAATATCCAAACCTTTATTGTAGTAGTGAAGATAGCGACTTGATATTTCTGAAAAAGCCACTTTATCCTGATTTTCCGGGGTAGGAGATAATTTTTTACCAAAATAATCAGTCGACCATTTGGTCCAATTTTTTTCCATTATTTGATATCTTCCATTGGCACATGTACCAGTATGTTCGGAGTATTTACTTTTGATAATCTCTCATTTTACATTGTAATTGGTTGTACTTTCCTGATGTCCGAGCGTAGCTGCAAGAGCAAGAACATCCAGAATATGTGATTCTGGAATTCCTGTTTTTCGAGCGATAGAAAAGAAAGTTTTCTGAGGAGCTGCAAAAGAACTATAAGTAAGTTTTGGTTGCTTTGAAAGTTTCGGTTTTGATGGTTTTTTAGTTTTGATGGTTTTTTCAATATGTAGAGACTTGACTGGTTTTGAAAGTTTCTGTGGCTTGGATACAGATGTTTTTGTAACTTTTCCTGTTTTTTTAAAAAGAGAAATAAAAGATACCATTTCATCTATGCTACGAGCCAACATATAAGTTTCACCAGCCTTGAGATCTTTATAGGAATTCAGAACTATGTCTCCTGTTTTTATATTTACAAGTCTCCCTTCCCAGCCTTCTTTCGTCCCAAAATTCTTAAGCATAAAAGATCCAACAGAATCTCACTTTTTTGCTTTCGCAGTACGGAGTTCTGATGTTATATTTTCTGATACAGAGGAAATATTTACTGCTTTTTGTTTAGAGCGTATAGGAGTTTTCTTAGGAAGAATTATATCTTTTCAAGATATCTGATTTTCTCAAGGATTTTTTAAAACGGAGGCTTTTTGATCATATTGAAATGCATCTGGCAAAGAAGTAGCAGCAAGTCCAGGACTGCTTGCCACAGTAAGTCCAAGTACTAAAGATACTCGTCCGGAGAATCTCTTTATGCAATTCATACAATCTTTTATAAGAGACGGCTTGCTTTCAGTAAGACTTTCTATATTGCTATGAGCAAGAAGAAGAGAAGACATAGAAGAAGATTAGGAATACTTTTTAGAGGTATTCTCTATTATAGAAATATATAGAAATATGTCAAGTATTTATTCTTCTCTTCCAAAGTAGGATACCTATCGAAATTTTCCAATACTTTCCGCGATAACATTTACGACATTCTTATCGAGAGGATTTGGAATAATCATTTCTTCTGTTGGACTCATAACATAGGCTGCGAGCGCTTCAGCCGCAGCAAGTTTCATCTCATCAGTAATAGTTCGAATACGATATTGAAGCGCTCATTTGAAAATACCAGGAAAAACAAGTACATTATTGAGTTGGTTCGAGAAATCGGACCGTCCAGTCGCGATGATACGAGCTCCTCCTGCGCGGGCTTCGTCTGGCATAATCTCGGGAATAGGATTTGCCATAGCGAAGATAATAGCATCGGGAGCCATAGTACGAATATCCTCGCGACCCAGAATATTCGGAGCGCTTACTCCGACAAATACGTCGGCTCCGCGGATGGCATCCCGGAGATTTCTGGAAATATTTCGAGGATTGGTGATGGTCACGATTTTCTGTTTCTCGCCATTGATGTCCATTCGGGAGTCAGAAAGAATCCCCTTGCTATCACAAGCAACTATATCCTCTACTCCATATAGTCGGAAAAGTTTCAATATAGCGGTTCCGGCAGGTCCGATTCCATTGATGACAATTTTTATGTCTTCTTTCTTTTTTCCGGTAATCTTTAAACTATTTATAAGTCCCGCAAGAGCAACAATCGCTGTTCCATGCTGATCATCATGCATAACCGGGATATCGAGTTCCGCCTTGAGTCGTTCTTCTATCTCAAAACATCTCGGCGCGGAAAAATCTTCGAGATTAATACCCCCGAAAGTCGGAGCGATATTTTTAATAGTTCGAATAATTTCTTCTGTATCCTGTATCGCGAGGATAATTGGAAAAGCATTAACTCCAGCAAATTCCTTGAACAGAACACATTTCCCTTCCATAACAGGAAGTCCCGCCAAGGCGCCAATATTCCCGAGTCCGAGAACCGCGGAACCATCGGAGATAACCGCAACAGTATTGGACTTGAGCGTATAAAGATACGCATCCTCCGGATTTTTCTCAATCGCGAGACAAGGGGCTGCTACTCCGGGAGTATACGCGAGACTTAAATCCTCACGAGTATTGATGGATATCTTGGAAACCATCTCGAGTTTCCCATGATGTTTCAAGTGAAATGCGAGACTTTCTTCGAAATAATTCTTTGGAGATGTAGACATACAGTATTTGAGGAAAATAAAAAAGGCTTTGCTTCCGTTTGTAGGGAGAGTATAGCCTTTTTTAGATTTTGTAAATAGAATTACGGAATTATATCAAGGAATTTATAAGAACGATAATATTCGTATGAAAAACGAGTATTGGAGCGAACCGTACGGAATTTGTACGGAGAGCGAGAAACGGAGCTTTTGAATGCGAAGATTGAAGTTATTGGCTTAATAGCAAAAAGTGTGTGGCTGGAATGATAGGTTTTACCCGAGTAG
>PCUR01000016.1 GCA_002771035.1 Candidatus Gracilibacteria bacterium CG12_big_fil_rev_8_21_14_0_65_38_15 | reverse complement strand
AGGGATATCGCCGGTCTGGGTGAGGAAAACTCCTTTAGTTCGAAAAACCTACCAACTTTTGTCTATTAAGCCATTAAAATAATCCCACGAGAAATTCTCGTGGGATTATTTATTACGCGATTGTCAATATTTCAAACCCATTTTCTGTTACGAGAATTGTATGTTCAAACTGGGCGGAATCGCTTGCATCCTTGGTCTTGACTGTCCATTTATCGGGCATAAGTTTGGTCTGGTGAGCCCCAGTATTAATCATAGGTTCTATCGTGAAAATCATCCCTGGTTCTATGAGTTCCCCGGAATCTTTCGGTGCTTTATGATATACATACGGTTCTTCATGGAAAGCAACTCCGACCCCGTGCCCAGTATATTCCCGAACGACCGAATATCCATGTCGTTCTGCATGACGAGCAATCTCATATCCGATATTTCCGAATCGATTTCCTGGGTAGACTTGTCCTAGTCCTATTTCTAGGCACGTTCGTGCCATATCGATAAGTTTCTCTCGTTCTTTGGATATCTTCCCGACTCCAAACATTCGGGAAGTATCGCCGAAATATCCATCGACAATCGTTGTCACATCTACATTGATAATATCTCCTTCTTTCAAGATTTCTTTCTTGGACGGGATTCCATGACAGATGACGTCGTTGGCGGATATGCAAGTATATCGCGGATATCCGTGATACCCGATACAAGCGGATTTCCCGCCATGATTCAGGATATAAGTATTGCAGATTTGGTCGAGTTCTTCTGTAGAAACCCCTGGTTTTATATAGGGTTCTATTATGTTCAGAACCGATGCTGCAAGTCGGGACGACTTTCTGATTCCTTCAATCTGTTCTGGAGTTTTTATGATGATTTTCGGTGTTTTTGCCATATTTTTATGATTAATTTTCTACAATAATCTCAGTATTTCTTTCTCAAATTCTTCTGCTTTTCTTTCAAGTAATTCTTCAGAGATTGTATCCATAGAATGTGCGAGCTTATTCCGAAGCTTATGAAGACTCCAAATAGTATTGAGATCATGTATCACTCGTGGCTTCGCCTTGAGCTGATCTCCGACATTTCCAGAGTATCCATAATCTTTGAGGATATGGTGCAAAACCACATCGTATTTCATAATCCGTTCCGATGGAGAAGGGAAGTCCGAGATTTTCTGAATCTCTTTCCGATAATAATTCTTCTTGTCTTTCCTGAGCTCTTTTTTGGAAGAAAATCGGAAAGTCAGAAACACTCCGACGAGGAGTATAAGGATTATGACAGTGAGAAAAAAGTATTCCATGAATAATGAACTCAAATTATAAGCTTTTGAATTTATCAAAAACGAAGTAATTCGAGTGAAAATCGAGAACCGGAATGAGACGTACGAAGATAGTACGACGAATGAGGAATCGGAGATTTAAGCTCGAAGAACGAGTTTTTCATAGATTCAAACTACATTCATGGGAAGTTGAGACCCATATCTCCCATAACTCCCTTCATTTTTTCTGCAGCGATTTCCTGTGATTTCTTAAGTCCTTTATTGATTGCTTCCAATGCTGCTTTTTCAAGACGAGCATTGTCTTTGAGGAGAGTTTCATCTTCAATCTCTACTTTAATACATTTCATCTGTCCATCGATAGTAACTACGAATCCGTCGGATTCTGCTTCTATGTGAATATTACTAAGTTCATTTTGGATTTTAGATGCTTCTTGTTGGAGTTTCATAAGTTCTTTTGCTTTATTGTAGTCCATATTTTGTGATAGTTATGAGTAAAACAGAGGCAAGTATAAAAAGAAGTCTTTTTTTTGCAAATATTTTTACAATATGATAAACTAACATTGTTGTCCGAAAAAAACGGATTTTATTCTTAAATTTTTTCTTTATGGGATTTTTTGATAATGTTCTCGATGAACAAGCTACCAGTACGGATGCTTCATCCTCTTCTGTAACAAAAGATGAACAGGATGGTTCTTTTCTTATTATCGATGATAATATGAATGCGAATTCTCTTCCAGATACTGCTGTACAACTTTTTGATACAACCACAGAAACTGAAGTAACTCCAGTAGTCGAGACTTCGATTTCCTCCGATTCTACTGCATCTGTAATAGAAGACTCTGAAGTTCTGTCAGAAAAGGAAAATATTCCGTCTTCAGAGATTTCATTCTTTGATTCGCCAGTAGTTGATGTAGAAATGACTACGCCTGCAGTATCCATAGAGGAAGATGTAATTGAACTTCCAAAAGAAGTTGTTGCAACCGCTATTGTTGAGGAAATTACTGAGCCTGTTCAAGAGGCTGTAATGTTCGATATTGCTCCATCTGTGGAGATTGCAAAAGAACAGATTGTCTCTCTCGAAAAAAATGATATTTATGCTCCACTTCGAAAAGCTATCAATGAATATGATACTATTCTCGCTTCTCATGCTCAAATTGCCGATATAAAAGATAAAGAAATTACTGAATATGAGGCACAGATTATTCAAGCAAAAGAGATTGAAAAACAAACTATTGAAGCAGCCAAAAAACTTGCAAAAGAAGCTATTGATAAAGCGAAAATATCTTCCAAAATAGCTCTCGAAGAACGTGAAGCTTTGACAGCAGAGATGGATCGAGTTAATAAAATGAAGGATATTTTTTCTGCACAACTCGTTTAAATCTTTGATTCACAACAATTATTGTATATAATTGCCACATTTAAAAATAATTATCAATACATATGAGTGATACGACAGAAAAACCAGAGATTGAAGGGATTCTTGCCTATGCTATCAAGATAAAAGCATCAGATATTCATCTCGGGGAAGGGGATTTTATCGGATTCCGTGTTCATGGGGAAATCGGAAAAATGTCCCAGGGTGGAGAACAAGCGAAAGTTTCAAAAGAAATGATTCATAAACTCACTTTGGAACTTCTTCATGGAGATAAACACAAATTCAATGAATTCCTCGAAAGACACGATATGGATTTCGCGTACGTTTCTGCGGATGGAACACCATTTCGTGTAAATGGTTTTTTCAAACTCGGACGAATCGGATTCGTTCTCCGTCGTATCGAACGAGATGCGAAAAAGATGGAAGATCTCGGACTTCCGTCCGGAGTTGCGAAGATTCTCACAGCAAAACAAGGACTTTTTCTTATTACTGGGCCAACAGGATCCGGTAAATCGACCACCATGGTTTCTATTATCGATCGTATTAATGAAGAACGTCAGGAACATATCATTACTATTGAGGATCCAGTGGAGTTTATCTTCACGGATAAAAAATCCATCTTCTCACAACGAGAAGTCGGACGTGATACAGATTCCTTTATCGCAGCAATCCGTGCAGCGATGCGAGAAGATCCAGATATCGTTATGGTAGGGGAGATGCGAGATAAGGAAACGGTTGAAGCTGCTATGAATCTCGCAGAAACGGGACATCTTGTTTTTTCTACGCTTCATACTTCCGGTTCGGTTCAGACCATCAATCGTCTTATTCAGTTTTTTCATCCGGATATTCAGAATCAGGTTCGAGTTCGTTTGGCAGACTCGCTTCTCGGAGTTCTCTCCCAACGTCTTCTCCCAAAAGCGAATGAACCAGGTCGAGTCGGTATCCATGAACTTATGTTCATAACTCCCGCGATCAAAAATCTCATAAAATCCGGTGATTTTGTTCAGATTAATAATAATATTGAATTAGGGTCTCAAGAAGGTATGATTACAATGCGAAATTCCGCTGATTTACTCCGTGATCAATGAATCGTGAGAGAAGAAGATTACGCAGGATTTTTCACAAATGATGATTAATCTAAAAACTCTTAGAGAATATCTAAGAGTTTTTTTTTGACCTTCAGTATTTTTTCTATACACTGGAGCTAATTTCAGTTACCATTTCTTCTATGAATAAAATCCAATGATTTGTAATTTACATCCTTCTTTCTTTTGGGATTTTTTGCAATCTCTCTCCGCTCACATTTGCAGGAGTTGCAAATATACCCGGAGCAAACGAACTTAAAACGGTTTCCGCTGGGCCAATTAATGGCACAGGTACCAATGATAGTTTAGACAAACTCCAGACAGGTATACTCAAAGCTCTCCATACCGTAAAAGTGGTTATCAGTTTTCTCGCTGTCATCTACATCGTTTATGCTGGTACCATGATGATAGTCGCTATGGGTGATGAGAAAGCTATCTCTTCCCAGAAACGACAGCTTATGTACACGCTCGTCGCATTTCTTTTTATAAATATTCCTGGTGAAATCTATACACTTTTTGCGAAAAAACAAGTCTCGAGTGTTACACAGAATATCTCAGGAAGTTACACTACTAATATTACAAGCGGTTCAAATATTTTTATGAATTTCTTTGAATGGAACTCAACAGTAGAAAATGGAATTCTTTCATTTTTCCGTATCGGTATCATCGGAGCATCTGTATTTATGTTTACGCTCGCAGCTTTCCATCTTATAACTTCTTCTGGTAATGAAGAAAGAGTCAAACAAGCAAAAGGACGAATACTCTATGGAACACTCTGACTTATATTTCTCGGGGTTATCCAGTCATGGGTAAGTGTCGTGTATAGCGGAGATATCGGGGCAGGACAGGGGATTTTCGCTCAACTTTCTAACCTTGCTCTCTTTTTTGCAGGACCGACAGCTATATTCTTTCTTCTTCTTGGAGGGTATTATTATATCACATCTGCTGGCGATGAAGAGAAGGCCAAGAAAGGGAAGTCTATCGTTATCAATACTTTCATTGCGGTTATCATACTCCTTGCTAGTTATGCATTCCTCAAGGATTTGGCAGATTTCAAACTCTAAAACACTATTTCTCATCTAAAATCTATGAAAAAAATTCTTCTTTTGTCTCTTGTTTTTCTCAGTCTTTTCGCTTCAGGAAATGTTTTTGCAACCGAAACAAAAGTTGTTGTTACGGAACAGATTCCTGGTATGGATTGTGTTTCCATTGGAGGAACTACTCTGGAAACAAGGAAATTTGAATGTACTATTAAAGACGGTTTCGGTTCTGTTATGGATATTTTTAAAGGACTTATCAAGTATGCAACCTTTATTACCGCACTTATAGGAGTTCTAATGCTCGTGGTTTCCGGTATTCAGTACTCCATAGCTGGAGCGGACAAAGACGCTGCCGGACATGCAAAAGCAAGAATCACGAAAGTACTCTCGGGTATTGTTCTCCTGTTTTTGATTGGTCTCATACTCAACAGTGTCGCACCATGGATCTACCGATAGAGAATTTCTGCAAAACGTAAAATAATCCGCCAAATGGCGGATTATTTTTGTTCTAGCATAAGTTTTATCAATATCACAAATTTTGTTATTTGCAAAAACCATTTTTTACAACAAAACTTGCATTTCCATTTATTATCCATAATATGGTCGAAATAATTCACATAACTTACATTATGTGAAGCGATAGAAATATCTTACTTTCGTTCCCTTTCGATACGTCTATGAATTTCGTCCGTGTTATCGATGACTTTCTCATCTATATAAGAATACATAAAAACTTGAGTCCGAAAACAGTTGAACAATACGAACGGCATTTGGTGAAGTTTCTCTGGCACTTGGTTCCGGAGATTTCTAAATTCGAATGAAAACTTGTCGACCATGAACTCGTTTTCCTCGAATCACCGGAAGATTCAGTAAAACGCTCACAAAAGAACATTTTAAAACGCTTTCTCCTTGATAACTGTCGCCTGGAACTCGAAAACGTCAAAATAAGCGATTTAAATGAGTTTCGGCTTCATATAGCGGAAAAGTGACTATCAGTAAAGACGGTGAACGCTTATATGATCACTTTTCGGGCTTTTTTGAAATTTTGTCGAAAACAATGATATGAATCCATCGATCCAGTTTCGGTTGATCTCATAAAACAAAAAGATCGCGAAGTAACTTTTCTCGACGCTCCGGAAATCGTCAGGATTTTCGAACAGATTGATACGACGACGATTAGGTGAAAACGCGATGCTGCAATTATTGAATGTATCTATTCAACCGGTTTACGTATTTCTGAATTGACCGCACTCGATAAATCGGCAATCAATTTGGATACGCGCGAGTTCAGCGTTCGCGGAAAATGAAGCAAAATCCGCACGGTATATTTGACTGATTTGGCTGTAGATAAAATCAAAACCTATTTGGAAGCTCGAAGAGCCGAACTTGGCGAGAAAGATACGTTCAATTCCCTCTTTATCCGTCATAATTTTAGTACTGATAATGTCTATTCAAAATCAGTACATTGAAATGATGTTATAAAAAAGCCTTTGATTGATGCAGATGTGCGACTCTCTCGGTTTTTCATCACCAATAAGATCAAGGAATATGCACTTCGAGCAAATATCATAAAAGAGATCTCGGCTCACACACTCCGACATAGTTTCGCGACGACTCTCCTCACGAACGGCGCTGATATCCGAGCTATCCAAGAACTCCTTGGACATGCGTCCATTACAACAACCCAGGTTTATACTCATATGACGAATTCAAAACTGAAAGAGATTCATGGAAAATTTCACAGATAAGAAAGCATTAAAAAAAACAATCCGCCGTGGTGGATTGTTTTTTTAATTGAGAGAAATTTTATTAATTTCCTTTAAAGAAAGCAAATCGTCGTCGCATAACGAGAAATCCAATGAAAGCAGATAGTGCAAGAAGTGCGAACAATTGTGCTGGGCCTGTTTTGACATTGGTAACTTCTGTAAGGTATGGTGATTCTCATTCCCCATTATTACAAACCCCAGTAACAGCAAAATCATCATATTTTACCGTATCTTTTGCAATATGGATTGTATAGTTGTTTGTCGGAACATTCTCGATAAATATATATTTTCCATCAATATCTTTTTTATAGACATTGTATCCGCTTGTTGCATCTGGTGTAGCATCCCAAGAAAGAATAGTCGTTCCATCACGTTCTGTAGTATTAAGTCCAGCGATATTAGAAACCATACACTTAGAAGCCGCAGCAAGAGAAAGATCGACTACGAAAATATCTGAAGCTTTCATTCCTGCAAGTTCTTTCCCGTCTTTATCGAGACCAAGGATACGGAAGTATTTTGTTTCTGGGTCAAGATTAGCAATATACCATTGATACATACCACTTGCTGTTTTAATCTTCTCTTTATCGAAAGTAATGGATTCTTTTGAGAGAGTTCCACTCTCTGTTCCATATTGGAATTTAAATTTTGCGAGTTCTGTTGGCTCAGTTTCAACTCCAAAAGTGAAAGTCACTTTCTTTGGAACAACCTCAGATTTTATGTTCTTAAAAGGATTTGGAGCCTCGGTTGTTTCAATGGTTGCAGCAGCTACCTTTGTAGTAATCTTCCCGAGACTATTTTTGAGACTTACACTTACCTGGAAACTTCCTGTTGCAGTCGGTGCAGTAAGAGTTCCTACATAGATACCGTCCTTTGTTTCTTTAAAAGTTCCAGTACTATCTC
Organism: Candidatus Gracilibacteria bacterium CG12_big_fil_rev_8_21_14_0_65_38_15; assembly: GCA_002771035.1. Lineage (GTDB taxonomy): Bacteria > Patescibacteriota > Gracilibacteria > BD1-5 > UBA2023 > UBA1545. The sequence continues at coordinate 7,229 of PCUR01000016.1, read as the reverse complement.
CAATAGTAGCAGTTACTTCTTCGAGTTTCGCTTCAGCGGAGATTTCTAAATTGAGAAGAGTTCCAACTGCTACTTTTGAACCTTCTTTGACAGTAACTGTATTAAAAATTGGTCCACCGGCACTAACCTTAAAAGAAATTTTTGCAGATTCTCCAATAACCGCATCGGTTCCGTCGAGAAGTTTTATTTGAAGTATATTTTGTTCCTGGTCTATATTCTTAAGCTCATAGATAAATTTTCCATCATCGCCTGTTTGAGTCTCCCCTGCTTGTTTCCCATTAAGCCAGATTTGAATCTTACTATTCTTTTTTGCAGAACCTGTAACGGTTGTCGAATCCGATGGAATTTCGGAATTATTATCAGGACTCGTTACGGTCACGGTTTCATTTCCTGTAGCCGATGAATTATTAGCTACAGTAACCGTTACGGATGCTGTACCTTCAAGATTATCATCTTCCGCATCGATGACAGTGATTTTCATTTTCCCTTCTTTCGTAAAAGAAAGTCCTTTCGAGAAAGTTATAACTCCTTGATCAGAATTTTTAAATGTATATCCATCATCAACATATGGGATAGTTGCTCTAGAATCATTATCTACAACTATATAGATAGTCCCCAGATAGTCCTTCTTAATAGCTCCTGATTTATCAAGAACTTTTACGACCACATCAGTTGCTTCTCCGATTTGAATCGGAGATTTAATAGAGACTTCAAAATGATCAGCTTTGGCAGAAGTTGTTGTATCATTTGCTGCAAAAGCAGAGAAGAATGAAAAACTAAATGAACTTATGAGAAGAATTGTGAGTATTTTTTTCATAAAAGGAACGTGAGAAATATATAAGGAAAGTGATGTATATGGGCTCAATATATCGAAAATCATCACTCATGTCAAACAAATACTATTTACTATTTTTTAATATATCTTATATTATACTTTATATAATATATATTCTCTCTTGTCTATCAGGAAATTCGGTATATTCTGGGTTGTGATAAATAGTTGACGATTTCAGGCATGTACGACTATGGATTCTATATGTTCGAAGTCGAGTTCAGAAAAAAGATCATCAAGAAGAAGGATGGTTTCTTTTTTGGATGTGTTTTCAATAAACTCTATTAAAATATATTTAAGACCGATGAGGATTGTTTTGTTTTCCCCTCGCGACAAATATGTTTGGGAAGGAATATTTCCGGAAATAATACATTGAAAATCATCCAGATGTGGACCTATATACGTATGTCATGTCATAATATCGCGCTCTTTATTTTCCTGAAGATATTGCATCATACTTGATTCTATATTTTCCAGATTTGTTTTTGTTATGTACTCAAATACAAGCGTATATTTCCCTTCCAGGAGTTTTTCAATTGATGAGAAATGTTCCTTTATGAACCTTGTGAGTTTTTCCCGATAAAAATAGTAGGATTTTGCCCGCTCTATAAAAAGAGTATCCCAAAGACTCAAGGTTTCCCGAGTACTTGTTCCTTCTCGGATCTGCTTTAGCAGACTATTTCTATTCTTGAGTGCGAGATGGTACTCCCGTTTTATTTTCCCAAATTCTGGGTAAGCAAGTAGCAATGCTTCATCAAGAAAATCCCTCCTGAGACTCGGACCGAGATAGAGAATATTCATTTCCATTGGAGAAAACAAAACCGCTCGAATAGGGAGAAGCTCGAGATGTCTGGTTCTCGTGATAACGGATTCTTGAGAAAGGAAATGGACTTTTCATTCCTCTTTCGTATAACCGATCCTTCCATTGTACGGAAGATTGTTTTTTAAAAACTCTCCACCAATGGAAAGTATTCAGGAATCGGTCGGAACGAGTTGTAAAAAAACTCTTTCTGGAGCTGGAATACCATTTACAAAAAGATAAATCGCTTCGAGAATATTAGTTTTCCCTGAGCCGTTTGGTCCAGTGAGAATATTCTTTTCTCCCCAAGAAAAAACCCGATTCACATGATTTTTGAATGAATCGAGAGTAAGAGAAGTAAGCATAAGGATAGTGAGATTATATTTCATTCAATTCAACTATGCTCGGATTCCGAGACTGTCGACAGCTATCTGGTGATGGATGATTTTTTGTGGAGAACAAGCGAGAAGCGCTTCACGATCGATATCCCGATGTTCTTCATCAAGTCGCGGAATAAGTGAATTTTCGATATTATCTTGTACTTTCTGGAGCTCGGAATCTGGAACACTACTCAATACATCTATGTAACCGACAATGGAATTGAGGTCTTTTTGGTAATGTTCTATATCAGCGGGGGTTATATGAAGTTTCGCAAGACGTGCGATATGTGCAATTTGCTCTTGTGTTAAAGACATTTTTTAATATAATCAAGATTAAAGCTTTCTGTTTCATTATATAAATATATGGATAAAATCAAGGACAAAAATACGGATAATTCTTTTTTTTGACTGCGAGATAAGCTCTTTTCTAGTCCATTGGAACGAGCAAGTCTGTATCTTGGTATTGCAAAAAATCTTTTCATTTTCTCGGCATTTCTCTATTTTTCCGTATTTTTGATGACTATCAGTGGAATGCTTGTTGGATATACTGCTATGTTAACATATTTTCTCTATCCTGTATTTGTATTTTCCTGCATAGTTCTAATATACAACATCATTTCGTATGCTATAGTGATATATCTTGAAAAGTATCTATTTCTCAGATATATTATTTTTCTCTTCTGTAGTCTTGCTTTTCTCTATGTAGTAGGTAGCTATCTCTGAATATCTACTTTTCTTTCTTCTATAAATATCCATTTCGAAATTTCAGATCCTTTGATGGAATATTACAATATCTTTGTCGGGCATCTTAATTCGTTACTTATTACTCTATGAATAAAATAATACTTGCTTCTAGTCTTTTTCTCCTTATTTCTTGTGGTGCAACAACTACCACTCTTAATTCTACTTCATTTAAGGGGAGTGGTTTTACTATTGATATTCCGAGCACATGGATTGCTGTTGAAAAACCTGCTCTTCCTGTTCCAGCACAAGGTTCTATCGCACTTGCGGTTACATCAACAGATATTGTTTCCGGATACGCCAATAATATGAGTATATTGAAAGGAGGGCTTACGGAAGCTATTACTTCTAAAGATTATAGCATAACAAATTACGTTCATACAACCGCTGCATATCTGGATTTTGTGAAACTTGATGAGAAAGTGATCCGCTTTACTGAAGATAACGATACTTCCAATCTCTATATCTTTGAGGCAAAATACAATACCAATACTCCAAAGCAGAAATTCATTCAAACATCAAAAGTTTGCGATAACAATGTTTATCTCATAACTTTCGGTCTCGGACTTACCACTGCAAGTACGACAAAATACGAAGATTTAATCAAAACATTTACTTGCTCTCAGTAATAAAAATGAAACTTATCGTTTGACTTGGGAATCCTGGAAAAGAGTATACCACTACCCGACATAATGTCGGGTTTCTTTTCGTAGATTTCCTCCGAGACAAGTGGGGTTTCGAGGACTGGAAAGACTCCAAATTCAAAGGAATTATCTCCGAATGAATTATTAAATGAGAGAAAATTATCCTTCTAAAACCCACGACTTTTATGAATCTCTCGGGAGAATCGGTCTCAGTGATCGTGAATTTCTATAAGATTCCTCTCTCGGATATCCTTATACTCTCTGACGATATCGATATGGATTTCGGTAAAATTCGCCTCCGCGAAAAAGGAAGCTCCGGCGGGCAGAACGGTCTAAAGTCCATTACTGAACATCTTGGAACCGACGGATTCTCACGCGTCAAGATAGGAATCGGTCGAGACGGTCGCTACAACGTCGCCGATTGGGTACTCTCGAAATTCAGCGATGAAGAATTAAAAAATTTAAGAGAAAAAATATTTATCGATGCTTGTGAAAATGTAAATAAGTGGTTACAATAAGCAAAGATACATTAATCCCCTATGAAAACTCCCACGCACATTTCCGAAATTCTCGCCACTCTCCCCTCTTCTCCATGAGTTTATATCATGAAGAATAAAAAATGAGTGATTATTTATGTGGGGAAATCAGTAAGTCTCCACTCAAGGATAAGTTCATACTGGGCAGATGAAAAACGCCTGAATTTCGCGAAACGCTCGATGATTACGCAAGTTCAGGATATCGAAGTAATCGAGACCCGAAATGAGCTCGAAGCGCTCGTTCTTGAGACGAATCTCATTAAAGAAAACCAACCAAAGTATAATATACTTATGAAAGATGGAAAAAATCTCGCCTATGTTCACATAACGAACGAGATGATTCCAGAAGTTATCAAAACCCGCAATAAGAAAGACAATGGAATATATTTCTGACCGTATACCGCTGGAGCGAACGTGACTGAGATTCTAAAAGTTCTGAAACGGATTTTCTCTATTCGGAGCTGTCGAGTGGAGTTTATAGAAAAAGACGGGAAAATTTCCATCGGCAATAAAACGGGGCGAAGTATCCCTTGTCTGGACTACTCCATCGGACTCTGTCCTGCACCCTGTTTATTGACCGAAGAAAAGATAAAAATCTACCAGGATAATATCGCTTCTTTGAAACAGTTCCTCTCGGGGAAAAGTCTCGCGGTCATCGAAGAGCTTCGTGCTCGGATGCTCTCAAAAGCCAAAAAACTCGAATTCGAGGAAGCTCAGAAACTCAAGCTCCAGATTGAACAGATCGAGAAACTCTGAACCAAACAGATTGCTCGAGATAGTATCCCTGGCGATTACGATGCGATTATCTCCATAGAAAAATACCACAAGAATTTCATCGGACTTACAGAAATCCGTTCGGGACATATCATCGGAGTGTCACAAATCGAAGTGGAAAATCATCTGGAAGAAACTCCCGAGGAAGTTCTCTCTGTTTTTCTCGCAAAACGATACCTGACGGAAAATATTCCCGCGAGTGTGAAGATACTTCTCAGAAAAGAACCAGAAGATACGGTCTTATCGAACGCTTTTTCCGAAAGAAAAAGAGAGATGGAATTTCCTCAGATCGGGCCCAAGATGGAAATCCTCCAGTTTGCCGAATACAATCTTCTCTCTTTTGCTCAGCGCGAAGAAATCCGCTCGCTTGCGGTCAAAGCTCCAACTCGCGGAACACAAGTCCGTATTCTTGAGCGACTCGGATATGAAGCGAAAAGGTCTTGAGAGTTGGTGTTCGAATGTTATGATATTTCCCATACTCACGGTCAATTCACTGTCGCTTCAAGGTCTGTTCTAGTAAATGGAAAAAGTGAACCTTCAAGATACCGAAAATACAAAATAAAAACTCTCTCTCCTGGTCAGATTGATGATTTCGCTTCTATTCGAGAAGTTCTCTACAGACGTACTCTCGAAGGTATCGAACAAAATAACTTCCCCGATATGATTGTAATTGATGGAGGAAAATGACAACTCTCTTCGGCTCTCGAGGCTATGAATCGAGCTTGCGAATGAAAAGAAAATATCATTCTCCCTTACCTGTGTTCCATAGCTAAGCGTGAAGAAGAAATTTTCGTACCATATCAAAAAGATCCCATTCTTTTCGAGAAAGGTTCCATGGAACTGATGCTCTTCCAGAAACTCCGTGATGAATCGCACCGTTTCGCTATAGGTTTCAACCGAAGTAGTCGGAATAAAGCAATGAAAAAAAATATCCTCGAGGAACTTCCTGGATTCGGTCCAGTGGCTCGCAAAAATATATTGAAACTTGCTGGAAGTATCGAGAAACTTAACGAGGTTCCACGCGCGGAAATCGAAAAGATTCTGACGAAAAAACAAGTGGAGACACTCGAAGAACACGGATTAATCTAAATTTCCGCTATTTCCATTTTGACTTTTCCCTTCTTTTTTGTACACTCTCCGCATCTTTTATATCATTTCCTTACTTATGAAATTTAATCTCGACAATCTCGTAGCCGAATACAACAATCTGGATCATGAACTCGAAAATCCAGAGGTGTATAGTGACCCTAAACGTCTCAAAGAACTTATGCAAAAGAAGAAATCATTGGAACTTTCTGTAACTCTTTATCGTGAATACAAACAGGTTAACGAGAATTACAACGAGGCAAAAAACATTCTCGCAAATGAAAAAGATGCGGATATGATCGAGATGGCGAAAGAAGAAATAGAAAATTCCGAGATTCGCATCGAGAAACTTGAAGAAGAACTTAAGATTGCACTCCTTCCCAAGGATCCGAATGATGAAAAAAACCTTATTCTCGAGGTCCGAGCTGGAGCAGGTGGTGATGAAGCAGGACTTTTTGCTCGTGAACTCACGAATGCCTATATTCTCTTCGCCAAAGAAGAGGGGTATAATCTAGAAATCATCGATCAATCAGAGAATGAAGGTGGTGGACTCAAGGAGTGTATTATGAAAATCACCGGATTTGGTGCATATTCAAGGTTCAAGTACGAGGCCGGGGTTCATCGAGTTCAGCGTATTCCAGAAACTGAAAACAAAGGACGAGTTCATACGAGTGCTATCACGGTTGCGGTTCTCCCAGAAGTTGATCCTGTCGAGATAGTGATCCGAGATGAAGATCTCGAGATTATGGCGTGTCGTGCCAGTGGAGCTGGAGGTCAGAAGGTTAATAAAACTTCTTCCGCTATTCGAATGGTGCATATCCCAACCGGATTGGTTGTAGAATGTCAGGATGAACGAAGTCAACTTCAAAATAAGATGAAAGCGCTCGATGTTCTTCGTTCCCGAATCTATGCTCAGGAACAAGAAAAACAAGACCAAAAACTCGGAGCTGAGCGCCTCTCTCAAGTAGGATCTGGAGACCGAAGTGAAAAAATCCGAACCTACAATTTCCCTCAGGATCGTGTAACCGATCACCGAATCGGACAGAATTTTTCCAATATCCCCGCTATCATGGCCGGACGACTCGGACCTATCTTCGATGCCTGTGCCATCGCCGACCAGAGTGCGAAATTGGAGGCTGCGAGTAAAGCAAGTCGGGAGTAGGAGATTTTTTTACTATTTCATTTTTGTTAGTATGTGATTTCTTGATTCTATAGCCAATAATATTGATGTTGCATTTAATGGATCCAAAGAAGCTCGTGAAGAACGATTACAACAAGCGATAGAAAAGATTCCTGATCCTCGAGCAAAAGACATTGATTGGTCTCCATTAAAACCATCATGAACATGATTTGCTACACATGATTTGTAAAACTTAATCAGGTTGTGTAGAAAAGAATTACGAGTAAAATACGCAAGTCCAGTCGCGAATTTTAACT
>PCUR01000039.1 GCA_002771035.1 Candidatus Gracilibacteria bacterium CG12_big_fil_rev_8_21_14_0_65_38_15 | reverse complement strand
ATGAAGTTAAAATTCGCGACTGGACTTGCGTATTTTACTCGTAATTCTTTTCTACACAACCTGATTAAGTTTTACACATTAGAAAATATATGTTCTTCTACAACTCGAAAAGACCTCACCAGTCACTCGGATATCGGACACCACACGAAGTTTACACAGAATCCATCTCAATTACAAAATCCTTAGCTTAATCCCTCCTTAAAATTTGTATTTGATTTTCGAGCCATTATAATATAAAAGACGCCAGTTACTGGCGTCTTTTTAATATATTATTTTACGTTATTTACGACAAAAACTTCTCATTCCTGACTTACAAAGAGAATCTCTCCATTCTTATAACGGAGCACTTTCCCATTCTTAGGAGTTTTGAGGAGTATTTTTCTTTCGCGGGTATCTTGTCCGATGAGGAAAACATAATCATTCATGGTATCATCAATAGAAAGAAGTCATTGCCTTTCCGTGCTTGTTTTCTTTACAAGTGCTATAATTTCCCCAGAAGAAAGTTGAATTATATCATCGTAGAGAGGATTTTCACGAGCAGTTTTCTCTGAAACAGAATACATAAAAACTCATTTCTCGTTCGTGATAATTTTAATATCATTATTCACGGTGTCTTTTATTCCAAAAATATCACCATTGAAATGAAAGACTATTTCCTCACCGTTCACAAGCGAATAAAAAGAAACATTATCTCATTTTTTGAGGGCTATATAACCAGGATAAATATTGAGACTTTCAGTCGTAAGTACTCCATTATGAATTTTTAAAATATTTTTTGTTTCTTCTCATTCTTTTTTTAGAAAAATATCCCAGTTGTTATCGTTTGGTAGAGCGTAATACAATCCGTTTGTCTGATAACCGAGTATTACTCATCCAGTATTTGTTTCGAGGATATCCCGAATGCTTTTTTGTAATTTAATCATAGTTATAGTGTCTTCTTTTTTCTTTTTTTGTTCAGAAAGTACTATCTCTTTTTCCATAGCAATAACCATTTTTTTTGTATTTCCTCAATCGAGCTCAAAGGTCTTTTCCAGAGGTACGTATCCACTTCGTTTTGCTGAAATAGAGTAGTTTACTGCAGGGATTTTTTCAAACAGACAGGTTCTTTCGCATTCTCGTGCATAACTATTTCCAAACTCTGAAGTGAGTGTTATGGAGGTATTTCCAGTTCCGTTGATTATAAGTGAAAGATTTCCAGTACTCGCTACGAAAAAATAATAATATACTCCAAATAATCCACCGATTACAACAACAAGCACGAGAACAGAAAGAAGACGATTGTTCATAAAGAAACGATTAAGAGACTAAAATTTGCAAATAATAATAAGGCGGTATAATGAAGCGAGTTTAATCATAAAATTTTATTTTGCAAATGACAAAAACCCCTCTTGCAAGCCTTTTGGAGAAATTTGAATCTGGACATTCTATACCGCCGGTTGTCCTTTCGAACGAAGATGTTACGACGGTCGTCAATACCCTGAAGAAAACTCATTTTCTCGATCTCTATGAGATGCGAAAAGAGTATATCGATGGAGTATTTTTCTTTGAGAATGAAACAGGAGTCATTAAAATCGAACAAACTCGAAATATTATAGAACAATCATCTAAGCGCTCCAGTTCTGGGTACGATATCTTCATCATCGAACGGATTGATACTTTGACGCTCGCAGCAGCAAATAGTCTCCTCAAACTTTTTGAGGAAGTTCCTTCCAATATACTTATTCTTTTGACTTCTGATAGCGGTCGTGAGGCGATGATAGAAACGCTCGCTTCTCGGGTTATATTTATCTCTTCCAATATTCTTCATACTTCGCTTGATTCAAATATCCGCGAGAAGATAAATGATTATTTCGATGCGGGCGATAGTGCTCCGTTTCTCTCGTTTCTCGCAAAGGAGAAGTTGGAAAAGTGAGAATATCTTGCTATTCTCATCGCACTGAAAGACCGAGTTCTTTCGGGCGATATAAAAAATCTCGAAACAATAGAGAAAATCGAGTCGGGAATTATCACTCTTTCATCCACTAATGCAAACCCAAGATGGGTGGTGGATGAGGTAATTCTCTTAATATAAATAATAATATTTCCATATATCTCTCATCTTAACTTCTATGCTCTGACATACTTTATCCCTCGCATTCCGGGGACTCTCTGTTTATCGTTGGAATAACTTTCCCCGTACGGAACAGGTTTCCGCGAACGATCACATTGCCTTTTCTCTCCATATCGCGATTCTTCTCGCTTCGATAATCGAGGAAGAGAAGGGTATTGAATACGACCGGGATTATATTTTTCGGAAAATGCTTTTTTCCGCGTTTTCTACGTTTGTTCATTCGGATATAAGTTCCGAAGTAAAGGATCAAATCAAGGAGAAAAACCCGGCGATATATGCGGAACTTGAAAATATTGTCTACGAAATGCTTCAGTCATGGAAGCTTCCCGATTGGATGAAGTCTGATATGCAGGGAATCCACGACGAACAGAGATGAACAAATCATATTCATGCGAAAGAAGACGATCTTATTGCTTTTTCCAAGCTGTGGGCATCGTATCACGAAGCATATTTCAGCAACGAAGTATATCTCGACGTTTATCGACCGGCTATGAATATCATCGAGCAAAAGATGAGCCAATCTCGATTTGATATCTTCCGTGAATATATTGACCTGAATCCAGAAAAACAAAATGATTTGGAACGATTTCTCCTGAGTATGAGACGACTCCAGTCGAGCTATCGTTGGAATAGTATGCGACGCCGATACCCGGTATCGGTTATGTCTCATTTGTTCATAACTTCTTTTATTACCTATATAATCGGAAATATAGAAGGGAAGAGCAGACAAGAGATAACGAATATGATGATGATAGCACTCTTTCATGACATTCCGGAAGCAATCACCGGAGATATCGTTGCACCGACCAAAAAAGCCATCGACGGATTCGAACCGCTCCTCGTAACTATTGAAAAAGAACTTGTCGATAAATATCTTCTTTCCTACATTAGAAAATATAAATTTTCCGCCGAATATGAGCATCTTATGCTCGATCCTTGGAATCAGACCGATGGAAAACTCGTGAAACTCGCCGATAATTTTTCTGCCTTGTTCGAGGCGAAGATAGAAGCATCGGTCGATGCTGAATTCGATAAAGTCTACAAAAACCTGAAGAAATTCCTTCACAGTTCCCCCTACAAATCGGTCGATTATCTTTTCAAATTCTGAATCGATTATTTTGAAGATAATCTCGAGGATGTCATACATCTCAAAAAATCGTAGGAATCTCTGCTCTCATAATTTCAAAATATATTTTCTCTCTTCCTGCGGGACTCGCTATGGAGGATGCTCAAACACAGTCCTCGGAGAGGGCGAAAAAATATTTTGAAATTATTTATACGTTCTAATATAGAATCAGGAATCTTCTAAAAAATAAATTCCGCAAAAGTCTCCATAAAATAAAAAAACTGTAGGAATTCCTACAGTTTTTTTATCATATATTCTCCTTCGAGTGCATACCCGAGTTTCTCGTAATATCCTCGGACTCCGACTCAGGCGATAACGGCTATCTTCTCGATTTTCGGATAATTCTCTCGGATAATTTCCTCAGCTTTCGCTATCAGGCGTTTCCCGAATCCCATATGCTGTCCGCTTCCATCAGGTTTTTCTCCGATTCGGAGCTGGTCACCAAATGTATGAATTTCTCGGATAATCGCAGCATTTTTCAGGACTCCGATCGAGTGCTCGGTTCCATCGAAGATATTGAACGGAACCCGAAGTCGGAGAAGTGAAAATACAGTTCTATCAATCGGATCAATCCACTGGAGGAAATATTCTTTTCCACCACTTGCCTCGTATTCCATAACATCGAGTACAGCATTCTCCGGTGTATTTACTTTGTCGCGAATCTCTCGAGCAGAGATATCGGTTCGGATAATCCCGAGTTTTTTCATATGTTCGTCCGTTACCTGACGGAGATTTGCGAGGTGTGAACCGGCAAGTATCTCCGAAGCAGGGATATCTCGATACATTCGATTCAGTCGCACATATTCTGGGATAAGTCCCTGAAGACGTGCCATAAGATCCACGAGAATCTCGTCATTATATGGAACAAATCCTCCATTTTTCCAGATTCCTTCAAGTTCGGTATGAGGAGTCACCACCATCGGGTAGATCTTGAGTTCATCAGGACGGAAATCAGAGTTCTCGAATACCGTCCGAAGACTTTCTATATCTTTCTCTGGAGTACTTCCGAGAAGATTCGGCATCATATGGGCAACCACTTTGAATCCCGCATCTTTGAGAAGTTTTGTCGCGGCAATCGATTCCTTATTTCCATGTCCCCGTTTACTCAGAGTATTTATCTCATCATCGGTAGATTGGTATCCAATCTCGACACGAGTGACTCCATAGCGTCTGAGACGTACTATTTCCAAATCATTGAGTGAATCTGGTCTGGTTTCCACTGCGATTCCGATAACCCGACTCTCGGCTGTTTCATTGCGTTTTTTGGCCTCCTCAAGTGTGGCGGATTTCTGTATCTGGAAGCTCGGATCTATTTCGAAACTTGCGAACTTTTCTCCACTCATTTCAGTTTTTAGGAGATTTTTTCGGAGTTCTGAGTATGTCGTATGAGCATCATAGATATCTTTGATGTACGATTCTTGGTAGAGGAGGGGATAGACACTCCAAGTTCCTCCGATGATGCGGATATCACATTTCTCTATCATATGTCCCGTTATTTCGAGAGATCGCAAACGGTTCCATATCTGCCGAATCGGGTCGAATTCATTGAGTTCCGCGCGCATAACTGCCGGTTCGTTCGGGACGTAGCTTTTTGGAAGTCCTTCATAACTTGGACAGTAGACACATTTTCCCGGACATCCCCATGGTTTTGTGAGGATAGAGATAACCGAAACTCCCGACAAACTCCGAACCGCTCGCTTTCGAAGGAGTTTCCATATTCTCGGTTCATACTGCAAAATACTCTCGTGGATGAGAGCATTATATCTATCGAGGAGAACAATCCCAGGAATGGACTCAGAGAGCTTGTATTCTGCGTAGATTTCATTCTTGAACTTATGAAACTGCTCCTTGGTTGTTATTTCCGGATGGAGCGAGAGTTCCCGTAGGATGCGGTCAGTAATGGTGTGGGTCATATTATATTTTCATAATTTCCTCCTCTTTATGTTTCGTCATCTTGTCTACGAGTACAATAGCTTCATCGATGCTTTTTTGGAGGTCTTTTTCTTGTTGTTTTACTATGTCTTCACTTACGCTTTCATCTTGAGACTTAATTTTCTTGAGGTAATCCTGTCGGATATTTCGAACGGTTACTTTTCATTCTTCTGATAACTTTTTGGCGATTTTTGCAAGATCACGACGACGTTCTTCGGTAAGAGCGGGGATTCGGATAAGAATCGATTCTCCGTTGTCCTGAGGATTGAGTCCGATATTTGCATCATTAATAGCTTTGGCAATATCACGAAGCACAGTTTTATCCCATGGTTGGATAGAAATAGTTTGTGCATCAAGTGTTCCGACCGAAGCGACATTTCGAAGTGGTTGAACAGAACCGTATACCATAACAGTAATACTTTCTACGATAGCAGGATTTGCCCGTCCAACCTGGAGTTTGGCGAATTCGTCATGGAGATGTTGTTCTGCTTTCTGGAGATCTCCTGAGAGAGTGTGTAACATAAAGTTAAATTATAAATTATAAATTATAAGTGAGAAATTTTTGGAGGAAGATTTAATTTATAATTTCTCACTCCTCATTTTTCACTCATCGGAGTATATCTATTTTCCGCAAGAAGAAAAGATTTTTTTTGACAAAAAAGGTAAAAAAAATACAATCCTTTTATATATATTTTATTTCTATCAATAATCCTTTCTTTTTATGAATACTAAAGGTCTTCTTGGGATAGTTCTTTTTCTTGTGACTACTCAGGCTTTTGCTGCAGTTGGTGATTATACAGAAACCACTTGTACTACTGATTATTTTACAACAAATAATTGTTCCACTTGTTTTGAAGGAACTGCTCTCGCGAAAGGAGATCAGATAAGTGGACTCTATGATACATGGACAAATGTAAATGCCAATGAACAGATTATCTATAAAGATGAACAAATTCTTCCAACGATAGTTCCTCTTTCATCTGGAACGGAATTCATGGCAAATCCTCTTGATCCTGCTGCTTTCTGGAAGAATGGATCTCAAGTAATTTGGACAGATAGTATGACCGGAACAGGAAAACAAGAATTTATGCTCGATGCAGGAAAGTCTGTTAAATTCCTTGAAGCAGATCTCGGAGCATCCTATACACTTACGTCCACCGATAAAGCAGAAGGTGAAGTAGTCGGAGTTCTTACATTCCCAATTAGTTATCATAATGTCGACGCTGATGGAAATGAAGGAGCGCAGGAAACTCATACGGAATGTGTCGCTTATACTGCAAAAGTTGCCAATATTGCTGCTGTTACTCCAGTACAAGTTGTAACACCTGCTCCAGAAGCTCTTGTACCAGAAAAAATGACAACAGTGAAGACAGGTCCAGAATCCCTTCTTCTTATGACATTTGCTCTTCTTATTGCTGCTGGAATTATTATCGTTCGAAATTGAAAAGTACAATAAAAAGAAAATTTTAAACTCAATCCAGCACGCTTTTTTTAGAAACAAAAATAAAAGTGATGCTGGATTTTTGCTTTTAAATAGAAAATAAGGTATTATAAAGGAAATTACATTCTTTTAACTTTCTTTTTATGCGTAATTCTTGACTTTCTCTTTTTTCATATATTTCCCGTACAAATACGATAAAATGTAACTTCTGGAATGATTCTACTGGTAGTATTCCTACTCTGGATACTATTTCAGTTTCAAAAAATTGAGATAAAACCGAACAAGCAAAAAGACTATTGAATAATATAAAAAATAGCAATATTCCTGGACTATCATTTGATACTTCCGCTGATTTTTCATATCTCGAAGAACTTCTCGTACAAGCCGATAAAGAGAATGATGCAAAAAAACAAGAATTATTCAAACTCTTGGATGATGCTATAGAAGATAAAAGTAATAATTACTCTACACAAGATAAAATAGAACTCAATAAACTTCGAATGAAGTTACATAGAGAATATGTTGGCGCTGAGACTAAAAAACTTGAAAACAAGACTACTATAGTAAACGAAAGCAAGCCAGAACTCGAGAAAATAAAACAGGACTATACTTATATCAATCTCCTTGCAAATCTTAATAATGATGATTATCTCGACAATGAGATCCGTGATTTTGTCGGGGAACAAACTCTTAAGAGAACCCTTTCTCAAGTGAGCAAATGAGGAAAAGAAATCGATAAGGTCTATGTTCAAGTAACTGGAAAAATACCGGATTGGACCAATTCAAAAAAAGCCACTAAGATCTTCCACGAAGCTCTCCGTCTTAATATTGCATTACTCAGAGAATTTACGGATAATGGAGATATCGGATTATATGCTATCTTGACAGGAGAAACGAAAAGTTTTATCCAAGCGGTAAAAGAAAAAAACGCTCAAAAAGAAAAAAACGACAATAAAGATAAAAATAAGGAATCATCAACAACATATAATACTGTCGGAGCTGCTGTTACTGTCGGAGTAGCCATAGGAACTGGAGGTATGATTACTGCTGGAAGTGAAGAACACCAAATGGAAGCGGATGCATTTATAGAAGATTTCAAAGCTCGAGGAAATGAAGGTTTCGGAAAGAAAACGGGTTCTGTTTTGAATTGGGTAAAAGAAGCGTACATGGGACGAAAACTCAGTCTGACTCTCGGTCGAGAACGAGCTGCAGAATTTGCAGAAAAAGCTTCCAGCTATACAGAAAAAGTTATGAAACTTACAAAAGATTCAAAACCGGAAGACATCACTGATGTTCGATTAAAATCCGATTTCATCACCGTTCTCGATGCTGCTAAAAAAGCGAATATCGATACAAATATTCATTTTGAACAAATCCAAAAAATACTTATCCAAGCATATATTCTTAATGAGGGGGTTACGGATAGTGGATCGGATTATTCTGCAAGCATCGGACTTCTTATGCTTATGGGAATTCATAAAGATACAGTGGCGGTCAATGCAAAAAAATGAGAATCAACCGAGAATAGTGATATAGAAAAAACCAATACGAAAACTGTGCTCGATAGCGAGTCATATAAAGAAAGCGGTATAAAGGTCGAGCATATAAACGGAAAATGGCTTTATACCATTCCAAGTAATATTCAAATGAAATATGATTATAAATCATATCCAGTCGTGGCACCGCTCCTTACAATCGATGAAGAAGGGAATTATATCCATATGTCTGATATAAAAGAACAAGCATTACTTTCCCATGATGGAGAAAAATACACAGTTTCATTTTCTCCTGTAAATAATCCGGAACCACTAACAGAAACTCCTCTGTCTGTTGTAAATTTCCGTGCCGAAAATCTCGCCTCAGAGTATATTTCTGAGAAGCTCTTTTTTATGGGACATAATAAAGATTTCGAGAAACTCGTAAAACTGTTGGGTCGTCAGGATTTTGAAGGTGCCAGAGTTTGGCTCGAAAATATGAGTAAAAAAGGAAAATATCGAACACTTGCAAAAATACTTCTTGTAGAGAAAACTCCTATGGAAACATGGTCGAGTTATATGTACGGAAGTAGCGAATCTCGTTCCAAACAGGCATATACGCAAAAATACGCCGATGAGAAAGTTCGTACAAAAGCAACGGTTCATGCAGAAGAAAGGCTTGCAAAAACTCTCAATATCACTCTTTCTCCAGAAAGAGACGAAAAATTCCGCATAGGAAAAGACGATGTATTTACTCCGATTCAAGCTTCTGCAATTCCAGAATATGCAGGTCAAGAGATGACTATCGCCTGTTTTTCTACACCGATTGATTTTGAAACCAAGAAAAAATGAGCACATCGTCTCGATACGTATGATGGTTCCGTTACTGTTATGAGTAAAACAGTTCCCGTAACTGATCCAGTTGAAAAAGAATCTATTATTCGAGCGATTCTTGTAAATACTTCAGAAAAGAGAGCAGTACAGCATCAGCTCAATAAATTAAATGAGCTTATAAAAGGGAATGGAATAGTAACGATGGATAATTATATTGCATATCTTGTTTCCGGGGATATACTCAAACTCTGAGTTCCAGGACTTTCTCTCCAACTAGGAAAAGAATCGAAAGTATTCGAAGGACGTGCGATGATCTCAGGAAACGTTTGTTTGAATCGACTTTTTGGAATTACCTATCCATCTTTCTCGTTTGGTAATGTTTCGCAATGAATGGATTCTGTTGTAGCGATGGATTCTGTTGTAGCATTACATACTACATCAATAGAAACAACAGTAAGTGCTCTTGGGGCAACCCCATTGTTGGTTACTAAAAAATGAACTTCTTCTGCTTGATCTGCTTCTACAGCTAGTAATCCAGGTTCAGGTACTGGTGGTGGAGGTAATGCTGGTGGTGGAATATAATATTGGATAATCTTTTTATCTATGAAAAAATCTTTTTTTCTTGGTGTTTTAGTACTCTTGATTACACTAAGTTTAGTGTTTTTATGGTATTCTTCAAAAACTCCTCTTATTTTAGATAATCAGTATAATGCCCAATGAATAAAATAATATTCCTACTTTTCTTTGGATTTTTCGTGACTTTCGGTCTATCGGAAACAAGAGCATTTAATATCGTAAATAATACATCGCTTGCGACAGGTGCTCAGTGTTCTGGAGCTAATGTTACAATTCGAGAGTATTTTAATACGCCATTTCAACCTCGAGATGAATTTACTTCCTCTGAGTTTATCCAGTTACAGCCTGTGGTAAGTCCAACTATTACAGATCCAGCTCAGACTACAAGGATAGAAATATATAATCCTTCTGGTATGATCAACTGTGGAGATATGAATAATTGGATATATCCCTCTATAGCAATTCCTGCTAATAAAACTATTCCTGCTATCAATACTGTTGTATCTGTTGCAAAATGACCATCAGATCTTTGTCGAATTACTTCCTTACCTGCGACAAGAGATGATATTATTGCACAATTTATCTTTGTAAATGCTTATAGACGGATAGATTCATGGTTATGAGCGGGAACTTCCTGGTCAGTGGGAGTTACTTTGCCAGTTGCATCGAATACTCTTCTTCCTATTCCTACAAACTATAGTATTACTCCCGCGTATATTCCGAGCAACAATGTTCAGTTTGAGCAACCGGAATGTCTCAATATACAAGCTGCCTGGTGCTGAGATAATATTGTCGATGCTGCGAACGGAGAACAATGTGATCTTGGTGCTCAGAATGGTGCTGTATGATCCGCTTGTAGTGTGAATTGTACAAATATTGTCGGTCCTGCATGTACACCCGGAACAGTAAGTTGAGTCCAGTCTGCTCCTATAACTGCAGCAACCGCAGGACTTTGTCCCGTGGGACAAACAGTTGGAGGATTTACAAGTACTCTTGCTGGTACTATTACAACCTATATATGGTCTTGTAATGGATCCGCGGTTGGTGGTGCCTGTGCTGCGACTTATGATTCACCCCCTCTTCCTTATTCTGCTTGTATATTTGGGAATCCTGCTGCGGATTGTAATACAAATACTTATGCGACTCAAGCAGCCTGTCTTATAGCAAATCCTGTAGGTTCTGGAAGAACCTGTTATTTTAACGATATCGTTTCTTGTAATGCAACCCGAGCGACTCAATGTCCTGGCTGAGGTGGACTTACTTGTACACCTGGTAATTTTACCAGAGATGCAGGAGGAGTTGTTCCTACTCCTTTGACTGTAGTTACTCCTGGACTCTGTCCAGTAGGTGAAATAGTAGGAAACTTTACTGATATTACCAATGGAAATTTACATAGATATGCCTGGTCTTGTAATGGGATTATTGCATGATTGGCATGTACTGCATTTTACAGTACCGGCTGAGGATGAGGAGGTGGTTCTTGTCAAATCGGTTCAATTACTGGTGTTCAAACTACACCAATTACCATAAGTACTCCATGACTCTGTGCAGCAGGACTATGATCAGTGAGTAATTTTACGAGCACAACAACTGGAACCACTACTACTTATACTTGGTCGTGTGGTGGTGTATCTGGATGTAGTACTACTTATACCACTACATGAGGATGATGAACTCCAACTCCAACTCCAACGACTATTAGAACCGTTCCTGGTTCTAGCAGTTATTGTGGAAATGGTATCATTGAGCGACCGAATATGTTAGGTCAATATGAGAGTTGTGATATTGTTGCTCCATGGTGTGCGAGCTGTAATATTGCATTAACAAACCCAGGTTCTATTCCTCCATGAAATCTGACTATTACAACTCCTGGAAGCACATCGATAAATATCAATGCATATAGACTCATTATTTGAGATCAAGTTCCTGTTTTCTCGGTTGGTGATTCCATCGTGTTCGAAACGACCACTCCGATGTATTTGCAAAATAAAACAGCAACTATTACAAATAATTCTTCTCTTATAAATGGTACAACCATATCGAAAACTATTAACAACGGAATAGGTGGACCTATTCAATTTGAGGTATCATGAACCCGTACATACGATAACTCTGGAAATCTTCTCACTATTACTTACAACGAAACAAGATTCCCGAATACTCTCAAACTTTTTGATGGATCAGAATTGCAGTGATTTAAAGGAGATACAAACGTTATCACTCCCGTAGGCTATAAAGATACGATTATATCAAATCCTACCTACAGAGGTCAGGGGATTTATGCAAGTATTGCGTATTTGGAGGCTCCGTTCAGTGTTCGTGTTTCTAAGCCAATCATCTCCAATACTGCAGGATGAAGTGCTTTTATAGGAAGTTTTCTTTGAAATAATGTAAATACGGTGGTAAATAATTTCTTGAATGCTTTGAAAAGTGGAAATTTTACGACAAGTACAGTAAATGCGAGTTCATCATATGCGCTTTCTAGTGCTACGAAAAGTATTTCCGATAATAATATCTCCGAGATTATTACCTCTGGAGGTCAGAATGAAGAATGAAAAATTTCCCAATCGTCTATAAATACCACTGGTATTTATATGCCAATAGATATTACTTCTGTTTCGGATCTCGTTTCGAAATCGGTTCCGCTCGGCGATAATGAATCGGTTCGAGTGTTCAAAAATGGAGACGTTTCCATTTCGGGAAATATGGATCTTTCAGGAGTGAAAACAATCATCGTAGAAAACGGAAACTTGATTATAAACAATGATATCCGTTACGCCGACAAGACTTCCAGTTATGCATGGATTATCAAAAACGGAAATGTAATTATTACTCATACTGTAGGGAATATAGCCGGAATGTATATAACTCTTGCCGGTGCTATAGTAAGTAATGGAATCAGTACTTCGAATCGACTCGCAGTAGATGGAAGTCTCTACGGAAATACGTCCGATCTCGTAAATAACCGTTCGTACGTTCGTGGTCAGACGGATTCTACAGCGCTCAATGTCGGGGTAGTTATAAACTATTCCAATCGAGCTATAGCGTATCCGCCACCATTCTTTACAAGATTCTTGGAACAGTACTCGCTTCAGAGAGTAGCACGATAAAAGATTTAATAAAAAAAATCTCCCGAAATTCGGGAGATTTTTTTTATTAAACAGTTTGTCCTTTTAATATCCATCTGTCTATTTCTGTAATTTTGACAGTAACGAGATCTCATATCTTAATCTTATCATCATGGTCGATATACACTTCCTTGAAGTTTCGGGTTCTCCCTACGAGCTGTCATTCTTTTTCTTGTCCGATTACAAGGATTTCTTCGGTTCTTCCGAGCATAAGTTTGTTGCGTTTCTGTACGGATTTGTAGAGAAGGGTATTCAATATATCCCATCGTCTCGCTTTTTCTTCCATAGAAATTTCCGCAAAAGACGAACTTTGCGTTCAAATCTCCGTTTCCTCATTCATCGTATTGTCTTTAGTACGACTCATTGCGGTTCTCGATTTTCACGACAAATTTCATTCTCTTTCAGAAATTTCCTGTTCTTTGTTTCCTTTGATCATTTCTGCCGCTCGTGTTCATTTACGAGGGGAGTATCGTGCGATGAAAGCGAAATCGAAATCACAGATTTTGAAGGCTTGGACGGTTTCTTGGAACTGTTCCTCGGTTTCTCCGGGGAAACCTACGATGATATCAGTCGAAATCCCGAAGAGCGGATCACGGGAACGAAGGTATTCGACCTGGAGTCTGAAATCCTCGAAAGTATGCTTTCTATTCATATTCTGGAGCACTTCATCCGAACCGGACTGAAGAGCGAAATGAAGATAATGGCACATTTTCGGAAGTTCGAAATGAGCCGAGAGAATATCTCTGGTCATATCGTGCGGATTACTGGAAGTGAAGCGAATGCGATCAAGTCATTCGATACTATTGATTCATTCGAGAAGTTCCCGGAAAGGAGTTTTTTCAGAAGAAATATCCAAAGAAGTATTCCACTTGAACTCTTCACTATTCCAGAGTTTTTTCTTGGTTTCTTTTCCGTAGCTGTTGACGTTTTGTCCGAGAAGGGTTATTTCCTTGGTTCCGTTTCGTACACATTCCTCCACTTCTTTCAATATCTCATCCTGTGGTCGTGAAATTTCGCGTCCTCGGGTATAAGGGACGATGCAATAACTACAGAAATTATCACACCCGGTTTGTATGATGATATTGGCAGATCATGGATTATCTTGGGATTGCTTCACTTGTAAATAATCGTTCCATTTGGAATCGTTTCCGATTTCTTCTCCGATAATAATCGAGAGGATTTTCGTGAGATAATGAATATCCTCAATCCTGAGGGTAAAATCAATCGCATCGGTTATACCGAATACTTTGTCATCGCTGTTGAAAAGCGAATTTTCATCTCGCATATGCTCGATGTTTTTCGTTGCCTTTCTTTTCCTTTCACTTTCGTAAAATTTCTGATGAAGCCCAGTTTTTCGAACCATACAACCAGTAAGTCCGACGATAAGCGTTTTATTTTGTTCTTTCGCGAGAGCCCGAGCTTCGCGGATATATCCATACACCCGATCCTCTCACTTCTGTCGTACGGAACAGCTATTGAGCAAAAGTATATCAGCTTCATTACATTCGAGGACTTTTCGGAGTCAGGCTTGCAGGAGTATCATATTTATTTTTTCGGAATCCGCGTAATTCATCTGGCAACCGAAAGTTTTGAGAAGGTAATTCATGTAGTAAAGAGGAAGATAAAAGATATATTTTGATATATATAGTAAGCGAATATAAAAGACAAATGTATACAAAAAATCGCATTTGTAAAACACGAATTCAAATATAAAAGCAACCACTTTGTAAAAATCTAAGGAAAGAGCTTCTGTATGACACATTTTTATCAGGTTATCTTCGCATAGTATTCGTTCGGAGTAAGCCATTTAAGGCGTTTTCTCGGACGATTGTTGAGCTTCTCTTGTATAATGTAAATGTCTTCGTCCGAAAGACTTTCGAGATCGATTCATCGGGGAAGATATTGTCGTATGAGACCATTGAGATTTTCCACTCCTCACTTCTGCCAAGAAGAATAGGTATCGGCAAAGTATGTGACGATTCCGTACTTATGTATGAGTTCGGTATGGAGAACATTCTCTGATCCATTGTCATACGTGACACTTCTCACTGGATAGAGTCCATCGAATTCATATGCGAGAGATCTGAGAGCTCTGGCAGTTTCCTTTGCTGTTTTATCTCGAAGTTTTGTAATTCTCGCAAGACTACTTTTTCTCTCGTATTGCACAGAAAGGATAGCCTTTCATTTTGAGAAGAGTACCGAATCTGTTTCGAAGTGTCAGAAATCTCTTCGATTATTGATATATTCCGGACGTTCATGAATGCTCGTGCGCTCTTTGATAAGAAACCGTTCCTGATGTCGTCTTACTTATTGTTTTCTCCGATTCTTCCGGTGACGTCTGAGATGATTGTAGAGTTCTTTCTCTTTCGCTTCACAGTCTGAATATATGAACGAGTAGATTGTTTCATGACTCACAGTTCATTCTATTCAGAGAGTCTTTCAGAGTTTCTTGATTCGCTTGGAAATCTGTTCGGGACTTTTGTCTCCAAGAATTCCTTCGATCACAGCACTACGAAGAGTAATATCTCGATCGAGTTTCCGGACATTTCCTTTATTCTGTTGTTTCCGAAGATAATCCCCATGAGCCCATGTGGCAGAGTATACAAGTTCATATCTAGGAACTCGTTCCAATTCCTCTCTGATTGTCGAATGAACTCTTCCAAGAATCTTTGCCATAGACCTCAGTGAGATGCCTTTCTCACCGATATTTCTCTTCTCTCTATCCTCTCTGGAAAGCTTCTCTAGTATTTTCCTTTCTTCGAAAGAAAAATACTTTCGCTTTGCAAAGCATTCAATTTGTATTATATGGTCCATAGACCACTTGTTTAGGATGTAAATAAATGTATGCACATTCAGTTTACTCTATTTTCCGTAATAAGTGGTCGCTTTAATTATATAATATGTAAAA
>PCUR01000071.1 GCA_002771035.1 Candidatus Gracilibacteria bacterium CG12_big_fil_rev_8_21_14_0_65_38_15 | reverse complement strand
GGCTTGAGCAATTTCAAAACACCTGTGAGTAGCTGCTTCATGAATAGTGGAATAAAGAAGAGAAGTTGTTGTTCCATTTAAAATGAGTTTTTTAAAAAATCTGGTTGCAATCTGATCCACTACATTCAAATCTGAAAAGGATTTCTCTGCTGGAAAGATATAACGATCAAGCCAATCTAGTAGAGTCACTCCATATTTTCCCCTACAATCCAATTGAGGAATATGGCTATGTAAATCAACTAAGCCTGGAATAATAAGTAAACCTTTAAAATCTGTTATGGGGAGAGCTGAATACAGCGTATCTTGATAAGGCTGGCAAGAGATAATTTTCCCATCCTCGACAAGTAAAACCCCATCCAAAAAATCTTTTGTTATGACAATGGAATACTGTATCTCATCTTTATAAAGCTCATTGAATCGCTTCATACCCGTGGTAAGTTCTGGTTTCTTCAAATTTTGGTACTTTATCTCTATTGGGATAATCCTATCGTGCATTTTTATCACAAAATCCACCTCATTACCACTCTTATCTCTCCAATAATTCAGTGATAGAAATGATTCTTTGAGCGTATTGAGTCTGAGAAAGATATAATTCTCCAGTAAGTGTCCGCTATCGGATCGTATATCAAGAGTATTGAAATTTTTTACGAGGTAATTTCTGATTCATAAATCATAAAAATACTCTATCTTTTGTTTTTTTATCTCATTCAAACTATTCTTATGGTAGGGATTTACAAGAACATTAATGAAGGTGTTATTCAGATAATTCAAATACTCATTAAGGGTAACTATGTTTATTCATAAGTCATTGGAAAGATTTTCTATGACGAGTTGTTGTCAGATAATTATAGATAAAGTAAGCATAAGATCTGAGAACTTATCTATATTTCTCACTTTCAGGAGATTAACTATATCTTTATTTATATAGTTCTGAGTAAAGTTACTGAGTACCATATTCTTTTCTTCATGATTATCTACCTTAACGATAGCTGGCATTCATCCCCATACTATGTATTCGTCCACTATTTGTCTGATTTGTGGCAAGAATGAACTCTCCCTGAGTTTCAAAAGCTCATCTCTTCATATCTTCATTTGAAGAATATCAAGACTCTCTATAAGTTCAGTTTTAGTATGAAAATACGCAGTATTTTTATGTTGTAAAATTTCATCCATCGATAGTCACTGCATCTCGAAACTAAACATCCTTCCCACCATTTTCGCTCCTATTTCCTTGAGATGGAGGCTCGATGAACCAGTGATAATTACCTTGATAGAATCTTCAAAAGTATCGAAAATAAGCTTCAATATATTTCCCGCATCCGTTACATATTGAAACTCATCAAAAAATAATATTGTCTTGTGTTCTTTGTTTAAATGACCCCCCACAAAGGCAATAGGATTTTTTTCAAACTCCCCCTTGATAGTAAAATCCTCAAAATTATAATAAAAACTATTTGGATAGTCTTCTTTTAATTTCTTTATAAACGTTGTTTTTCCTACCTGTCTTGGTCATATAATGGCTATGTATTCCTTATGATCTATGTATTTTACAATCTTTTTTTCAATATATCTTTCTATATACATATATGTTTTAGTTAAACTAAAAGTAAATTACTAATATTAGTTTAGTTAAACTTTTATAAAAATCAAGTTTATCTTATCAAGAGATACGAAAATAACTTTTGTATCATTGGGTTTTTCACTTCCGCATCGGCAGAATGTATCCGATATCCGAGTATATGGAATGGCAAACGCTCGATTCGAGCAATGAGAGTAAATGCTCGAATTTTGTTCAGCACTGGATAGAGAATTTTTCGCTGTATCTCGAACCAGAGAACCACCAGACTATAGAATGAATACCCGTGAACCTCAATAATTCGGCGAATATTTGCCATATTGAGCTGAAACCATCGGTAACTATAATTTCCATGTGCTCCTTTGATGATATGGAGTGCAAGTGGATCACAGAGATTATGTATTCGTTTCTGTCCCGCACAAAGAGTTTGTTTCAAGAAATATGCATCCGTCATATACGGTATATTTGCGTCATAGCGAAGGTTTGCTCTGTTTCGGTACACTATACTCGGATGGAGCGCATAATCGGTCCTATCGCCGAGAAAATACTCGAAATATTTCCTATCCGCTTCATAGTACATAACCATCGTACAAGCACATCCGACATACTCATTGTTTGTATCCATGAAGTCAACTTGTTTTGATAACTTTTCCGGATGCCAAATATCGTCGTGGTCTTGAATGGCTATATACTTCCCTTTTGCCCTTTCAAGCAAATAATTCAGTCCTGCATATGGACCGATATTCTTTTCTCTTTCAAAAAGTTTAATTCTTGGGTCATTGAATTCCCGAATATATTCCCTCGTTTCATCGGTCGAAGCATTATCGAGGATGAGAAGCTCGAAATCAGTAAATGTCTGATCGAGACAGCTCCGAATCGTGCTCGATATATATCTTCCAGCGTTATAGGAACAGATGAGAATGGAGACTTTTGGCATTTTCTATGAGAGTGTTAATTAAAAAAACTTCTTCCAGACTATCTTCTCGAAGATGTATAACGTATATATTCTCTACTCAGGTACTCGACCAGATTATAGTGTTTTATTCCCATATAATCTCCAGAGATAAAATCATCCATACTGAGAACTATTTTTTCGTAATTATCTTTTATCTCAAGAAGATTTCAAAATTCTCTTTGTCTCGTACTCTCATCTACTAAGAGATAACAAACTTGAATGTACTTTATATCGCTTCATTTCTGCACTATGAAGTCTATTTCCTTTGTTTTATTTTTCCCGATATGAATCTGATATCCCAGGGCTTTAAAATGGAGAAAAACGAGATTTTCAATAATCTTTGATATATCGAATTGTCTATATCATCCAAGAATGGCATTTCTTATACCTACATCGGAAAAGTAAAATTTATCGTTTATTTCAAAAATCTTTTTACCAATTATTTCCTGTCTTTTAACCTTATTTACAAGGAAAACACTGGTTATATAATGGAGGTATTCTAGTACAACGTTCGTTCCTATCTCCACCTTTTGAGATTTAAGATACTGGGAAATACTATTCGCCGAGAAAAGACTTCCAATATTGTCTCCGAGATAGTAAATAAGTTTGTTCAAAAAATCTATATTTCTTATACCATATCTTATGACTATATCTTTTAAAAGAATTGTATTATACACACTCTTTATATAGTCATAAACAATATCTTCTTCTAATTTCAGGTTTTTGAGATATGGAAGTCACCCAAACTTCATATAACTTAAAAAACTCTCTTTGCTATTTTTCAGCGTATGAAAATCTAAAAACTCTCTATAATTCAAAGGAAATATCTCAAACTCTATATACCTACCAGTAAGATACGTGGCAATTTCCGAGGAAAGCATATTTGCATTACTTCCACTGATATAGATGTCATAATTTCATAATGTCTGAAGATCCCTCAGTGCTTTTTCAAAATTTACTATATCTTGTATCTCATCTATAAAAACATATCTTTTCTCTTTTGAATTATCCTTTTTTATATAACTCAGTAGATCATTATAGTCAGATATAGTATCAAATTCGTTCAATTCTTTATTTACATAAATAATCTGATCTTCTCTCACTCAGAAACTTTGTTTAAGCTCATCGATTATCTGAAATAGGACATAGCTTTTCCCGACGCGCCTTTGTCAGATAAGCACCTTGATAATATCCTTCCCCATAAAGGGTCGAATTTTATCAAGATATATAGGTCTCTTGTTATAAGTTTTCATTACAATGAATATTTATTCAAATAATTTATACTATTTTCAGTATAATGAAATATATGATAAAATCAAGATAATTTACCTATGAAAATATGTTTATCAGATATTTATATCTTCATAAAATGATGAATATCTTAATATTGAAAAAAAACAAATTTTTAATTAAAAAACTTCTTCCAGACCATTTTCGTAACGATTCGCCAAATCCCACCGAGATGTTGTCCTTTTGCGAGTGTATCTTCGGTATACGTCACATTTACTGGCACTTCTACAAAACGACACTGCTGGTGTCGCATTTCATCGACGAACTCGGAACCGTACTCCATACCGTCCATGGTCAAGTGAATCTTTTTTACTGTTTCGAGTTTCATCATTCGAAATCCATTATGCGCATCTGTGAGCCAGACTCCACTGATAAAAAGTGTAAAAAACTGTCCACCGAGGAGCGTAAGTCTGCGGAAAAACGGTACGTTCGTATGAGTTCTGACGATAAATCGGGAACCGAGAACGAGATCAAGTGACGGATTTTTGTTGAAAGCTTTAATAAAAACTGGCAAATCTTCAACATGGTGTTGTCCGTCCGCATCGAAAGTCACTACATAGCCAATGCCAAGCTCATCGCCATTTCGACGAATGTATTCAAACCCCGTTTCCAGTGCCGCACCTCCTCCACGATTAAACGGATGATGAACGATGTGAAGACTCGGAAATTGTGACAATACTTCCATAGTATCATCCTTGGAACCGTCGTCCACGACGAGAATATGCGTAAAACCGGCACCCAAAATCGACTCTATAACCGAAGCAACGCGTGGCGCTTCGTTATAGGCTCTTATCAGAAAGATAATCTCAGAAGATTTAATAAAATGTGAACTTCGCGTTCAGATCTCCATTTCCTCGTTCATCGTACTATTTCGTACGATTCACTCCGGGTTTCGATTTTCAAGCGAATTTCATCATTTTCTAGAAACTTCTCTGTTTTTATTTATGGTCATGCTGATTAAGTTTATCTTCTAAAACACTTATTTCTCGAACGAGTCTCGTAATATCTTCGCGATTTTTCTCCGATTTATTAAGAAGGAGAAGAACGAAATAGAAAAGAAAAACAATACTCATATATACCAATACATCCGCTCCACGAGGAAGTCCAAATATATGCCCCATCTGTTCCAGAGTATTCGGAAAAATAGTAAACACAAAAAGACTGATTCCGATTCCGATGAAAACCAGAAAATGAAGCGCATTGAATTTCTGTCGTTTCGCGATATCGAAAGCGATGATGGAAATAACAAAACCTGAGACTATAAAAAACGCCTGAAGAAGATTCATGAAACGGGAGATTAGGAGAAACCAAAATAATTTTCATTACATTATACGGTTTTCCGTATATTTGCAATATTTTCATTTCACAAAAATTCCTCCTTCCGTACAATACTCGTATGAAAAAAATCATTTACCCGCCCGTCATTCTTTTTTCTCTCTTGATTATAGGGTATTTTTTTGTCGCATATTTCCTTCCGCTCCAACTCCCAGAACTTCCTTCTTCCACTGTTTTTCTCGATAACAAAGGTCAGGAAATGGGTGAGGCAATCTATTCATGAAGTATCCGTCATCGGACAATCACGAGTGAAGAAATCCCGGATTTCTATAAAAAAAGTCTCGTGACTTTGGAGGATAGGACTTTTTACACCAACAACGGGATAAGTCTTCGCGGAATTGTGCGAAGCACACTTCATAACATCGAAGCTCTGAGAGTGGTAGAATGAGGAACGACGCTTTCGTCCGGGCTTATTCGTAATGCTTTCTGGATCGGAGAAAAACGGACAATCGGGAAAAAAATACTCGAATTTCTGTACGCTGTACGATTAAATAAACTGTACTCAAAGGAAGAAATACTGACAGAATACATCAATCGGGTCAATTTTGGATATATGAATTATGGACTCAAATCTGCAGCGAAATATTATTTCGATAAAGAACCAGTGCATCTCACACCATCCGAACAAATCGCCCTTCTCATACTCCCGAAAGATTCTCTGAAATACAATCCCTATAAAAAACCTCGAAGTTTTCGTACCCGTTTCGAAGAAGTGGTAAGTATTCTCGCGAAAGAATGAATCGTAACAGAAGATGAATGAAAATCTATTTTGAGCGAGAATCTAAGTTGGAATACGAAGCACGAAAATTCACTTCCTTATGTCGTGGATTTTCTGAATAAAATTATTGTAAATCAAACCCCCTGAATTCCCTTCGGTCATTCTTCCCCCTTGTCAGGGGGACAGGAAAATATTACCCCCCTGACAAGGGGGGATCAAGGGGGGTTAATTTCTACCACCTTCGACCTCGCTCTTACCGAGCAAATCAATACTATTGCACAAAACACACTCCGGGAACTTGCCTGGAAAAATGTGAGCGATTACGGTATTCTCGTGGCAGAGAGATGAGATAATAATCCCGAATTACGTGTTATGATCGGTGGGGAGAATTACAGCGAAATCACTGCCTGACAAGTCAATACAACTCTCGCACTCAGGCAACCTGGTTCGACTATGAAACCTTTTACCTATGCGCTCGCTTTTGAGAAACTCTGATTTACACCAGAAACCACTATTCTCGATCTTCCGGCTGCCTACAAAACCCAAGAAAATTACGCCTATGAACCGAAGAATTATTCTCTCTCTTACAAAGGAGAAGTTACGCTCAGACAAGCACTTTCTGAGAGTATAAACATACCTGCTGTCAAACTCGCGGAACAAGTAGGGGTTTCTGTTATATTGGATTTTCTCCGATGACTCGGAATCACTTCGCTTCAGAAAGATGCGGATTTCTATGGACTCTGACTCACTCTCGGAAACGGAGAAGTTTCCCTTTTCGAACTCTTGCAAGCTTACACGATTTTCACAAATAAAGGAACGTATTGTCCTTTCCTAATAATCGAGAATTCTCCGACCACTCCGTGCACATCCAAAATAAATTCAAAATATACCGATATGGTTGTTTCTATTCTCTCTGACCGCTACGCGAAACTCGGTGGTTTTTCACTCTACTCCACTCTCGATTTCCCAGACAGGAACGTCGCGGTAAAAACAGGAACGTCGCGGAATTTCCGCGATAATTGGACCATCGGTTTCACGGACCATTATATAATCGGTGTCTGGACAGGAAATAAGAGCGGTGAAGATATGAAAGGGGTTACCGGAGCAACCGGAGCAGGAGAGATTTTTCGTCGTATCGTTTATACTCTGGAATCAAAAGAACAACAGCAAACGCCAAAAAAAGAATCGACAAAAGAACAATCTTTTCTCTCTATCACGAATCCTTTGGAAGGTTCTCTTTATAAAAAAGAACTGACTAAAAATACTGATAAACAACGGATACAACTCCGATTCGAAACGAATATACCGTACGATATCAAACAATGGATATTGGATGGTAAAAAAACAAGTTCTGATTTCATTGATCCGGTTTTAGGAAACCATACTATCGAGATTATCCTCATGAAAGACGGAGAGATAATAAAACAAGAAAAAAACACATTCCAAGTGGAATAACAAATAAAAAGACCGGATTCAATCCGGTCTTTTTATTTTTCGATTATTTATTGTCCTGAACCAGTAGCAACTGTTCCACTTCCAGAAACGCTTCCGGAAATACTCGTAAGATTCGCAATATTGTTTTGTACTTCATTGATAGCTTCCTGCGCTTTTCTGATGGATTCGGCAGTTTGTTGAACCTGTTGTATCTTCTGTTCTCCTGTCTGACGAATACTATTTATCATTTCGGTAGTCTGATTGATTTTCTCATTTGCCTGAGTGGCAAAGTTTCGGACTCCGTTTATAGCCCCCGATGCGTTATTGATTTGTAAAAGTGTATCAGAAGTGGAATCTACTCCGTCTTTCAACTGACGTATGGTAGTATTGACGGAACTTATTCCGAGTTTCTCAGCCATACTATCCGCGAGATTCGGAGCAAGAAAAACGCAGAAAATATAAACAACAGAGATAAGAATAATACTTGCGAATATTTTACCTAACATACAAGAACGGTTAAGAATTAAAAAGATCGCTTACAGAGATGACTTTCTGGAGATCGTTGCGAACTTTCATAATATCGGCGTCCTTTATAGCTTCGCCTTTTCGTGTTTCTTCCACTGTCTTCTTGAGTTGTTCGGTAAACTGTGCCGGTGAGGTATTAATCCCCATAATATTCATCTCGGCTTTGATAACTCCCGATGCCTGACACTCCTGACAAATCACCTCCATATTGAGACTATTTCCGGCAGTTCCGAGAATGTGAATGTTTTGTTCTGTCGCCTTTGCACCGCACTCCTTGCAAGCAAAATGAGTGAGTGTCGTTTCGACGATATTTTTGATAATGAAGTAGTTCATAGATGAGAAGATGAGAGATATACGAGTATATTACACTGTTTTGTGCATTTATTCAATAATTCTCCTGTATTTTCGCTTGACAAGAAAGATAATATCGTTTTAGCATTTAGCACATACTAAATACTAGTGCCAGGTTTATTGATTTTTCCGAAAAGTCAAGTTCTCTTTAAAAACGTAGAAACTATCAGTCATCCTGAATCCGCCGTGGCGGATGAAGGATCTTCCATTGTAAATCTTATTCGAAAAGGTTTTACAGCAGTAGATTCTTCATTTCACTCAGAATAACGACTATTTTCAACGAGCTAGAAAAATGAAAGAACGATAATATTTGTATGAAAACTGTGTACCGGAGTGAGACGTACGACTGTACGATGAACGAGGAAACGCAAAGTTTGAATACAAAGATTGAAGTTATTTCATTTTTCTCTTATCCTCCAAATTTAAAGAGCATAACATCCCCATCCTGCACGATATATTCCTTCCCTTCCATTCGGACTTTTCCTTTTTCCCGAGCATTTGCCCAACCTCCACAATCAACGAGGTCTTTCCAGTTTACTGTATCAGCTTTGATGAATTTCTTCTCAAAATCAGTATGGATAACTCCGGCTGCCTGAGGAGCTTTCCATCCTTGGTGGATCGTCCATGCATGTACTTCTATCTCTCCAGCAGTGAAATAGTACTGAAGTCCGAGGAGATGATAACAAGTAGAAATAATGGTATCCATAGGATTTGTCGTCACTCCATAATCCGCGAGAAATGCCGTTCGATCCTCTTCGCTGAATTCGAGCATTTCCATCTCAATCTTCGCACTTACTGGCAGAACTGGGATATTGGTTTCAGAAATCCCTGTAACAGCACGGAGTTCAACTTCGCTCGTGAGAAGTTTATCCTCCGCAACGTTTACCGCATAGATAAACTGTTTATTTGTGAGGAGAAAAAGATCATTAATCTGTAATTTTTCCTCTTCGTCCAATCCGAGTGTGATAGCAAGTTTCCCGGATTCTAGATGAGTTTTCAATGCTTCATAAATCGGAGTGCGAGCAACTGCTTCTTTGTCTCCGGAACGCGCTTTTTTTGCATTATCCCCTATTCGTCGCTCGAGCGTCTCGAGATCGGCGATGATAAGCTCGGTATTGATAATCTCGATATCTCGTTTCGGATTTACAGATCCGGAAACATGATGAACATTGGAGTCGTCGAAAGCTCGAACAACCTGGAGAATCGCATCTACCTGACGGATATGCGAGAGGAATTTATTTCCGAGTCCTTCCCCTTTGCTCGCACCTTCCACGAGTCCGGCGATATCAACGAACTCGACGTTGGCAGGAACTATTTTCTGTCCGTTCACTGTCTTGCAAAGTTCCTGAAGACGCGGATCATTTACATTTACGATTCCAACATTTGGTTCGATAGTACAAAATGGAAAGTTCGCCGCTTCTGCAGCATAGGACTTCGTAAGTGCATTAAACAGAGTAGATTTTCCAACATTCGGGAGTCCAACGATTCCGACTTTCATAGATTTGAGTGATTAGTAGATGTAAAAATGCCCCTAAAAAGAAGATGAGCGAGAGTATAGAGAAAAATGAGGATTTTGCAATAAAAAGGATTATTTCCTTATAAGCGAAATCTTCTGTTCTCTCGTGAGTTGTTTTATGACGTATTCCCGCTTGCGGGCTTCACTCATCGTTTCAAAAATCTCGGTATAGATAAGCTCTACTGGACGACGAATCTTAGTATAATGAGCCCCAGATTTGAGATTATTGTGCTCATGAAGACGTTTTTCTATATCGTTGGTCGAGCCAGTATAGAGAGAGTCGTCCGAACAGCGGAGGATGTAGGTGAAATAGGACATATTATCTATCGAGTTCTAAGTACTCATCGATGCGTATCTGCCAGATAAATTCGTCCACGTGGGATACGATAACCATAGCACCTTCGTACGCATCGAGCGCTTCAGCGATAATTGGAAGATGACGGAAGTTGATATGATTCGTTGGTTCATCGAGAATCAATAGTCCCGGCTGAAGAAGTACGAGTCGTGCGAAAGATACCAATCCTTTTTGTCCTTCGGAAAGGTATCGAATCTGCATCTTCATAATCTCTCCAGTAATCAGGAATCCTGCGGCAGTTCCTCGAAGATACTGCTCTTCTACGAGTCGTCCTGTTTCTTTGATGGCATCCGCGAGACAATCATACACGGTCTGATCGAAATCGAGCGTGGAGAAGTCTTGACGGTAGTATCCGACACGGATTCCCGGAGCGATAGTCGCTCATTCGGATTTACCGGAAGCAAGGGTTTCGAGAAGCGTGGTCTTCCCTATCCCGTTCGGTCCGGAAAGCGCGAGATGTGTATTTTTTCAAAGAGCGATATCAGCAGTTTTTTCGACAATTTCATGATTTTCGATAACTGAAAACTTCTTAATAGAGAGAATCGTCCCTCCGATATCTTCCTGCATAGGAATCGTGAACGGACGGATAGCACGATCTTCACGACGTGTATCGACCATTGCATCTTCGAGTTCCTCCGCTTTGTCTCGCATCTTTTTCGCAACAAGACGGAGTTTACCTCCCTTGTGAGCAAAGACATTGGCTTGTTCTTTATTCGCTTGAGCTTCTTTTGCAAGCTGTGAATTCTTCATATTCTCACGCTCAATCTGCGCTTTGATACGTTCGACTACATCGTAATAATCCCCGACGAACTGTTCTACTTTCTTGGTAAATACGTCGAGATATAGAACCCCGTCGGTAAAGGCATTGAGAAACTCTGCATCATGGGAGATAACAAGACAGGTCTTCTTGTACGCTCGGAGAAAGTCGGTCAGGTGGTCGATTCCTGCTCGGTCGAGATTATTCGTCGGCTCATCGAGGAGGAGAATGTCTGGTTTCTGTATAAGAGCGGCTGCAAGGAGCAGACGTGCCTGTTGTCCTCCGGAGAAAGTCCCTATAATCTTATCAAGTGGTGCCTTAAGATTCACAATATCCAATACTTCCGCTATTCGAGCATCGATATTGTAAACTGTATCATCCGCAAAGTATTTTCGGAAAAATGCTTGAACAGTAAGTTCCTTATCTTCTGGAAGCATAATCTGTCGAGAAATAGCAATATGGAGATCTTTATCTATACTGATAGTTCCATATTTTGGCTTGAATTCTCCCATCATAAGTTTGAACATAGTACTTTTCCCGGCACCATTCTGTCCCATAATAGTCATCTTCATCCCTTCGCGCACAGAAAAACTCACCTCCTCGAGGATAGTTTTGAGTCCGAACTCAAACTGTACTTTATCAAATCGTATAACCGTCTCTGAAGCCATAGTAAAAATAATCGTAAAATAATTAAAACGTGGGGATTATAGGGAAAATCCGGGAAAAAACAAGCCCGAAAACCAAAAAAATAAGCTCCTTTTTGCAAGGAGCTTATCATTTCAAGTATATTTCCTTTGCCACTGAGATATTTTTCAGGACGGGGATAATATTTGGTCCGGAAAGAACCGTGCTATTTCTTCTTCGACTTCCGCCGGAGTTCCGCTGGCATGAATGGCATTCATGAAAATGACATCAGGGAGATGTGCACCATACTTGCAACGGATTTGTTCTTTCTCTCCTTTCTTCGGATCAGTTGGACCAACCAAATCACGAAGGGATTGAACCGGATCTGCCTCATCTTCGCGACTGAGGATGAGCAGAATACTTGCCCCGTTCGTGAGATAACTGGCCATAGGTTGAAAAAATGGCTTGTCCACATGATGGGCATAATGCTCCTTTAATGTTGCGATATCCAGCACACGAGTTTCCTCGCGGAGAACCGTGAAGCCAGCGAATTGCAACTCTGCGATAATTGCCGACTGAGTCCGATCGCATGCGGGTTTCAGAAAAGCGAAAGTACGTTTTTGTGTCATGATATTCCCCCTTCAAAAAAAAGTTTTATGCTGAAGTAGCAAAATATATAGTATATAAAAATACTAATTGTCAAGAGAGAAAATACAATTAGTGATTTTTCTAGCTTTTCTCGTTTCCATCCACCCATTCTTCTTCATCGTCTCCTGTTTCTGTTTCCTCATCGGCAGCAATAAGATCCGGATCAATACTTCCGATGATAAATCCGATAATGCTCCAGAGATTTTTCGCATCTATAACTTTATCCTCAGTTGCGATATATGCAACTGGATATACCTTTTCTATAATGGAGAGTTTTTGTGCAGTCTCTAAAAAATGAAAAAGATTGGAATCGAATGTATCATTTTCATATACCACACGAAGTCGGATACGGAAGTCTTCGATTTTTTCATTCCATATTCCGCTCACATGAATTCCTCCGACAGAGAGTCCAAACGACTCGAAATTATAGTCGCCCTGCACAGGATAATGTTCGAGGAAAACGGGATTCGATAAATGAGAATTTACACTCGAACTATTTCCGTTTTGCACCGTTTCAGATTTTCATAAAAGAGAATTTATATCCTCTGTTGTTTCAATCTCTGTATCATATGGGAAAAAAACGTTTGGTAAAACGATATCACCTGGGAGTTTTTCATCGCTCACTGGATATGATTCAGAAAGGAAAAACACGGTATCCGGATTAAATTCCCCGTTCACAGAAGTGAGTACTTCCGAAACAGGCGCACTATATCCTCCAATGATACGGATATTCCCCTGGGAAAAAACCTCGTAAGGAAGATTCAAAAGTGGTACTTTTTTTGCCTCAGTTTGCTCTTTTATAAGCTTAAAAATAACAGGATCGTGAACGATTATTGTATGTAGCATAGAATGTGTTTAGAGAGATATTTTTTTGCGGATTATATGAAAAAAGGGGTTTTATCAAAAAGGATTTTATTTTATATAGTTTTATCATTCTTTGTTACTACTTTTTCAATTTGATTCTGAACTTCCCCACGGAGTTCTCCTGTTTTTTGAAAAAGTTTTGTCTGAAAACTTTCCTGAAGTTCTGAAACTATATCAATGAGATGAGATCTTATTTTATTAATAATCTGCGGATTATGAATTACTTCATAAATTGAAGCAATTTCATTAGAGCTTTTTATCCCTTTTTCTTCACACTCTTCAGAAACATATACATTGAGCATATATTCAAGCTTGTGGCTCAGATGCAAACTTCTTCCTTCTTTTTTCTGGACTATACTAAGAAGAGTCTCTCTACTGTCTTCTTTTTCAAGAAAACCTATTCCATACATATTACTATTATGGAGATGGATAAAAAAATCAAAGAAACTTTCTTCATCAAATTTCATATCTCCGATAAGAGTATTCCAATCTTTTTCATCTATTTTGAGAAGTGAATCATATATAGCTTTGTAATTTTGTACAAAAACAAAAAGATTTGCGATATTTGGATTTGGATCTGAAATAAATTCTTTTAAAAGTGCCATACAAAGAAAATCCCGACGAATTTCTGGATTTTTAAGAACAGAATTTATGATCTCATTATTTGGATTCATAGGAGTATCTAGAGAATTATCGATAGTCATATATAGGTATTATTGAGGGATAAAGTGAATATTGAGAAGGTCTCACTGATATGTAATTTCTGTCATAAAATTTCTTCCTTCTGAGTGATATAAGAATTTTTCCTGAATAGGATTTATTCATCGAGCGATATTTTTAATAAATCATTGTATTTGTAATGCAATCACTTCCGAGCCTTTCAATCATTTTACAAAAATTTCTTCTGGTATATCATTTGGAGATTTTATATGAATAGTTCTGGGTAGAATATCTGCGTCAATATTTTTTCCTTGTGCAAGAGCATCAATCATTTCTTCAAACATCTTATGAACTTTTGTTGATGAATCAAGAGTTTTGAATGTTTGTGCAACATCCGTTGTCTCAAATCCATGGGCAATTCGCCCCTTTAATCCAGATTCTGCAAGAGCCTTATGGATATCAGCAATAATAGTAGGAGCTCACTCTGGTCCAATTCACTCAAAGAAAAGATATGCTTCATCTCCTCCAAGTGATATATTTTTCGTTTTGAGATTATTTGTGAAAGTTATGAACTTATTTGTTACACTATCCCCTCAGGTCATAAGATCTGCTTTATCATATTTTCCACTTTCCACTTTACGAGCGAGCCGAACAAATGACTGTATATTATCGATTCCCATCCCTCGAACATCGAGGAATACGAGCATTCATTTTTTTCCTTCTACATTAGAAGTAAGAGCTTCTTTTGTTAATACACCTTTGAATGTTTCTTGAATATTTTGCACATATATAATTCCCTTCTGAAAATCTCTCTCCATTTTTTCCACTCGAGGAATATCATCGGACCATTTTCTGATTGGCGCGATAAAATCAAATCCCTGATTCGCATATGATATATAGTCACTTATATTTTGAACAAGAACTTTGGACTCAGGAGGAAATTCTGCTGAGTATTTTCGGACATATCCAAGAAGATCAGGATTAATAATATACCCACCATGTCAGCTAGGAAGAGTTACTGGATACTCCACTCATCGAAAAGTAAAATTCTTTCCAGAAAACTTATCAAGTACTTCTTTTTCTATCTGTACAACTCTTTGTGCACAAGCTTCTATCTTTTTGATATCATAAGAGATGATCTCAATTCCAGGTTTTTTGAGTCCTTTTCTCGATATGATTTCAGCTTCGTAAAAAGCTTGCATCTTTCCAATAGGTGTAGCATCTGTTACTTTCGCTATACCTACTCAAAAATCAAGTTTTTCATGAATGGTTTGTCGAACAACATCAACTGTAAGTCATTTTTCTTGTGCTACTTCGCGTATCATTATATCATTCGATTTCAATACAGAATCGATGAATGATTTTTTGCTATTCTCTGGTCAGAAAAGTATTCAAGGAGAAAATGTACCTCCCTCAAAAGAAGGAGTAAGATTCTTATAATCATTTCGGACAAGTCGATTATGAGTCTTTTGTCCTTGTTTCATCATAGATTCTGAATACGTGTCAAATCGACTAATAATCTCCCTTCTTACAGCACCTCCGACAAAATCATCGACAAATTTCTGTCCGAGAAGATCATTCAGGTCTTTAATCCCTCCAAAAGTAATATTTACTACATCATTCCCATGAATGAGTCGCATCATCTCGAAGAGCGGATGGTTTCGCATAATGATATTGGCAATCTGACGATGAGCCTCATGAGATATACTTGAGTCCAAACGAAGCGTCTTAATATTATTATCTCGAATAAGTATATTGAGTGATTTTTCTAATTCTGCCTCAGATATATTATCAAAAGTACGAAGTAAAAGAGTATTTCCCTGAATTTCATATGAATTTTTTGGAAGATGAAAACTCTGTGGAATTTTTTCTGGTACCATTGTATGTGTATTGATTTTTTCCGAAACTGTAGGTATTTGAGATGTAAGTCAAACAGAGGTGGCAAGAGATGTATTTTTAATAGCAGAATCTTTTGCAGGAAGAGTCTGTTTTGTTTGTGATTTTGGCATAATAGAAAATAGTGTGTGGCTAAAATAAGGAGTATTTGGTATTGTAAAGCCAAATACTCCTTTACTTTTACAAGAGT
>PCUR01000066.1 GCA_002771035.1 Candidatus Gracilibacteria bacterium CG12_big_fil_rev_8_21_14_0_65_38_15 | reverse complement strand
TTTGCACGGGAATATCGTAGAAATCACAGATGATTCATTCCACTCCATTACGACCGTCAATCACTGCAAAATGAGGCTTTGGATATCATTTCTTGCTTCATCCTCCGAAGAAGTATTCGATAGTCTTCCAATGTTTCCTGAAAGATATGTTTCGATGCGAGAATATCCCCGGTGATTCCATCTTGAGCTACGAGTATTCACCACTGAGTATCTGAACCTTTCTTTCCAAAGAATGTTGCGTCGAGGATGAGGACAGAGGATGTATAATGAGAGAGACGAGGATTAATACGAAGTTTCATATTTCGTTCCATTTCTTTTTTAAATTGGGTAGTCAATCGTCTATGAATCGTACGAATCGACATTTTATTGTCTTCTGATAATTCAGCAAGAGTCTGCTTGCGAACAGAATATTCATAAAATGATTCTTCATTTTTCACATCTAATTTACGAGATCTGTTTTTCCCTCGAAACATATATCCACACCCCATACATCTATACTTCTGAGCTCATCGATCTATCCCATTTTTTCTAAGGTGAGAAACCTTACATTTCGGGCATATTTTAGTCATAGAAACAAAATAAAGCGGATAAACCGCTTTATTATGCCATAAACTCAAGTAAAAAACACCCCATAAATGTCTATTAAGCCGTTTTTATACTCAATAAAACATACAAAATAAAAAATCCCTTTTTGTAGGGGATTTTCTTTATTTCACTGGAGCCAACGATGGGACACGAACCCACGACCTCATCCTTACCAAGGATGCGCTCTACCAACTGAGCTACGCCGGCCGATATATTAAATCAACTCGCCTATTATATGGTCAATCAGAAAAATTCAAGTCGAAGTAAGAAAAACTTTGTTTTCCCGTATTTCGAGCAATCCTTCCCTTTGGAATTTCTCAACCGTATTCATATTATCTAGTTCATTCAAAGCTACACCGGAAGTTCTGAATCCAAACATAATCCGTTCGATACGTCTCGATTCAGGTGATAATACTTCCTCTTCCTGTCTTTCTCCTCAATAGTAGCCAGTAAAAGAGGAACTATTAGTAAACCTCTTGGTATCGACGAAACTCGCGGCAGCGAGCCCGAAACCACGGTAATTCGAATGATTCCAATAGGACTGATTATGTTTCGATTCGAAATCTGGCAAAGCAAAATTGGAAAGTTCGTACCGATGAAACCCCCGAGATTGTAACCATTCCATTCCGGACAGGTATTCATCTCGAATTGTTTCTTCGCTTGGCAATAGCGATTTCCATTCCTCTGGGTACGATTCGTCTTCGAGCATATAGATACTCACGTGCTTCGGAGTTATATGAGAAAAAATCTGTTCCAAATCTGCCGTTATCTGTCATGGAACAGTTCCAGGAAGTCCTGCTATCAGATCGATAGAGATATTCTCAATCGGACCTTTTGCAAGAATATCCAATGCTCGAAAAATACTTTCGTTCGAATCAGCTCGCCCAACCATTCGGAGCGATTCGTCGTTCAATGTCTGGACTCCGAGACTCAGACGATTCACTCAGAGTTTAGAAATCTCTGCCAAATATTTGGGAGTAATATCTTCAGGATTCGATTCCAGAGTGATCTCGGAAATACTCGAAAAACCTTTTTGTTTACGGAAAATATCGAAGATTTCTGATATCTGTCCGCTCGTCAGAACCGAGGGTGTTCCTCCGCCAAAGTAAATAGTCTCGATGGAAACTTCTGGATTTTTGACAAAAAACTCTTCTATTTCCGTCTTTAAAGCGTCAATATATATACGAACTTTAAGTTCGTCAAATTTCGGTGTGAGTGCAAATTTACAATACAAACACTTTTGGCGACAGAAAGGGATATGGAGATAGAAGAACATATTTTTTAATTACTCTTAGATCATTTTCAATATGATATCGTCGTAACAGCTACAGCTGCAATAAGTGTAACTATAAGTAGTCGAGTGAGTTCTGATGCTGCAAATCCACACACTTCAAATTCTATGAACTGCTCATAGAATTCTTCGGCATAAATAAAAAGAAGTCCAAGTGTTGCAATATAGGAAATCTTTTTATTTCTAATAGAAAAACTCAATACTCCAATAATCGCAAGAAGTAGAAATTCTTGTTGCCAAACACTACAGGTTCCACGTATTATCTCAAATGTTTCAATAAGAGCACTCAATACTACTGCATAAAAAAGCACACTCTGGGAACGAAGCCAATTTTTCATAAAAAAATAGTAAGAATTAGACGAAATTAATAGGCACTGAGTACCACTTTTATCTGTTCATACACCGTCTCAATATATCTCGATGCATCAATGGTATATACCCGTTTTCCTTCTTGTGCCCAGAGCGCCAAAAGAGGAAGGGTGTTTTCATAGAAAATCTCGATTCGTT
This sequence comes from Candidatus Gracilibacteria bacterium CG12_big_fil_rev_8_21_14_0_65_38_15, assembly GCA_002771035.1. GTDB lineage: Bacteria > Patescibacteriota > Gracilibacteria > BD1-5 > UBA2023 > UBA1545. The sequence goes on along the minus strand of PCUR01000066.1, from coordinate 1,127 downwards.
TTCCAACCGCCTCCGGTGTATCATCGGGTCGTTTGATGAGTTTCTGTCCAGTGAACGGACTGAATGATCCAGCAAAATCTGCCTGAAAACTCTCACCAGTCGAAGGATCAATTTTTCGTCCCGCGAGACGATCGATAGCCTGTTCTCGTTTAAGATCCAAAAATACCACGAAGTAGTTCGGAAAAACCGCATCAAAAAGAGCTTTTTGTGCGCTCGATCGTGGAATTCCATCAAAGAGGATTTTGTCTGATCCGTGCGTATCACGGTAATGTTCCAACATTGCTGTTATAAGATCATCGGAGACGAGCTTTCCTTGTTCCATATGAGCTTTTACCTCACTAGAACGAGGATGGTCAAGCTCGGAGAAATTCCGGAGCTTTTGCCCCATCTCAAAAAAGCTATATCCGTAATCGGCAGCGATTTTACGGGCTTGGGTTCATTTTCCCGAACCCTGGATTCAGACAAGGAGAATATTCATAATGAATAGTTTTAATTTCTTAAATCTCTTCTCTCAGGTAGTAAGCCGGATTCTGTGTCTCGACATACATCTATCTCGTAGTACGGTCGCCCGTACTCTCTAGCGAGGTATACTCTATCCATCGACCGAGATCGTCATAGATGAACCGAGTACCATTCCTCTTGCACTCTATAGGGTTTGCCACATAATCATTCTGGAGAATGATTATATCCGCTTGGAGCGGACTTTTCACCTTTCTTCTGCCGAAGCAGAATAGTATTGTCTCTGTGGTACTTTCCGTACTCCTGGTTTTAGATATATCCAGGAGCCGCAGACGTTATCTGCTATAGTATCTCAGTAGTGTCCGGACTTTCCTCTAAGGGTTTGATCCCTCGGCGTATGTCCCCCCGAAAGAAGAGATGGGCATTATACGGATGGGTGACGATTTACAAAATATTTATTGGAAATAATGTAAATAATTTGCAAAAAAAAGAAATTATCTATAATCATCGGGCACAAATCCCGTGTAAATACCAAAGAAGGAACAGAAAGTCATGAAACATCGTATTCTTCAAATAGCTGCTCGTCGTCGGATGTACAAAGCTGCTCGTCGTCGCAAGTAGCAATCCATAAACAAATAGGGGGTAAAAAATGGCAGGGAAAAATAGAA
>PCUR01000072.1 GCA_002771035.1 Candidatus Gracilibacteria bacterium CG12_big_fil_rev_8_21_14_0_65_38_15 | reverse complement strand
TTTTAGCTCTTTGGATATACAAAAGAAACAATTTGTAGCCTACATTTTTTTCTATTTACCCATAGTTCTTATTAGAAATGAAAAACATCTTGAAGATTTATGATTAGTCCTATTGGATATATGAGAACATAAGGAAGCAAGAGAAATCTTTAAAGAATTAATAGGACTCAATCCAAATATAGAAAGGCATTATTTGAATCTATGAAATGTGTTTAATAGTATTTGACAAAGGGAAAAAGCTATAGAAAAATACAGTAAGGCTATAGCTTTGAATAAACAATATTATCTTGCTTATTTCAATCGTTGAAATAACAATTTTCAATTGTGAGAAATACAAGTAAAAAAGGGAGATTTTAGTAAGGAAACTGTGCTATTTGAGAAATCTTTGAATGATTATAAATTTATTGACAATAATAATTTTGATTTTGACTACCATTCAAATATGGCATGAGCTTTTATGAAATTATCTCAATATGATAAGGCTTTGGAATATATTAATAAGGCGATTAAGAGAAATCCTCATATAGATTATTCTTACAATAAAGAAATTATTGAATCTTTTTTAAAACCTTCTTTATAATTTTTGCTATACGCCTTTTGGTGCAAGTTCGTGTTCTGGCTCTCGTCAGTTCTTTTTATTTCCTCCGAAATGTCTTTTATATACATAGATATTTCCTAGTCGATCGTATACAGTCTTTCTTACAAGAGCCTCCTTTTCCCCTAATCGAATAATCTGATCATATCGTCTGAATACTTCTTCACCGATAAAAAGTAAGGGGATCTCTTTTTCGTACAAATCAACACGCTCATCTTTCATATTTATAATAATAGTTCCTACTGATTGATTTATGACTTCTACCCCTGGTAGAGTTCAAAGGGATGATATTTGTTCAGAATCTCATTTTGGAACAACAAGAACGAATCATTTTTTTTCAGTATAGGTAGCTCCTTCTAGAGAGGTATCCTGAAGTCGTAAAAGATCTATAAATTTGGTATTATGAGAGAATAAACCGAGCATTTGTTGCCATATTTCATAGGAAATCCCCATTTCTTTTGCGAGGATTCGATCCTGATCATGAATAGGGAGACTTTGGGCGAGTGTATAAGATACGAGAAATTTGGATTTTATCTGCTGCCATTGAGAGAGATTCTGAGTACATCTGTATAAAGTGTCAAAAGCATAGCCCCATATCATACCTAGGACATAATCTTTCATTTCCTCTACCTCAGGATTTTCATTTCCTGGAAGAAGTTCACTATATTCTTTCTTGACTACTTTTTGTAACCATGTCTCCGTTAATTCTCTATGAGACTGCCATACTATTGTACTCAGGAGTGCAACAAAAGTTCCAAATCCATGAGTACTCTCTGTGAGATTATTTATAATAATATTTCCTGTATCTTCAATAGATTGAATTCTCTCGGAATAGGTATTTTCTAAATCAGTCGGAGTATTTTCTAAATGTTTATTCATATTTAAAGTTAAAATTATAGAGAGTCAATACTCTGTAGGATAGGTTTTTTTTTGGAAAGTCAAATCAATCGAATTATTTACTGAAAATTTTTCCGTATTTTCTCCTCTTTTTTAAGAGAAAATGTTTTGCAAAAACCCTCAAATATGATACTATACAAGGGAATTAGTCTCGTATCAGTATTCTACTCAATCTATGAACTACTCCCGACTTCAAAAATGGCTCTCTTCCTTTTTGATTTTCTCTCTGCTTTTCCTTCAAACTTTTCAGATTCCATTTCTCGGTTCTACCCAAGCAGAAGCCAAAGTGAATGCAGATATAGTGTCCTTTATTGTGGACGATGCTATCTATAGTGGAGCGGTAAAATCAAAGATTTTCCAGTATGCGCAGGATGTACAAGCCTATCTTCCGAATACGCGCGTAGTTATTTTCCCGGTTCAAAAAACAGCGAATCCATTTGCTGTCGCATCCATTAATGAGAAACTTTTCTATGAAGGAGATGGTGAGGGGCTTTCTCGATTGGTTGGTACGATCCTTATCGGAGAAGTGCCACTTCCAGTAGTACATAAAGACGATAAAGCATTTATGAGCATTTATCCATATGTAGATTTCGATAACAAAAGTTTTGTTTACGATCAGATCAAAAAGAGTTATGAATATACGACCAAAACCTTAACCAATGAGAAGCCTGAAGTTTGGCATTCAGTTATTCGTCCGAATACCGGTGATGAATCCAAAAACAAAGACGAATTGGTTACTTTTTTCAATAAAACCCATGATTTTTATAATAAACAAGGGCTTTTTTCTGCAGAAAACATACTGAATCCGCCACGGATTTTCTATATGGATGCATTTCACGATCAAGAATCAAGCAATCCAGATTCATGGAAATCTTATCTTCTCTATTTGGAAAATATCGAAGATATTGCCTATCATCGTTTCAATAAATATCTCGCGCAGATATTCCAGAATGCTGCTCCGAATATGAATGATACAGTAATGACTCCTGCTATTCAAGCTCTTCTGGATGCGAATTCTAGCTCCACTCTGGATACTTCCAAATCTCCAGATATCACCACGAAGGATATTATAGAAAAATCAGCGAAACAGTTTTTCGAGGTATTGAGCTCAAAATATATGGGGGATATTCTTCGGTACGTGAATAATACTGGACGATATAATGATGGAACAAATGTACTTGTTGATACGACTCCTGTCGTAATCGCCAAAAAAGATCTCTTTATGAGAACGTCACTCAAAGATTCAAACACGTTATTCGAATCAATTATCGATAATCTTGTCAAAACACAACTCGCAGAACCTCTTAAAATCGCAACAGAATATACTGTTGAAACTAAAAAAACAGGTTCTCTGAATGAAGCTTCCAATACAACTCGTACATATAAAAATTATTTCTTTGGTCAAGAAGCAAGTCAGATTTCTGATATGAGTCAGTGTAGTATTGTTCGCGGAAATACGTCAAATTCTGGAGTTATAGTAGAAGCGAATCGTGGATATAATATAAACAATATCCAATCAGATGTAACTTTTTTGAGCAATAATCCTTCCGCTAGTGTTTGTCTTTCTGCAAATACTTCCAAAACAATGTCTTATTGGTGAGGAAATTCTGGATTGAACCTCAATAAAGATAAGATCGGAAACGGGGAAATGGTTCTGAATACTCATATTTACAAAGACTTCATAAATCCACTTTTTGACATAGCAGGTTCAAAAGAACTTGCGATCGATTCATTACTCCATCCAGCGACACCTCTCGATTGTCTGGATAATAATATGCTTCTTCAACCATACAGAGATACTATCCATACACGTGGTGGTGGTGACGGTGATTATAGTAGTACCAGTTATGAATATTGGCCAAAAGAAAAGAACGGAACTGCTGTTTTTGATTGTACAACAGTACATAAACCTCTCGATACTCCATTTGCAGATTATTATACGTATATAAAAAATGGATTTCCTTCAGAAAATTGTACCATTCATAAACTTAAATTGGATGGAGTTGTAAAAAAGACATCTGGAGCCGCTTGTTTTGATGATGGAGGAGATAACGGTACTGCCTCAAGCACCACTATTACAAAAACATATAGTTTCAAAACTCTTTCCACATCTATTGTAGAACATAAATCTCCGACCGATGAAGAATATGCTGTGGAACTTCAGAATATGATAACTCCGTCTCTTCCGTCCGATCGTGAGAGATATGTGGATTTCATCAACAAGCAAGCGATGCCGAATATAACAGTGAGTCGGATTTCTTATCCGAATCTTTTTCGTATTATACTCGGAAAAACAGAATTGAATTATTTTTCCGCCAACAAGAAAGTTAAAGAACTTTTGGATGCCAAGAGTACAGAAATCGCGACACTGAATGGTACGGTCGATCTCTATCATATTCTCAGTACTGATCAAAAAGCGCTCAATACTGTTATAGAAGGAGTGATTTGGAATAATATGAAGAATGCTACTTTAAAATATAGCAACACTCTTGAACGAAGTCTTAATATCGATGGAGAACAAAAAATTAGTGCGGATAATAAGAAAAACGATTATGAAATTGCCTATCTCGGAGCGCCTGGTGATGCGACGAATATGTATATTAATGTCGATCCGGGATCGAAAGGCGCTCTTCCAGCTGATATAGCAGCGATATCTGATAAAGTAAATAACTACAATGGACTTATTGATGCGACGAATATTTCTAGTACAAGTACTCAGTCAGCCAATGTAGCACAATGCGGACCACCAACCTGAGTTCCTATCGGAGAATGGTTTTCTGCTATACAATGTTGGATAAAAACTATCTTACCACCGACTATCGGTGCGGGAAGTTGCAGTTCTTCGAGCAATGCTTCCAATACAAATAATACTCCGTCTTCCTTTTCGGCTGATCCAAATAATACGCTTGATGCAAATAAAAATGGAATTCTCGATGGATATGAGATTATCGGTGGCGGAGATCTAAAACTTCAGAGTCCTCTTAAAGTTTCCTGATATAATGAAACAATACCGCTGGTGGCGGAACTTACGAAAAACGGAAAGATTATCGATATCGATAGTTTCAATGTGGTTTCTTTCGGTATAAAGAAACTTACTGTGCTTTCATGAGGAAATAATCCTACCGCAACGGTTGTATATGACCGAAATGCAACTGGTACAAATGCATCATTAGCGGAAATAACCAATATCATCCCGTATATCAATTTCAAACCGATGGATGTTCGTGCACAAAACGGTATTGCAAGTTATAGTTTTTCGACAAAGTCTGACGATCTGAATGTAATTTTCGATGCTCATATATTTACACAGGATAGCGAGGGAAATACGGTTGTCGATAAAATATCTGACCCGATAACATTTAATGTTCGTTCTGAACGTATTTCGGTGCAAGCCAAGATAAAAAATATCGGAGCATCGGATTTTACTTCCAATTCCGTTATCTCTGCAGAAAATTCTAATGGCATTCTTCTGAATCTTCAAAAAATAGGAAAGGGGAATACGATTCTTCCGAGTAATTTTCCGTATACACTTTCCGTATACGACGATATAGGTAATACTCTTTTGAGAGGACCAATCAATGTTCCGAGCAATGAATATTTTTTCACCGACCAAACGCTTCTGAATAAATCGGGAGTATATCGTTTCGTCTTTAAAGACAATGCGGGAATTAATGGATTCACCACGATGACGGTACTTCCAGCTCTTCCTGTGAAGATAGAAGCAACTCCCGCTTCCAATATTTTCATCGCTGGAGAAAAGACAACAGTTGTAGTAAAGATTCTCGATAAATTTGGAAATCTCGCTACAGGAGAAATGTACAAACTCAGTGGTTCCATATCGGGAGGAGCGGAGTTTATGGATTTGGACGGAAAGAAACTTGGTTCCACGACATCCAAGAATGTAACGGAATGATATACAAGTTTCGACGTGACGAATACTCAGACAAGTAATGCAATGAATCTTTCTTTTCGTATCGATAGTGTCAATGTATCTTCCGATACAATAATGCTCCGTTCCATAGATTTTGCCAAGATCTCAGTGAATGTTTCGGATAAAGGAAATATTGTAGTTGGAAAGGAACCACATATCGTAAAAGTCAGTATTTTAGATAGAAACAATCAGATACTCAGTGGATATAACGGAATCGTTTCATTGGATTTTCCGAAACTTTCCGGAACACTCAGTAGTCCATTTATCCATATCGTAAATGGAATTTCCAATACGGATGTAACTATTATTCCGGCATATGTTGCTGGGAAAGACCTTCGTATCCAAGCTCAGATTCCAGGTATCAATACTATAGAATGAAATAGTATTACCGTTCTTCCGGATGTTCCTATGAGTTTCTCTTTCTCGAAGAAATTTGATCGTATGGAAGCTCGTGATGGAAATCTTAATGATACACAAGCCACTCTCTATGATCGATATGGAAATGTTGCTTATAATATGACCGGATATACTCTCTCCCTCCGAATTCCTGAAACATATAGGAAATTTGCAAGCATTCCAGATAACTCATATCTATTTATTGACGGTATTCTTCATTTTAATATAGCAGCTACATCTCTTCCTGGTAAGGCGTACATCATAGGGAAAGTGAGTCCCGGTCTAGAGTCTAATAGTTTTACTGTTACTGATAAATCCAATAATTCCGTTACGGTAAACGGAATTTCTGAGAATCTCACCACTCTTGATACGTATTATATTTTCAATAAGTCGAAGCTCGATACCATGCGGTATGATGCTCAATATACTGTTCTCCTTGGTGGACAATACGGGGATGTGACCCAGAAGGAATATCTCGGAGGAGAAATTCTTTTTAATCATGATTCTAAATCCCTTGCCGTTACGACACTTCTTAATAATCCATGGAGTTCTCCTGACTTGTTCGGATTCACTCCGGCAGGGAAATATACATATGTAAAAAAGACGGACGATACTGGTGCACTCCAAGCGACTATCGGAAACGATTCTTCTAAGAGTTTTATTTCTTTTTACGATTCATATCGTAAAGAATATATAGCACGTGCTTGGTTAAATATAGATCCAAATGTTACGAGCTATCTTCCGTGTACAAGTTTAGGAAGTGATATTACTAATTGTGATATCACTACTCAGACGACTGTATTTATGAAATGATTGGTCGGAAATACTGCAATAGCAAAAGATGGATGATTGACACTTATGTCTCCGAACGATATTCCACTTGCCAGAATCAATTCCAATGGGAAGATGGAAAAATACGGAAATACAGAATTTGTCATAGATGATTCTGTCACTTCCAATCTTCTCGGTATAAAAATTGTTTCCCTTGGAGTCCAGATAGGATATATCGGTATTAAATTTTCAAGCGATTCCGTAAATACCACTTCTCCCGATAGATTACAGACAACACTTTCATTATTTAAAAATCGAATGGTGTTTGAGGTGATTTCCCAAAAATATGTTTCTCATAAAACCCATCTTGGTATCTCATCGAGAGGATCAGAAGGAATTATGTTTGCTTATAATGATATTGCGACAGGAGAATTTGGGAAAGTAAATAATGCGTATCTTACGAAATCTGTACCGAATGGACTCGAACAGTATCCGACGAAAACTGGTATCGGTTGGGAAGATACGAACCGAATGTTTTTGGAGGTTGCTGCAGGAACGACTATCGGTAATGCAACCAAATTCTATCAAACTTTCTCGACGATTACTCTCGGAGATGCCGTTTCGCATTTACCAGCAAAAGTTTCTGCAGCGAATAATTTCGACCGAACCATCGGAACTCAGATTTCCATCGGAAACGGCGAACAGATTGAATCTTACAAGAAAATCGACGTGAATGCCGACAGTGTGCTAGATATGGTTATCTTCTATGATAGCGGGAAAATCCAACTTCTCATGAACTACGGTGGAACCTTTAAAGATATGGGGTATCTTGCCTATGTTTCGGACGGTGGAAAATGAAGAAAATGAGTTGGTAATTTTTTTGGTGACGGATATGACGATATCGCTCTTAGTGATGCGAAATGAAAACTCATCGTTCTCGACAATATCCAAGGAAAATTCGTACGAACCGATCCTACTATCATGAACGAATCTGGTGCAGTGGAAAACCTTCATGGATTCATACAGCAATTGGAACTCTTCGATATGGATGCCGACGGAAAGACCGATATCGTAACGCTCGACGACAGCGGAGAGATGAACATACTCTACGGAACGGTTACAGCGGATGGAAAACATATATTTACAAAACATCTTGTAGAAAATAGTCTCGGATTGAAACTTTCACAGGAAGTACGTAATGATGGTGGAGCTTTCTCATACGCAGGACTTCAGTTTCCGACCGACAATACTCCATTGATTACTCCTGATAGTACTGGAACAGTGGATCAGAGTATGATAAACAATATCATCTACTACAAAGCCAATTATCAATCGGATAATGTAGTATCTGATTCTACAGGAACTGTTTCGGGTTCTGGAAATGCTGACCGGGTTTTCATTCGATCCGCTTTTGCTGAAGGAAAATGATTGAAAGTGGAGAAAACGTATAGGATTATGTCGACTGCCACCAAAGATGTTATGCAGACAGGCGATAAAATCCGTGTGGAAATCGTCCTTACGAATACAACTTCTCGAATATTCCGCGATGCGGTATATCTCGATTCCAATGTCCAAAAGATATTCCAGGAAGACCAGGAAGGAATCTACACGATAACGACCAATTCTGGAACAGAACAACAACTCCCACTCAAATATATCACAGAAGGTGATTTTGATTACGGATTCGACTTTGAAACTATGGCTCCTGGAGCGGTGGTAAAGATACGATATCTTGTAACTGCTATTCCGAGTGCTTTCGGACAGATGAACGTCGGTCTTCTCGAGAAAGACGAAGCTTGAGATGATACATACGGCGATATTAGTCTCTCTCCGAATAATATGTGCTGAGGAGAACTTATGATGTGGCGTTCGGTAGAACCGTATCCTCGCAGTTATGAAAAAGGAACGAAGAAATTCGTAGATAATTCCGTTCTTCCGCCGGAAGTTGCAAGAAATTCTGTTGATCTCAATAAAAATGGTATTCCCGATTATCTCGATGCGATTATGGCAGATTCGGGAAGTATGGCAAATTATTCCAATGAAGCACTTGCTGATTTTAACGCGAGCCGTACTCCTTCTGCGACAACCCCAGTAGTTTCCTACAATCAAACAACGGGAGAAATAGAAATAGGGGGTCTTACTTCTGACAAAGTTGATGCGGTTAATAGTGGAATCGACGAAATAGTCAAAGGTCTCGGTTGTGGATTCGGCGGTGGCGGATGTATCAGTTCGCCGATTAACTATGCACCACTTGCTCCAGGATCTGCTCCCGCTATTATGGGAATGCCGATAATGGAACTCACTCCCGATTCAGGTTTACCAGTATTTTCGGCATTAACAGGAATGCCACTTTACGGCCCATGGGGATGTCTTTCTATTCCTATGATTTGGCCAATTTCACCATTTAGTTTAGAAGGTGCTTGTGCTGGAACTCTCGGTGCTGGTTGATGGCTTGGAACAAATAGTACTTCGAATTTTTTCCGTCTCTTTATTACTCCGACGATTACCGGAGCAGTAGGTACGGCAATGTGTTTCTGACCTGCTGGAGCTACAGGAAATCTTCCACCTGCTGGAGTTTCTCCACTCGTTCCAGGAGGGAATTGTATCGTTGCTGCACAACCGCTCGCAAGCTGTAAGAATGACGGATCGAATGGTGATGCCGGTTCTCTCGGACTCGGTTCAAACAGCAGTAATTCTTCCGTTAATGCCAATTCTTGTATCCAAGGAGGAAGTACTTTTCTCTCTGCACAAGACAGGAATAATCTTATCGGATATATCGGAGGAGACAATTCTCGTTTACCCGAAATCAATGCAAGTATAGCGAACGGAAGTCTTGCGAATACTTCCGCAGGTCCGATTGTCGGAATCGGAAACAGTAGCGGAGGAGATTCGAATTTCAGTATCTCTATTGATGCTGTGGCTCTTGCGAGCTTCGATATTGGAAATATCGTTAAGATTAAAAATACTCGCGTATCTTCTGATCCTGGTTTCCTTATGGATTGGGTGACGAATCAGTTAGAAGAAATAGTAAATAAAATTACGAGTCTTCCGACACTTTATATCATACTTCCAGATTTCTCCGGACTTGATTTTGCCGGTTATGCCGATATCACAACAAAATTTTCGAATTGAAAAACAGCAGCCAAAGATGTTAATCCAAAAGCGAATTCTCTTGAACAGAATGTATCAGGAATCAAGTCGGCATTCGAATTTATGTCACATCTTCCCCTTTTGAAACTCCAGACTGAGATGGTGGACATTAATGTACCATGGCTTTCCGCCGAAGAAATGGACAAGTGGCTTACAAGTGCAAAATGAACTGCTAATCAATGGAAAACGGAACTTGCCGACAAAAAGACTCAATGGGCTCGTCTCGGAACTTCGAGTGGAGTGGACCAGAAAGTAGTAGTTCAAACCGAAGCACTCATCGGATCTTTTCAGGAAAATATCAATATCATAGAAGAATACAAGAAATTTCCAGAGAAATTCCAAAAATATCTAACATGGAAAGAACGATATGTAGGTCAGCTTCTCTGTAATGTTGAAGCAATCGAAAATATGATGGGAGGATGGATCTCCGATAACGGACAACGTTTTAAAACTTGGGTAGAACTCTATATCCTTATTAAGGCTATTCTTAAGTCTTGGCAAGGAATCCTCGATCTTTTCTACGGATACGAGGCAGAGTGCAGTGTATGTCGCAACGAACGATGAGATCTGAAGCATTTTATGTTCAAGCTCATCTCAGCGCTTATTCCAAGTATTCCGATTATTCAGTTTCCAAAGTGGCCGGATATTATTCTCGATATCCATAATATCCGAGCGGGAATTCGTATTCTTATGCCAGAATTCCACTTCAATTTTGTACCGATGATTCTTCCTCAACTTCCGAATCTCTACTTGCCGAATGTTCCGACAGTAAATGTAAACCTTCCAAATATACCACTCCTCCCAAGACTTCCAGAACTTCCAGAACTTCCTGATCTTCCAAGTCTTCCAGTTATTAATCTCCCGAATCTTCCACCACCTCCAACGATTCCAAAACTTCCGTGAAGTATTGCTTGAGTACTTGGAGTATTCAAGATTATTGCAAAAGTACTTTGTATTATGCGGATAAATCCGTTTGTTCCTGAATGGAGAGCAGGGGATCAAATTGCTCAAATCACGGAACGAACCGGAACACTTCCTATGGATTTTATCCGTGTTGAATTTCCTCAATTTACCTATTCTGCAATCGATGCAATCAAGATAGAAAGTTTTGTTAATCTGGAATTCGAAACTGATTTTATCGTGGCGATGTCAAAACTGACACTTGATCCGCTCAACGCATTCACAAATAACCTTTCCAATATTGGATCATCTCTCACAATACCGGATGTGAATCTCCGCGATACCGTTCCAGGAAATATCGATGTGAATATCGGAAGACAAGGATATGTTCCCAACAAGGATGCTATTATGGTTGCTCTCCTTAAGAAACTTTCCTTTGACGTGCTTCATGATTTTGTGGCACTCAATCTCTATATTTCGAAACATTCCAAAGAAGAGGTAACTGTTGCAGAATTGAAGGATATATTGACGGACAATATCTCACTCATCCGCGATATGCACGATACAAAAACGCTCGCTATCGCTGATATCTTACAAAAGGCAGTGTCGTACTCTGGAGAGAACGAAACCAAATTCATAGAGGATCTCTCGAATCAAAATACGGAAAAATTCCGTCTCATCAAAGATTACATAAAGGGTGAGAAAATGGAAACGACCATATTGAAAACCGAGATGGACAATGTTCTCAGGACTGGTACGATAGATAAGGAAACCGCTCCGTCTCTCGTACTCATCGGAGGAGAGAATATCAAAGCGCGATCTTTCTCTACCGACGTGATTATCGGAGACGATCTGAAACAAAAAATCCTTACTACAAATGAACGTGTACTTCCGAGTCTCGAACGAATACGAACTGACGGACGTGATGCAGAAGTGAAAGAGATAGAGGATATGGGAATCGATATCGTGACTGGAATCAGAACGAATCTCGATTCCTATGCTCGCGATATGAAGAGAAATGAATCAATCCATAGACTTGCTTACCAGGATACTACAGGAAAACTTCTCGGACTTACTTCGACAAGTTCCGTATATTCCTCCGCTGTGGCAGCAGATTCTTCTTCGACTTCTTCCAGTACTGATTCTTCTACCGCTTCCGCCTATAATTATACTGGTATCTATATCCTCGATAAGAACAATAAACAAGTTCATCTTTTTGACTATGTTGACTGAGTGGATGGAAAAGAAGAAGTGATATACAGCGATGTAGATAAAGACGGAGACGAAGATATTATTTATCGAATGGGAAACAGTCTCTATTTGAAGAAAAACTTCCAAACAGATGCACAAGCGAGTCATTTTTCCGATTCTCCGAAAGTATTCGCTTGGCAGAATTTCTTGCAAATAGTTTCGGATAATGGTTCTTCAAAAATCCTTTCTGCACCGAATCATTTCGAGGAAACATTTATCACTTCTGGCGAAATCAATTTCTCTTTTCAACCGGCAAATTATCTTTCGGATAATTTCTTCCGATTCGAATACTATGATTATATCGATAGGTTTGATAAGATAAATTCCTGAGAAAACGCTCTCCTCATCACTCCAAAAACCCCGGTTCATAAAGTAGACCTTGTGCCAGAGCTTTTGAACGAGACAGTTTTTGATACAAACCATACTGGTTTTATCTGACGAAAGAATACTGTTTCATTTGGTCGTTCGACCTGAGAGGCAACAGTAACAATGAACATGTACCAATATGCAACCCCCGAGACGAATAGTGCGAATCCTATAATCATCAGCGAAGGACGAACGATATATACGGACGCTTGAGGTGCTACTATTTCCTATATGCGAGATAACGATACGGAAGCACAAACACTTTCTCTTCCTGCGAATACGAACTATGAATTTCTTCAAACCGCGAAGATTTGGGTACAAAGTGGAAAACTCTATCTTTTTAAAGCATCACTTGAACAGAAACAGGTAAATCTCAATGATTTCTATGGAATGCCGGTTATGCCAGAAACAAAAATAGAACTTATTAATGATAAAAGTTATGCTTCGTTCTCTTATTATGACGGAAGTTCTATGCGATTGGACGGACCGGGAACGTATAATTATTATCCGCTCGGAACGAAAGCAGAACAGTATGCTGTGTCACTTTCCGCACCGAATGATTGGTATTATTCAAAACTCTCCTCTTTCCAGAATGATACAAATAGTACAATTCTATCATTGAACCTCATCTCTCCTCAGAAACAGGCTGATAAAGAAGGTCCGCTTATAACTTACGGAGATAAGATTCGAATCCCTGTGTATCAAAAACAGATAATCAATCTTAAGTCGTACATTGATGATATTTCTGGAATAGATAGTGTTTGGATTGACGCAGATCAGACAAAAGATACGGACGGAGACGGAGATATGAAAAATGATAAAGACAGTCTCGATTCGAATTCATCGTACGGAATTAAAAAAGGAAATACGATTTATGACCTTAATATCGGACCGTTTGACACGCTCTTTACGAAGAAAATAACACTCTTCACAAAAGACGGAAACGGAAATATTTCTTCGAAAGACCTCACTCTGACGGTATATCCGCCAGTTCCGAATATAGAATCTATCACAGGAAGTATCGTATCCGGACGTTTGGATGAAACACTCGGCGATGAACCAGTCGATATTTTCCGACTTCGAAACGGTGTCATTACCCGTATAGAATCTACGAAATCGAACTCCGGATTGACGAGAACCGATGGAACATTCCATCTTCCGACGAAAGACACGAATGGTATAGTATTAACAGAATCTGGAAATACTATCGCAACCATCAACGAACGAACCGGTAAGATTACTCTCGACGATACATCGTTCCATATCGCTGTAGTATGAGCAAATAGCGATTCTCCGCTTCAAATTCAGATTTTATCTTCGAATAATAGAGTTGTCTTTTCGGAAAGAATACATATCTCTGCAACATCGACTCTGGAGGAAACATCGAGCTTCGATTCCGTTACTGGAACGGGTATATTCGTCCTTCCGAATACTGGATTCTCTTTTGTGAAAAATACTTTGTCGAGTCCGGATCTCCCAGATGGTGGATATATAATCGATTCAAATCATAAGGCTCTCGCTGGTATCTCGAAAACGGGCGATATCTACCTTATGAATCCTGCTTATAGACTTATATATACGACGAAAGATTCTTCCATTATTCTCCAGATTGTCGATCTCGACAAGAATATCGTTGCAAATATTCTGTATAAGATCGATGCGGAATACGTGATAAAATAAATTACCAACACGACCAATATGTACCTATTCATAGACACTATTTCGAATCCTGTGACCTATATTCTTTTCGATTCCGAAAGGAATATAGTGTCGGAGGATTTTCTGGAACTTCGTTGACGTGAATCGGAATATTTTCTCGATTCTCTTTTGGAGTTTCTGAGTAAAAACTCTTTGGGATACAAAGATTTACAGGGAGTAATCGTCGTGAACGGACCGGGGAGTTTTACTGCAATGCGTATCATCACACTCACGATCAATACACTCTCATTCGTACACTATATACCGCTCTATAGCGTCGACTATTTTATGCTCGGCGAACTTTCCGGATGGACATATCCTTTGCTTCTTCGGGCAAACAGGGGAGAATATCTCCTCAAAAAAGCCTGAAATACTATTCCTGAACTTATCGCTATCTCAGATATAGAACCCGGAACCTACTTTTGAATAGGGGATGTAAATGATTTTACAAATGGCACGATTTCCATACAATCAACTCTTCGATATCCAGTATTTTGCAAGAATTTTCCCATAGAAAATCCGACAGAAAGGATAGAACCGATCTACATAAAAAAACCAAACATCACATAAAACATAAATGAACTTCAATCTTTGTATTCAAAATTCTGTTCCTCGCTCATCGTACAATAGTACGCTTCGCTTCAGTACGCAGTTTTCATACGAACTTCATCATTTTTCAAATGTTTTATACCATTAAAAATATTAATTTAACTAATCTTTACATTTTATGTCTCTCGATATTCATGGACTCAATCTCGTCGGTCTCCGAAACACTTTTCGTCCGGATGAAGAGTTAAAACTTGTTCTTAAACGCCATTGGATAGTATATATGTATCTCGGGTTTTATGCGCTTTTTCTGGTTATCTCTTCTATTATATTGGTAATGTATCATTCTTCGGTATTCTCCTTTATATCAGGAGATATCTTCTCTGTATTTTTGATTATTTACTGGTCGGCATATCTTCTTTTTCTCTATGTAACTTGGGTAAATAACGAACTCGATCTCTTTGTTATTACCGATCAGAGAATACGTGGAATAGAACAGATCTCTTTCTTAAATCGTACGATTTCAGAATGTTCCCTCGATGATGTAAAGGAGGTAAATGCACAAACCAAAGGTCTTCTCGAAAATCTGTTTAATTTCGGTACGGTTTCTCTGCATACCGCTTCAGAGAATTCCAATTTTGTTATGCATTTTGCTCCTGCTCCTATCGATAATGCGAGCATTATCCGTAATGTGATTCAGAATAATAAAGCAAACAAAATAGAACAACCAACCATTTAATTATTTAAATAATTTTCTTATGTACGATCTTATTATTATCGGAGCCGGTTCTGCCGGGCTTCCTGCCGGGATGTATGCTTCACGATATAAACTCAAAAATTGTATCATCGGAGCGATGCCGGGCGGAGCGCTCGCTACTTCTCATAAAGTAGAAAATTATCCGGGAACTCTTTCTGCGACGGGACGTGAGATTATGGACACTTTCACGGAACATGCTGTTTCTGCTGGATCAGAACTTATCCAGGACGAAGTAAAAGAAGTGACGAAAGATGGGAATATTTTCACCGTAAAAACTTTTAGCGGAAAGACCCTGGAATCTAAATACGTACTTTTGGCAATTGGGAATAAGTACCGACACCTCGGAGTGAATGGAGAAGAGAAGTTCCTCGGAGCAGGGGTTTCATACTGTGCAACATGTGATGGAATGTTCTTTAGAAATCGAGTCGTAGCACTCGTCGGCGGAGGAAATACCGCTATAACGGAAGCTCTTTATCTTGCGGAAATCTGTAAAGAAGTCCATATTATTGTTCGAGGAAAAGAATTCCGTGCCGAAACGGTTTGGATTGACCAGATTGCAAAACACTCCAATATTCAGGTTCATTTCGAAACTTCCGTTGCTTCCATAGAAGGAGGATTTAGTGTAGAGAAACTCGTTATGACAGATGGAAGCGAACTCGCGGTAGATGGAATCTTTGTTGCTATCGGAAATGAGCCAGATACGTCCATCGTCGATGGTTTAAATCCAGAGAAAGATAGTGCTGGATATATTGTTGTGGATAAACGTCAGCAAACCAATGTTCCTGGACTCTATGCAGCCGGAGATATCACGACCGCATCCAATAAATTCCAACAAACGATTATGAGCGCCGCAGAAGGATGTCTCGCAGCGCATTCCATACACGAAGATATTCTCAAATCTTCATAATTTTTTTGGCTTAATAGACATTTTCTGGTAGGTTTTTAATCCAATTTGGAGCATAATAGAGCGGTTTATCCGCTCTATTTTAAATCATATGA
>PCUR01000048.1 GCA_002771035.1 Candidatus Gracilibacteria bacterium CG12_big_fil_rev_8_21_14_0_65_38_15 | reverse complement strand
TTAATCATATGATTTAAAATAGAGCGGATAAACCGCTCTATTATGCTCCAAATTGGATTAAAAACCTACCAGAAAATGTCTATTAAGCCGTTTTTTTACAGAAGAAGATACGAAACGAATTTTTGCTTGTAAAAATCCTAAAGAATGTCTTTATGTCGTTGCAGAGATTGTCGGCCGTATTCGATCAGCACAACTTACTCCTTCTGTAAAAGAAAATCAACCTCTTCCTTTGGTGGAGAAGACTATTAAAAGATTTCTAAGAATATTGAGCAAAGATGAGTAATAATTCTATCTCCTCAACCATTCTCTCGGAAAAGTATTGGTAAAATGCCCGGTTTTCGGATTTGTCGATTCGAGTCCTATATTCAGTCAATCGTATCGGAGAACAGAATATCCTTCCTGGAGATTCTCTCCTATCTCTTTCCCTCGGAGATAATCATCGAGCTCTTTCTCGGTCGGTATTTCATAAACCGGAGTTTTTGTAAGTTGGAAATCGCGTCCGAGACGGTTGTCTGGAGTGAATATTCCTTCTTCAATTCGTCCAATTCTCTGTCCGAGACGAACGGGAAATACGCTTTGCAACAGTGCTTTCGCAGCACTGTTTTTCTGTATAACAAGCACATCTCTCTTGAATTCGTAGAGATGGTATTCTCCTAGATCAAGTCCGACCGTTTCCGTAAACCGGGAGAGAAGTCTTTCATGGTCTTTGGTAAGCGGAATGAGTTCCTCGTTAAGTTTAATAACACGTGGTTTTTTAAACCCCCCTTCGTCCCCCCTTGTCAGGGGGGTAATATCATTTTGTCCCCCTGACAAGGGGGATATAGGGGGTTTATTCTTCCTGATTTTACACACGAAAAAACCTCAAGAACCCTCATCCTGTGGCCAGAAACGCTTTTCGAAGAGGACTTCGAAACTTTCTGGATAACGGGTTTTAATCTCATTTACGACTCATTCATTCTCGATGAGATTCAGAGTACAAGTCGAATAAAGTACCTCTCCTCCGGTTTTAAGCGCTCGGAAAGCGGCATCGAGAAGTTTAGTCTGGAGTCGGGCAATGGTATAAATATTCTTGAGATTCCAGTATTTCACCGTCTGGGATTCTTTAAATCCTATCCCTTCCCCCGAGCAAGGTGCATCGATAAGGATACGATCGAAAGTTTCCGGAAGATTACTATAGAATCCTCCGTCGTAATTCGTAATCATAGTACGATTATTTCCGAGACGCTCCGTATTAGACACGAGCTGCGCCATACGATCCCGAGTCGGCTCATTGGCGACGATAATGGAAGTAGGAAAATGTTCCGCAAGTTGAGTAGTCTTACCTCCTGGACTCGCTGCCATATCGAGGATGAGATAGGGGGATGTATCGATTTTCCCATCAGTCAAATAGTGCACACTCATACTCGCTGACAATTCTTGAATATAAAAATATCCAAGAAGGTGCTCCATAGTATGACCGAGCGGTATCTTGATAGCGGTTCGGTCGATTCGAAATACAGTTGGATTATTTGTGGGAGTCAGAGTCCAATTATTTCATAGGGCTCGTGCCTTGAAATCCTCGACACTGATACGATTTGTATTAACTCGGATAGTTTTCGGAAGCGGTTTTGTGAGGGATTCAAGGAATCGTTCGAGCTCTTCGGGCTTGTCCGCGAAGAAGTTTTCTTGGAAATATTCCACGAAACGGGGGTTGATTTCGGACTTGTGTTTTTTCATTTAAAAATTTTAGGGAATGAGAGATTTTTGACTTTAAGAACTTTCCTAATATACTCACATCCATCCTATTTTGCAACCTTTTTTTATGGAACATTTTTACGCTCAATTCTTAGATCTCTTTACATCTCATGGAGCACTCGTACTTCTGAATATCATCCTCATCGACATCGTGATGAGCGGGGATAATGCAATCCTTATCGGGATGGCGACTCGGAAGCTTCAGGGTTCGGAACGGAAAAAAGCCATTTTCTTTGGGATTGCTCTTGCGACCATTCTTCGTATCGTTCTTGCATTTTTTGCGGTATTTCTCCTCTCGCTTGTGGGAGTAAAGTTCGCCGGAGGACTCCTTCTTCTCTATGTTGTATGGAAATTCTACCGAGAACTGCGGATGCCGGCTCATGAAGAACATCATATCGATGCGAAAAAAGCTGGGCTTATGGCGGCTATTTGGACTATTATCATAGCGGATTTCTCGATGAGTCTCGATAATGTCCTCGCGGTTGCCGGAGCGGCCCATGAAAATATTGCAGCTCTTGGAATCGGTCTTGTTTTCTCTATTATTCTTATGGCATTCGCATCAAATCTCATCGCAAAATATCTAGATACTTATCCGCAGATCCAATGGGTAGGGCTTTTTGTCATACTTTTTGTCGCAATGGAAATGATTCTATCAGGAACATCTGAACTCGATACGAAATTATTTCATTATAATATACTTCCTTTTGTGCTCTTTATTCTCGGTGGACTCTTTGTGGTACTTCATTCAAAATATATCCATCCAGCAGATGAAAAAAAGCTCGCGCTCTATCTCCAAAATCACACACTTTCTATTTTATCAGTCGGTATTGCTCTTCTCTTCTCGGTGCTCTTTTTCGGTGATAGTATCGCAAGTTTTGTTCGTTCTCATGTTCCTGTATTTTACAGTATTCTCTTTATTTTATTTTTTAGTTTACTTGAAGTAATATCGCTCATAAGAATGCGCAAGAAAAAGTAAAATTAAAAACAGTCCGAATAACGGATTGTTTTTAAAAAATTACCAACCCATACAAACACATTGAGCAACTGCTTGTCCATTTGTAGTTTCTCAAGGATTATGAGTAGGATAAAAAGTAGCCCCGCCACATACTTGTGGAATACCAGTACCAATAGTTTGGGATACGTAATTAATAACTTTCCCTGCAAATCCGGCACCCATACTAGCACAAGCATTACTACATGGAATAACCCATGCAGCATTTAATGTCGTTGGATAATATGCTGGTATTTGCGTATAGTTAGCACCATTACATGATGCTAATTTTTTATAGGGAACATTATTACCATTGATAAATATATCTCAGATTACTTCTAATTTTGCACCTGGATTCGTCGTCCCAATACCTACACTTCCACCAAATGGATTTAAAGCAATATCCCAATCTGCTGTTGCATTGTAATTCGTCACTTGTATACCAACGGCATCTCCATTATTTACCTGTCAAATATTCATATTAACTGAGTTGGTATTATGTGGCTTTATTGTTAAAGCTGAATATTGTTGAAGCTGCGCTTTAGTGGTAGCATCATTAGTATTACTACTTTTGATAGAAAATTTTGCGGTTGGATTCTCTCCTATTCCCACATTTCCACCAGAAAAAGAAAGATTTTCAAGTCGTGTATTAATATCTAATACCCCATCTACAATCCTATTCCAAGCGGTTGCAGTAAGTCACGAACCCGTTCCTACTCTATCTGCAGCTGTGAGTCCTCAAAAAAGAGCTCCGTATCCGACAGAAAGGATAAAAAATGTGCCAAAGAATATAATTGCTGAATAAAATGATTTCTTCCAAAAAGAAAGAGCTTTCATATAAAATAGAAAATTAGAGAAAATAAAAAATCAAAAATGGTTATTAGTAATATGTAAAACTTAATCAGGTTGTGTAGAAAAGAATTACGAGTAAAATACGCAAGTCCAGTCGCGAATTTTAACTTCATAATCCTTTTC
>PCUR01000027.1 GCA_002771035.1 Candidatus Gracilibacteria bacterium CG12_big_fil_rev_8_21_14_0_65_38_15 | reverse complement strand
CTAAAAAAGGAGAGAAAAATCAAACTGATTCTTTCTCTCCTACTCGGGTAAAACCTATCATTCCAGCCACACACTTTTTGCTATTAAGCCTGAAATACATATGGTAAATAAAAAGAAAAAGAAACCAGAGATATTTGAATATCTTTTCATAATCAAAATTCATCCAATAATTGAAGAAGCGATGCAGAAAATATATATTGCTGCGTAATAATTCATATTTTTAGGAGTAAAGAGTATTTTTTCTATTATACCAATTTCTGTACGAACAAAAAATAATTAAATTAATCTATGTCAAAACTTCTCTATATTGTCTTAGAAATTCTCTAATTCATGCGGAAAATCTTTCTTTTGCTTGTATTATAGGATCTCGAAATACTACAATATCACTCTCATATTCTTTTCCTGTATTACATATTTTTCCATGTAGTTCTGGTATGTTTCTGAGTCAAAGAGATCTACTACCTATTGTTTTATATATACCATAGAGATTATTCTTTTTATCAAGCTCTGTAATACCAAGAGCTTCTGTATATTCTTCAGGAATAGTACGGAAAAATTCATTAAGCATATTAAAAATAGTAAAAAAATTCATATATTTTTCTATAAGTCACATTGAAGAAAAACTCATCATAACAGGAGGAATGTCTCCAAGAATCTCTCCAACTCTTTCTCGTACAATTCGAAATCAAATTTCAGAATAATGATAATGTAATTCTCTACGGAATATGGTATCCAAACTATCGATATAACCATCCATATAACCGACTATTTCCCCTTTTTTATCACGACAAACAACTAAGAATGATTCACTTTCCATAAGTCTTTCTTGTATATTTTTGATATTTTCAGTTCCATATATAAGTTTTGTTTTTCCTTCACATTTAGTACATTTTATATCGTTTATCCCTAATATTTCCATAATTTTTGCTGTAGTATTCATATATATATCTTTGGAAAGATTTCAAAAAATATCCTTTTTTGAAATCATTTCCCCGCAACACTCGCACTGAGCAAATTCTCATATTCAATAAGCCCACATATCTTGTGTAACTTCATTTATAGATCTAAGTTCTGACAAAGAAAGCGTTTTCGGATTAACTGACCGAATCTCTAAGTTTTGTTTTTCCATATAAAAGTTTTGTTATGAAAATAAAACAAAACGTTTATACTTAGTGTAAGTTACATTTTCGTTACATTTTTTGATAAAAATTTCCATATATGAGCATTATCTGTTAATATAACAAAAGAATTATTATTTCATTATATTTTGTCTATGTCAGCAAGAACAGATGGTCTTTATATTTTCGAATGACTTACACAGAAAGAAATTGCTTATTTTATCATGATGTCGGAAACGATCGCTTTTGGCGAAGGGGATACAATAATGTTAGAAGGAGATAAATCAGACGATCGCGCGTACTTGATAGAATCAGGAAGTGTAGATATCTATAGACAATGAGAAAAACTTACTACACTTCATGCAGGTGATATTTTTGGAGAAATGGCTCTGATTACGAATGAACCACGAAGTGCCAAAGTCGTGAGCAATTGTCCAACGGAAGTCCTTGCTTTCAATCGGGAGGAGTTTCTTATGCTCTACAAACAATCTGATCTCTATGAAGAAATCAAGAAAAAAATCCTTCTCCGAGTGAAAGAGAATTTCTATAGCGATAAAAAATAAGCATAAAAAAAACCTTTCCGCCAGGGCGGAAAGGTTTTTTTATAAGAGATTTGTCGATTATTTAAGTTCAACAGTTGCTCCAGCTTCTTCAAGTTGTTTCTTGATTTTTTCTCCATCAGCTTTTTCAACGTTTTCTTTGATATTACCTCCATTGTCTGCAAGAGCTTTCGCTTCAGCAAGACCAAGACCAGTAACTTCACGAATAACTTTAATAACTGCAATTTTAGCAGCTCCAGCAGAAGTCATAACAACATTTACTGTTGATTTTTCATCATCTCCTCCAGCAGCAGCAGCTCCAGCAGCTCCAGCAGCAGCGACTGGTGCAGCAGCAGAAACTCCGAACTTAGTTTCCATAGCAGAAACGAGATCAGCAAGTTCAAGAATAGTAAGACCTTCTACAAGATCCATAACTTTTTGTGCATTTGCACTAAGTGTAACATCAGACATAATTTGTATGATTAAAAAAATAGATAAATATGGTTTCTAGATCTTCATCTAGCAAGGAACTTCCGCTTGAACGGAAATCCCCATGTAAAATGACGATTATGCAGCGGCAACTTCTTCTGTTGCTTCTGGAGTAACTTCTGCAACCACTTCTGGAGCAGCTTCAACGACTGCTTCTGGAGCAGGAGCTTCAACTACGGGAGTAGCAGCAACCACTTCTGCTACAGTTGTAACAGCAGCAACACCGATAAGGTCTTTTGCAGTCTTCAATCCTTTAGCTTCCATATCTTTCTTAGCTCCATCGAAGAATCGAGCAAGTCCAGAAACTGGAGACATCATAGAACCAAGGAGTTTCGCAAGGAGAACTTCTCGAGAAGGAAGACCAGCGATTCGACCGATAGCTTTCGCATCAAGGAGAACACCATCGAAGAAACCTCCGACGAATTGCATTTTCTTTTCTTTTGCCCATTCTTTTGCGTACTTGTTTACGACAGCCAATCCGGCAACTTTATCACCTTTAGAGATGATGATTGCAACCTGTCCTGGAAGTGTATCAATACTAAGTTCAACATTGAATACGTTCTTGAATGCAATACACATAAGAGTTTTCTTTGCGAGCATAAAAGTTGTGTCATTCGTTCGAAGTTCCTTCTTCATTGTCGTAACATCGAGAGCAGTGAGTCCAGTATTAGTCGTGAACGCAACGGAAGTAGATGCTTTGAGATGTGCCTCGAGAACGGCGAGGATTTCACCTTTCTTTGCTTTGCTTATTGCCATAATTAGCGAATAGTTAGTAATTAATAGTTATTATCAGAAATGCGAAAGAACGATAATATTTGTATGAAAACTACGAACCGGAGTGAACCGTACGACTGTACGGAGAACGAGGAAACGTACAGTTTGAATACGAAGATTGAAGTTATCTCGTGTTTCAAATTAATAAAAATCTCCGTGACATAGTCGCGGAGGATTGAGGATTCATGGGAACATATTTCCTACAGAGGAATATGATTTCATAGATTCTCGGTCTCGGTAGGATTTTAGATTCATACAGGATGAATACCTACGGTCTGCGACAGATGTACTTTTTACGAGTACGGGGATATTGTATAGAAAAAAATAATAAGTCAAAAGATTTTTATGAAAAGAGGCTTTTATATATATCGTTCCATATCTTTTGATATATCCCATACAGGAACTCCCAGATATTCTGAAAGTTTTTTTGAATTTTCCTCGATAGCTATAAGATTTCAGTGATCTACTACATTTACTCTTTTTTTACCATCGAGAACAAGATTAATTTCATAGCTATGGAATGAGGAATTCTTACCGCTTACTCGCTCTGCAATTATCTGAATGGCATAAATAGAACTCAGTGGTATGACATTACTATCATTTGAATCCATGAATCCGTTTACCATTTTTGGTGTTCATTTATAGAAATATCCCTGTTGTTTATTGAATGTTATCATCGAATAGTAATATCGATAGAGATAAACTCCAATTCAAAGAAAAAATAATACAAAAAAAGAATCTAACATAAATGATGCAATAATTTCTGCTGTGGTGAAATA
>PCUR01000034.1 GCA_002771035.1 Candidatus Gracilibacteria bacterium CG12_big_fil_rev_8_21_14_0_65_38_15 | reverse complement strand
TCTACACAACCTGATTAAGTTTTACATATAAAGGAATAGTCGGAGATATAAATGCTCGAAATATTCATATGAATAAAATTCCGACAGATCCTCTCTCCAATACTAACTATATCTATGGAGTAAATTCTTCTCTCTCTCAGTATCAAATCGCCACCACTCTCGAAAATATCATAGCGTACGATACTTCATTGCTCATCCCCACTGTCTACGCCGACACTTCCTATCAAGCAAAAGTAAGTGGAGACTACCCTGGGTATTTTAAGTTCTCCAGTGGTTCAGAAGTATGGATCGCAAATATCCCGAGTCTTCTCTGGAATAATACAGGATCAGTAAATCTTTTGAGTTCAGGAACATACTTTGTAGTGAACAAACAAACTAATCTTCCCTACAAACTCGATGAAAGTAATGTAATACAAAACAAGGATGCGAATCAAATCATCCAAGCCATCACCAGTAATTCTACTACTACACTTACTGGAGTAAATATCACAGGAGTGACGACGAGTACTGGAGTATCTGAAATATTCACCGGAAATCTCCTTGTAAGTTTTTGAGGAGATATCACAAAGATGCAAGCAATAGTATTAGGAAATATCACAACTGCTCCTATTCCTGAAATACCATCAGTAAATATACCGTCTGCTCCAATTGCAAGTGCAGCAAGTAGTATCACTCAAACGAGTATCACATGGAACTGGCAAGCATCTGCAAATGCTACAAGCTACCAGTTCAGTACAGATAATTCCACATGGACTGACAAAGGAAATACTATCAGTTTCAATGAAACGGGACTCACCTGTGCTACGAGTTATACACGATATATAAAAGCTTGTAGTGCAGGAGGATGTAGTAATGCGACAACTCTCAGTAGTACGAGTACGAGTGAATGTCCTTTCCTTGCAACAGGAGGAACGATAACATACAGTGGAGGATATACGATTCATACTTTTACGAGTGATGGTACATTTACTCCAAACACGACTGGTACCGTTGAATATTTGGTTGTTGGCGGAGGTGGAGGAGGGGGAATGGCTGGTGGTGGTGGAGGAGGATTCCGCGAAGGAACTAACTATTCTATAATAACAGGAAGTCATAGTATTACAGTTGGATCGGGTGGTACAAATGGTTCACCAGCACAAAAAGGAGGAGATTCGATATTTGGAAGTATAGTAGCTACTGGAGGTGGAGGTGCATCATGAGGTAGTGCGACTCGTACAAGTGGTGGTAGTGGTGGTAGTGGTGGTGGTTGTGCATATGCTGCATGTGGAGGCGGAGGGAATACTCCTGCAACAATTCCAAGTCAGTGAAATGATGGTGGAGGAGGAAATGATCCTGGTGGTGATTCTTGGAATTCTTGAGGAGGAGGAGGTGCTGGAGGTGTTGGAACCACTGCTATTAGTGCAGGTATTGGAGGTGCTGGAGGTGTTGGGAAATCTTCATCTATTTCAGGAATTCTAAAATGGTATGCTGGAGGTGGATGAGGAAATGGAGCAACAACAGGAGGAGTTGGTGGTAATGGTGGATGAGGAAATGCTGGAAGTAATCGTAATGTTCCAGCTACAGCAGGAACTCCAAATACCGGTGGAGGATGAGGTGGTGATAACTATAACAATCTTTGATTAGGTGCTGATGGTGGTTCTGGTATTGTTATTATTCGATATCTTTCAAACTAAAAAATTTCTCGAGAAATTACTCATGTTCTCATTTGATCTAAAAACAACCAATTAAGTTCGATAATGGATATCGGACCATAACAGATATCAAACACTCCCGAATCTTCGGGGGTGTTTTTCTTTGGGTTGCTACAAGAATATTACAAGCAAGACTTATGTTATATGAAAATCTCATGATTTATAAAAAAAGATTTATACATTTGAATTTCCCTCGTTTTCTCATATAATTCTTTGGAGGTATTTTCTTACGAAGTTTTTATGTGTATTTTCTGTTCTATTGCTTCTCATAAGATTCCTTCCACTCTTGTATATGAGGATGAAAAATATATCGTACTCAACGATATTCATCCGAAATCACGCATCCATATGCTTCTCATTCCTAAAAAACATATTGAGAGTATCTCACATATGAGCAATGAGGATCAAGAGACTATTGGATGACTTTTTCTCATTGCTCGAAATCTTGGACATGAGATGCAGATTCCCGGGTATCGACTCCAGTTTAATGTCGGAAAGGAAGGGGGACAGGAAGTAATGCATGTACATCTTCATTTTCTCGCAGACTAGGGAATTTTCTGAAAAACTCGTTCTTTGAGCTTAAATCTCCACTTCCTCGTTCTTCCGCCGCGGCGGATTCACTCCGGTGGCCCCACAAGGGGGAGCTATGGCTTCGATTTATACTCAAATTACTTCGTTTTTGAGAAAAGTCGAGAAAATTCCAATATTAACTTTTAATAAGTAATCTCTCCAATATGACAGATATCGCTTCTCTTTCCAAAAATAAAATAATATTTTTCGCTATAACGGGTGTCGTATTGCTCGGGATTATTGTCGGTATAGGTATGCTTGGTTCAGCAACACCAACAACGAAGAATAAAGCTCCGAAAGAGCTTACTGTTTGGGTGGTTGGAGATGAATCAGTAGGTTTTTCCGACATTATAACCGGATTCAAAGCTCGTTATCCAGACTATGCGACTATGGAAGTAAAAGTAACAAAGTTCGGTAATTATGCGGATTATGAAAAAACACTTCTCACTGTTCTCGGAGATGGAAATTCCCCAGATATATTTGTGGTAAATGGAACAGATAGTTGATTACTCGAGTCAAAGATTCTCGCTATACCTGCCACTATTATCAATCCTGATGAATTTTCTAAGAACTTTAATAAAGTATTCGATAATCTTCTTATAGAAAATAAAGAAAAAGATGCTTCAGGAAAAGAAAAAACGATAGCCTGAATAAAAGGTGTTCCACTCGGGTATCAGGCTATGGGAATTTTTTATAACTGGAAACTTATTAAAACAGTTCCACATCTATGGGCTGAGATTGGAAGAAATACGAGAGGTTCAGTTGATACAATGGTGACTACTGATACGCAAGCATTACCTGATGTTCCAGACTATGCTGATATTATGCTCTGACTTGATGGAAGATATATACCGGGAGCTTCAGATATTCTCTCATTATTCTTTTTGCAGAATAATATTTCTTCATACGGTAATTTTACCGAAGCAGGTGCAGACAAAGCTATAAATTCATATTTCGTTTTTTCTGGGAATACTCCACTAAGTGCCTCGATACATATACAATCCATTATGAAAGATTTAAATCTGACAACAGTTGATATATTTGTAAGAGGGAAAATAGGAATGGTGATAGGATTTCCTTCTCTTCTCCGAGAGATTGAATATGCTATAAAACGTGCTGGAACCGAAAATGTTCTTTCAGCTTTAAATCTTCGTACATCGGAAATCCCTCAAATATCACTCAATCCGAGAGATGCTGTAAATCTTGGAGAGTATAATTATTTCGCACTTTCCAAGCTTTCCAAGAATCCTCAGGCAGGATATTCCTTTCTCGCTTATCTTGCAACAGGAGAAGCAGAAGAGAAATATCTCCAGAGTTTTCCTATGTATCTTCCTGCTCAACGATTACAAGAAGAGATGAAATTTAGTGAAGCGATAAGTAAGGATTATGAACGAGTGAAATACCGAAGTTTTATGAATTCTGATACTGATCTCCAGATTTTCGGAAAAGGTCTCAAAAATGAATATGATACATATTTTTCTCAAATTCTTTGAAATATTCAAAAAGATCCCAAAAGTATACTTTCTAGTGCTATCAAATATATTGATTGTAATAAAAAACATCTCATCGACGGAACATCATTCGATGAAGAATGTAAAATAGAGTAGTATTATGATTTTCTTCGATTTTTTTAGAGAGATTTCTTGCTTTTTATTTTCAGATATGCTAAAATCAGAACAGATTTATTATTAATAAGCATCAAAAATGCGTTCATATTCTCGAATAAAAACACGGTTTTTCTCTAGTAGTATTGCACTTCTTGTAGTATTTTTTTCATTTCCTTCTGTTTCTCTAGCAGCTTGCGGTCTTTTCGACTTCAACTGTAATCCGTCACAGTCGGTAGATTATTGCAATAGTAATGATCCTGCTTCTGCAGATTTTTGTTCTCTCGATCGAGGTACCCAAGTAGTGAGTGGGAATATCAACGATATTGAAAAGAATCGTAAATTCTCTGTGTTTATCCAGGATATTGTTGCATATCTTCTCTTGTTTCTCGGAATCGTAGGAGTTATTTATATTATTTATGCAGGTTTCAATGTTCTGACTGCTGCATGAGATGAAGACAAAGTAAAGAAATCAAAGTCTACTATTTTTCATGTAATTATCGGACTTCTTCTTATTTTTCTCGCGTATTCCATAGTAAAATTCTTCATAGGATCTGGGGGAGTGGGAGGTGTTCTTAATAACGCATTCAATAAACTCCCTTCTCTTATCGAAACAACATATGCATATACGGAGTATGATATGAATACTTTTGATAATTATAAAAAACAAATCGAGCTCCTGAGCTCCACACTTGATCGTGAGTATCAAGTAAATAATAAGATCACTTCAGGTACCCTTGATTCTCTCAATACTCTCGTAAAAGCATCCATGGCAACATTTCCTGATGCTGATAATAATATTTTTAATACAAATCTCGCAAATTCTCTTATTACCGCTATTGAACTCGTAAAAAAAAATCCTGATTCCGATACTAATATTGCCAACCTCGCAAAAAATATCAATGATTATCTTACAAAGATAAAAATCAGTCGTATTAAAGGGAAAGTTACCGTGTCTCCAGCAACAGGAAATGCTCCTCTTACTGCTACGCTTCGTGCCTCGGAAGTGATTGATCCATCTGGGGTTATTATACCCAAGGCAAGTTATATCTGGTGGATTCGAGCATCTGGTGGAACGAGAACTATTCTTGGAACTGGACCATCTATTTCTTATGTTTTTCCAGAAGAACGTACTTATACCGTTTTTCTTAATATTCTTTCAGCAAGTCGTAATAAGAATGGAAAAACTGATGTACTTCCATTCGATTCATCCGTAAATGTACAAGTACTTCCAAAGATTGGGAATCTTTCACTTTCTATCAATGGAGTATATGTTTCTAATGTTGATAAAGTAAAATTTACTCCTGCGCAAGGTCGTCAAGGTCTTCTTATAGATGCGACATCATCTACTCCAGCATCCGGAACGAAATTCATTGCAACTCGTATCGAATTTGGAAATGGAAATATTGCACAATACAATAATTCACCGTCACTTGATCGTCAGATTTATTCCAATGAAGGAGTGTATAAATTTAGAATGGAAGTAACGACAAATGAAAATAAGAAACTTATCAAGGAACTTGAAATCGAAATTCGCGATCCTATTTCCAGTATAAGATCTGATAAGACAAACGGTTTTCCACGCGATGAATTTCATTTCAATGCCTCTAGTTCTGCTGCTGCTTTGAATCTTGGATATTCTTGGCAAATTACCGAACTCGATAATGAAAAATCGCTTTTCACTTCTAATCTTCAGAATATTTCTTACAAATTTCCAAGAACGGGAAAATATGCAGTAAAACTCAGAACCCTCGCTTCTAATGGAAAAGAAGATTATGATACACTTATTGTTACTATCGAAGGGCGTGATCCTATCGCATCTTTTGAGACCAAAACATTGAGTACAGAAACACCAAATACCCTCGTTCTCGATGCAACGAAAAGTTATGATCCAGACAATCTTGATTCTTCAAACCTTGATTATGCATGGATTATTGATGGAATTCGTACAAATCTCGCAAATTCAGTTCGCAACGGAGCTATAGGAAGATATACATTTGATACAGTTGGTACACATCATATTGCTTTGGAAGTGTCCAATAAAGATGGGAAAACTATATCAGCCAATAAAGATATCACTATCAATTCTCTTCTTTCCGTTAAACTTATAACCTCTCCAAAGATTGCAAAAGCAGGATCTTCTGTTGCTATTATTGCGGATTCAAAAGAAGCTCAAACATTTGAATGGCAGTTTGGAGATGGTGAAACGGATACGAGTGTAACCGGAAGAGTAAATCATGTTTATAAGAAAGCAGGAACATATTCATTGACACTTACTGTTCGTGGACGTAATTCTGACAGTAATTCCATTTCTCGAAAAGTATACGTAACGGACAGTACAAATCCTTTTGCCATCATCACACTTAAACGTGACGGCGAAGAGATTATCCCGACTGCAGATTCTTGTGATGGAAAAGAAGCGTTTGTGATTGATCGAGCAAAAGCCGTGACTATAAGCGCTGAAAATAGTGTGAATATTGATGGGACAAACCAAGGAATTGCTTATACATGGAAATACGGAAGTAGAAACTCTTCTCAAAGAGATTTTAGTTATAAATTCGATGAATTCGGATGTTTTCCTGTTTCTCTTACTGTCCGCAGTCAAAAGAACGGCACACAAGATACTACTTCTGCATACGTAAAGATTGAAAATATTGCTCCGAAACTTTCGTCTCTTACTATTACTGCTGATAATATTAATGCCGATCCAGTAACAGTTACTGTTACTGCAAATAATGCAGTGGATGAGGATGGTATTATTTCCTCATATATTTGGTATTATTATACCGATGAAGATCCGGAACCACAGGATTTTCGTATTACTATCTCTCCGAAAACTGTATTCGTTCTTCCTCGTGTTGGTGCGAAATACTATTTCGCTGTTATTCTCGAGGATTCCAATGGATTGAAAGTAAAGAGTGATGATATAAGTACGGAAAGATATTCTCTTACACTTGTTTCTGATAATATTAATACTCCGATTATAGGATTAAAAGCATCGAGTAATAATATATCCGTGGGTGAAAAAGTAGATTTCAGTGTTACGGCACGTAATATTCTCGGAACCGATATTGCATCTAAAGCGGAATACAAATGGGACTATAACGGTGACGGATTTTATGAAGAAACTACCAATACTCCTACAGTGAGTCATATATATACTGAATCTGGAAACTTCAATTTCAAAGTAAAAGTTTCATATAAAGGAATCTCCAATACGAAATATCAGTCCATTTCCGTTAAAAATGAAATAACACCAAGTCTTGAATATCTTACTATTGGGAAAAAGGTTATATTCTTCAATACTACCAAAGGTCTTTATACGAAGGTAAAATGGACAATTGGAGATACGACCTCCACGAGACTCGATTCTTTTACGTATGATTTTTGAGAGAATCCTGTTTCAGGAAGCGTGTCTCTAGAGGTTTCCGATGGAGTGAGTACGAAAAATACTTCCGTTGCTCTTAGAAAAGACATTCTCAATGCTCTGAAAATAAAGAAGTCCACAGATAATGTTATTTATTTTTCGTATCCTTCTGCAGACAATGACGTTATCCATATAACAAACAATACTGATAAACTTTATCTCTATCTTGGCGAATCCAAGGGAACTATAGCGAAATATGGAATCGACACGGATGTATCTTTGGATTCTAATCTTAATGGAAATCCAGCTGATGATATCGACAATAAAGGAACGGATTCTTCCGTAAACGGAAACGTCTTTGTGATAAAGAGTTCCGATGTGACTGCCAAGGAAAAAACCATGAGACTCAGTCTTTATGATTCCAATAATACGGTTATCGGTACAAAAGATATTAAAATAGTATACGATTTCGTTACTTCTCCTTCTGCTGAGAGTCTTTCCGAGAGTGCTGATACCTTACCGAAAGATATTTCCGAAATCGATAAGGTGAATCTCGAGAAGCTCAAGGATCTTATCCGAGGCGCTAAGGAACAGGATCGATTGAAGATGATGCAATATTTCTCAAGTCTCCAGGAAAACTGGTTCGATACCCGTGAAAAAACAAAAACAATCATTGATTTCGAAACATATATTGATAGTGGTTCTTCACTCGATGTTGCTACGAAAGATTCATTTTATTCTCTTCTCGAAGGCTTTCTTTTTGCTGATACTCAAGTGAAAGACGATGTAGGCTTGGCAACAAAAGTACTTAAATCACTCATACCGAAGACCAATTCTTCGTATGATCAGATTATAAAAAATATAGATGATATCATTTCTCATCCAACAAATACTACACTCAATAAAGAACTTGGAACATTCATTCTCAATGCTGTAAAAGATGATGCTGATATTGAAGTAAAAGATAAGAATATCATCAAGTCACAACTTCAGACTATCATCTATGGCGGACAGAATAATATCCCAGAAAATATTCCTGCAGTCGAAAGTACGAGTTCGTCAGGAATCCTCGATTTCCTTCTCGGCTTTGGAAAGGTTCTCGGATTTATTTTTCTCGGTCTTCTCGGTCTTATTATCGCCATCTTCGTATATTTCAAATTATTCAACAAAGACAGTAATCTTGGATTTCAAGATTTTATCATAGATAAAATTTCCGGAAAAGAATCTCCTGAAGAAATTTCCTATGTTCCGCCTGTTGTAACAGAAACAGTTTCCCCTAAGAAAGAGGAAGAAATACCACAAACAGATGTACTTGCAAATATTGTATCGGACAATCAATCGATTGTTATTCCAGAATCTTCCGATGAATCCGTAACAACACCTTCAGTGTCTTCCGTAGAGAATGCTACGATTCCGGATTGGCTCAAAGAATCAACCAGTCTCGTGTCTCATACAAATACAGAAGAAGAAGTTGCATCTGAAGAAACTCCTGCATCTGAAGAAACTCCTGTACCAGCTTCTGTTCCAGAAGAAGTACAGGTCGATACTACTTCAGTACCTGAAAACCTCGAAACTCCCGTTGTTACTTCCGATGTTCCGGATTGGCTCAAAGGAATGGAAACTCCCGTTGTAACTCCAGCAACTCTCCCAGAAGAAACTATTATTATGAAAGAAGAAAAGACATCAACTGTCGAACAAACGGATAATTCTGGTCTTCCTCCATGGATGCAAGGAGTTGATCAAGAATCCTTGGATAAAGAAGTGGAAGAAGAAATAAAAAATACTCCTACTGCAGAAAAAACAAAGGAATCGTCTTCTTATGAAGATATTCCAGATTGGCTCAAGAGTGCTCCTACTCTCTTGGAAAATACAAATACTGCATCGGAAGAGACTTCCAGCGAAGCAAGTACGGAAGCATCTGAACCGGAACAAAAACAATCCACTCCTAAGAAACAGTCGAAAACGATAAAAATAAAAAAAGAACAATCTACAGATTCTTCAGATACAAAAAAAGAAACTTCTCCATCCAAGCCAAAAAAGAAAAAACCAGAATCAGTCGTTTCTCCTGGACCGGTAATTTCCGCAAATCCCGATGAACTACCGGATTGGCTTAAGTAATACTAACTTCTTCATATGTCTCAAAATGAAAATCCAAACACGCCTGTAGGTGAAGAACCGAAGACTCCATCCAATGGACTTCTCGGTGAGATTTTATCCACTACGGAAACTCAATCTCCCACAGTGGATATCTTGACTGATTCATTTATTCCAGAAAATGAAATAAAGGATGTAAGTACTTCCTCTTCTGTTAATCCTGTTTCTTCTACAACTCCGGGATCGGCGGTAAAAAAACCATTGAAGAAATGAATGAGTACCGATATGTTCCTGCGCATCGTTGGAGCAATTATTCTCGTTGCATCTATATTTTTCGGTGCATTTCTTTCCTATATAGTATTCAATCCGGGACAGGCTGGTTTTTTTATCTCTTTTGGTATTAATCCATGAGATATAGCACGACTTCTGAAGCAATTAGTAAGCTCCATGTTCGGGGTAGTTACCTTTATACTTTCTGTCGTATGGATAGTATTTCTTTTCCAAGCTATCCTCACAAAGAAAGAATATAAGAAAAAGAAAACAATCTCGATTATCCTCTCATTCTTTTTCGGTATCCTGCTTTTCTCCGAGATAACTCTCTGGGCTTTTCTCGTACAGAAAATCAATGCAACCGATTATGAAAACCCGAATGGGGGAGTAGTAGTATATGATAATGAGAAACTCATTTCTGAACGTTTCAAAGACAATGCTTTAATGAATAATTTCGATAATCTTATCGGACCGATCGAACTCAAATTCGACCTGAAATCGGATGCAAATTTTGTTGGGAAAATGATTAATATCGAAAATTACAAGATTAATTTCGATGGAGCAAAATGTCAGCAAGGAAATTCTTCTATTGTTGAATGAGTGAATCCCCAGGATGATAAGAGTATTATCTGTATTTTTGATGAAGCAAGAGTCTATAAGCCAACTGGAGTATATGAAGGACTTGACCGAGTAACTCGCAAACCGAAAGTAATTCCTATTAATTTCCATACTGTTCAAATCATCTGAGTAGTGGATGTAAAAAAAACAAAAACCTCTTTTACTTATGATGCTTCCCGTCTTATAAGTCTTGGAAAGATAAATTGGTATACAGAAAAAAATGGTGATACGCCTGTAAGTGTTGAGAAAATTGTTTCCATTACTATGGAGAAAGATGAACAAGTTCTCTGTCTCAGGGTACTCTCTGAAACAGCTTGCGATAAATTATTTATAATCCCCAAAGGAAGCTCAGGTGTTGTAGCAAAAATCGTACACGAACAAGATCAGGTAAATCCATTTTTATATACATTTCATATTGAAGATGCGGTTGTAAAAAATGCTGAGATTACTGGATATAAATGGATAGTCGATAGAACAACAGTGTGTACAGAAGAAGTATGTGAAATAAATTTCATAAAATATCGCGATGTAGAAATGACGTTGATTCTCTCTGATTCTGCTTGAGGAACAACAGAATTGAAGGATAATTTCAGTATTCTTCAACCTATGCAATTGATTAATTGATGAGATGGGAAGACAACGTACAGTCCGTCGCTACTAAAGATAAAAGATACGACTGGTAAATCTCTGATTGAAAATACATACAATAGATCTATCAAAGCATATCTTATCTCCGATGCAATTGCTCCTATGATTGTAGGTTTTGATGCAACGGATGTAAAGGTGGAAAATATTTGATATGAACTCGATAAAGTTGAATGGGACTTTAATGAAGATAGAGTATTTGAGAAAATTGGATTCAAAACAGAATATGAACTCATAGAAGGGAAACGTTATACCTTTATAGTGCGTTATACTTTCTTAAATAGAGAAAAAGGAATTACTATTCCGATAGAAGAAAAAATAATCTTCGAACCAGAAAAGAAAGATATCGCTATCAACTTGAAGCTTACACAAGATTCCGAATATGCTCCGACTATCGTTCATGTTGATGGATCTGCAAGTACTCCAAAAATTGGAACAATCATAAAATTTATATATGATTTCGGTGAAGGGAAGTGAGCTATCGAGGGAGATGCCATACAAAATTATCAGTATAATTTTCCTGGAACATATATCATTACATTTACGACAATTCGAGATGATGGAATAAAAGAAAGTACTTCCAGAAAGATAGTATTAAAAGATACTCCGAAACGAATTGTATTGAATACGAGTGTATCATCAGGTATGGTTGGTAAACCAATTGATTTCGATATCAATGGAACTGTTGGACAGATAGATTCATATAATTGGGAATTTTGAGATGGAAATACTTCCATGGAAGCAAATCCTACACATACATATCTTAGTTCAGGAAAATTCGTTATAAAAATCAATATAATATATGCTGATGGAACAATGAAATCAGCAGATAAAGAGATAGTCATTGTTGAATAATATTCATAAAAATATCCTACAAAGACTGTCTTTGTAGGATATTTTTAAAAATTCTTTTTCCAATTTGTGAGGGTAGTTTCTAGATTGAGTATATATGGTTTCGAAGTTTTGGAATTATCTACCCATTGCACAATACTGTTTATTTTTAGATGATTACTATCCGGATTACGGATCTGAATTTCTCTGGTAAAAATGGTTTTACAATTGGAAGTTACCGAGGAGGTACATGGTGTGTTATTCCCGGAACTTACGGCAAATCCATTGGAATCGAGAAATATAGGAAATTGTTCTTTATATAGATTGTATGCTGAATTGGGAGTTATAGTTCCTGAAAGCGTCCAAAGCGTTCCGCTCTGAACGAGAAGATATGATCCGGTTGAAAAATTTCTATTTCCTGACGTATCTCCTATGCAGAGTGGATCATAATTTTTTACTTTCCAGCAGTTATCATAATCATTGGAGAATTTAATCCAGTTCGAATCACGAATATTTTCGACCGCTTCGATTCATTCTCGAGCTATATTAATGGCTTTAAGACGATTTTCCGCGCCGATGGAAATCTTCTGACCGCTATTGAGAATTCCATAAGTGCCCACTATTCCGATAGTAAGAATAACGATAACAACCATTACCTCGATAATGGAATTTCCGCGTTGATTTTTAAGCATAGTCTCCAAAAAGAAAAATTAAAGACTTACTAACTTTGTGTACTGCTTCCGGTAGAAGTTGATTCGTTATTTACAGGAATAGTTACAGGTATTGGAGCTTCTTTTTTCTCTTTTACTATAGTAAAGAGATTGGTAAAAAGAAGCTCGTCGTTTTCTCCATAATATTTAATGGCATACAGATTAATTCCATCGTTCATTGTTCCATAGTCTTTATTTGCGAAATAGTACCAAGAAGTTCCGAGAGGTGTAAATTTCGTAAGACGAAAATCATTGACAGTGATATATTTTACCACTCCTTTATTTACACGCCCTTCTATACGAACGATATCCTCGGTGGTTTTATAAGGATTTTCCGTTGGAGAAATAATCCGAAAGTCTTTATCTGAGATAGGATAGGTCGTAACTGACGGTTTTTGACTTGCATTGTTTTTTCCTGCTTTCTCTGAGGTATAGATAGTGAGAACTCCTTTTGTACCAGAAATAATATTCCCATCACTATCATACGCCTTATAAACAAGATTATTAATAGGATTAATAAGAGGAAATCCTTTATATAAAAAGCTTTGGTTTTCTTTGTCGATAAGAACTTCTTTATCATTAATGGTGATTTTTACAATCTGAGAATTCATAAGTTTTCCTTCTATATCCACCTGATTTGCATCCACTGAAGATTCATCTTCCGGTGAAGTAATAATAAGCCCCACTTTTGAATTTTTCGAAAGAACTGATCCAGATCCATTACTTGATGTGTTTCCACTTCCTGTTTCGTTTGCTATATTAAGAGAAGCAAGAAGAGAATCTCCATTGTGATTTATAAAAAGATCCGTTGTTTTTATATAGTCGCTCAAAGGTTCGATTTTGCTTGAAAATTGCAAAGTAGTATTCGTGAGATCATTTTTCATGATAGTAAGCTGTTGTCCTACACCAATATTCTCAGGAGATCGTTTATTGGAATAATCCGCTACAGTAGCGCTTCCTTTAAGGATATAGATATTGCTCGCTATAGCATTTTGGCTGAGAATTACGATAGAGTTATTGCTTGGTACAACTGAAAAATTCACAAGTTTTATATTCAAATCTCCTGTGCTGGAATCGGCAAGCAGATCGGCATTATTAAGAGAAATAGTTTGTTTTCCATCAATAATTCCTTCGTATTTCACTTCTCCTCATTTTCCTATGAAAATTTTGGAAGTGGTGTTTTCGAAGTCTCCTTCCGCTTCACCGGAAACAACAGCAAGCTTGCTATCTGTTGCAAACATTTTCGTTGCCCCATCGATACGTTTCTTGGAATCACCAGACATATAAATGTATATTTCGGATTGTTCTTGTTTCGGTGTTACAGTCAGAAAAGATCCTGTCTGATTCACAGAAGACGTTTCGGAAAAAATATAGCGTATCACTAGAATAAGAACAATAAGTGCTATAACAAATGGAACAATAAAAGAAAAAGAACTGCCTCCTATTATAGGAGAGGAATTTCATCGATTTCTGAGACGAGTCATAGAAAAAATATTTAGAAAAATAATTAGATACTCTGAATATACGCAAAATGACGTAGGAATCAAGCGGAAATGACAATAAAAAACATTTCCTCATATATAAAGGGAAATGTTTTTTTATATTTGAGAATTATTATTCTTTTGAAAGCGTTTTCGGGATAATCGCCTCAACTGCGGCATACGTAGCATCTTTTCCTTTCGGAATCCGTATGGAGACAGAATCTCCGATTTCTCACTTAATAAACGTTACTGCGGCGAGAAGGGTATTATAGGTCTTTCCATCGGCGATGACTTGGAATCGGTCCTTATTCTTGGTCAGAATCCCTATCTTCGTTTCGTGTTCGATTTCTTCTATAATCTTGTAAGTAATCTTTCCATCACTATGTATAATCGCTTTGAGCTTGCTTCCTTGTACGAGTTTGGATTTTGATGCGTAGTTCTGAGGAACCGGATACATCGCTCCATCTGATCCGAGCATAGCTTCTCCAGTAAATACTCATTCTATAATTTTCTCGTCTCCGCTCGTATAGTTCGAGAGTCCGGAAGCATCAAGGTATTCGAGTTCTTTTTTAAGTTCGGTATCATTACTCATAGTTGCGAGAATCTTTTTCGCGGAAATGATGGATTTCTGCGCACTATCGAGAAAATCCTTGATAGCCATAAGCTTCTTTGGTTCGAGCATATATGTGTTTTTATTAGATAAGTTTGATGTCAGTATATTCCATAATGTGTTTTTTTCCAAAGAAATGAGTATTGACGGTAGGAGAAAGTATGTCTTGAATGAGAAATTTAAAGCCGCCATCGCTGGCGGCTTATTTTGAGGTGAAAATTTACGCGTAAACGTCAATTTTCTCAGAGGGGATTTCGGGCACTGAATTTCCAGATACTGGATCTCGCAGACCGCGAACTTCTACCAATTGCTGCGCTCCCTTTGAAAGCGGGGCCGGATTTTGCGCCCTGAGTTCATCGAAGCTTTTTTGATCGGTCGTGAAACCGAGATTCTGCCTGGTAAAGTAACTTGGAGCGATACCAGTATTATTTGTGTTTATTTGCATTACTTGACTCCTATCTTTTTATTTTCTCTTTTCCAGACCTGGATTAGAGAGTTTCCTTTCGGGAACATCGGGTATTGTATACGAATTTTTTTATTGTCAAGCATTTTCTAAAATTAATAAGAGAATATCTAGTATTAATTAGAATTTATACCAAAAAAAAGTCAATATCTCTTTTTTTGTATGGGTAGTGTTTTTATGTTAATATAAAGGAAATACTAACTCATATCATATGTCACAAATAGATAATATTTCTTCTAAACAAACGGTCGTTCCGCACGATTATCAAGACAAAGAAGTGGATAACGAAGGTTTTTTCTCCTCGATAGAAGAACAACTTCCATCGATTCTTTCAAGTGCAGAAATCTGGAAACAGACACGTTCGGAACTTTTTGAATTAAGGCAAATTCTTACTCAGATGAAGAAACAGAAATTCATTCATGGTGTGACCGAATGGACTGCTCAAGAGCAGAAATATTTCTTCAAAAAAGTTCAAAATGAAGTAGTGGACGCTGGTATAATGGCATCTGCACAAATCAAACAGAAATTTCAATCTCTCATAGAAGATGAAATTTGGCGGGAGATTAATGATAACGGAAAAAAAGACTATAGTATTCAAGATGCTGATGGAAATACAATGCTCCTGAATATGGGAACATATCAACAATTCCTTGATACAAGCTTTCTTTTTACAAAAGAAACAAGTATTATTCCATTGGATCTCAAACTGACTGTCAACAAGACGGAAACTGTGGAAAATGCCAAAAAAATACTCAAAAAATACGATGGAAAGTATAATGCACTTGTTTTGGTAGATATTGAAAATCATCCGATAGGAATCGTAAAATCCAATACGCTCCAGAAATATGAAAAAACAGGAAACATAACTCTTGAGAACATAGAATTCCTTTCTGGTATTTCCGGATATTACACGACATCGAGTGACGAAGTGAAAGAAATTATGCAAGAACAGGGAATAAATATTCTTCCTATTGTCGATTCAAATACACAAATCCTTATAGGAATTTTGACTAGTCATTCGCTTATAAAAAAAGAACTTCAATATTATTCCGCTACTTCACTTACGAAACTCAGCCTGGAAGTCGGAATGAAGATGAATGCATAGAAAATACAGACATAAAAAAGAACCCGCCACGGCGGGTTCTTTTTTCGGATTTTTGTAAGAAAAAATCCGTACATGCGAGGCATATGTCGAATGAAAGATGCCTATGTACGGATGATTTTTTGTTTTGCCAAGAGTTTTCCATCTACATCCTGGTCGCATCTACTGCATTCCCGTCTTTTTTGCGAGTATGACGAGCTCGTTTCATAGAGAAAAAATCCTTTCGCTCATATGAGATTTTTATTGTACAAATTTTATTGGAATTTGTTTTTGTTTTTATGCTTGTGGCAAGATGGATTCACCTCGTTAAGCAGTAGATAAATATATCATAGTATATAAAAAATTAATTGTCAAATTTTTGATATACATTTTAGGCTTAATAGCAAAAAGTGTGTGGCTGGAATGATAGGTTTTACCCGA
>PCUR01000067.1 GCA_002771035.1 Candidatus Gracilibacteria bacterium CG12_big_fil_rev_8_21_14_0_65_38_15 | reverse complement strand
AAAGGATTATGAAGTTAAAATTCGCGACTGGACTTGCGTATTTTACTCGTAATTCTTTTCTACACAACCTGATTAAGTTTTACATTTAATATCATGTAATATGAATATTTCTTTTTCTACAAAACAAAAAAAATTTTTGTGTGAAATTGCAGGTAAAAGCGAATGAGGAAACGCCCCATTTCCTCTTAAATCGGTTGATGAATCAATGCTTATGTCGATAATAAGTCGATATAAGTCAAAGGTTGAACTAACCAACAATAGAGATATTGTTTCTTTTTCTTCTGATAATAAAAAAGAAAGAGTAGATCTTAAGCTTGTATCCTCTGTACAATGAGCAGTTTTGCGTATCATAAGAAGTGATGACAATATTGAATATATATCTGTTTTATGACTTCCTCATGGGGCTTGCGGAAGTCCATATTTTCCAGAATAATTTCTTTTTTGTAATTTCTTTTGCATTTCTTGTTTTTTACCATACAATATCCCACAAGTGTATGGAAACAGAAGTTTTTTGAATTTTTACCCCTACATGGTT
This sequence comes from Candidatus Gracilibacteria bacterium CG12_big_fil_rev_8_21_14_0_65_38_15, assembly GCA_002771035.1. Lineage (GTDB taxonomy): Bacteria > Patescibacteriota > Gracilibacteria > BD1-5 > UBA2023 > UBA1545. The sequence goes on along the minus strand of PCUR01000067.1, from coordinate 16,052 downwards.
TTTATATTTTTTTATTATTTTTATTATGAATGGTATTATTAAAGTAAAGAAGGATCAGCAAGGTTTTGGTTTTATCACTCCAGTTGATGGACAAAAAGATCTTTTCTTTCACTTCTCAGGATGTGTAGATAAAGTTGATGGTTTCAATGCTCTTGCTGAAGGAATGGAAGTTTCTTTCGAAGTTCAAGATGGACAAAAAGGTCCTATGGCTGTTGATGTTCAAGCTATCTAATTTTCTTTTGAAAATTAAAAAAGAGTTCGCTGCGGCGAACTCTTTTTTAGTGTCTAATTTTCATTATATCTCATTTCTATTTTTTCCCAATCCGCGATATTCCAGAAATTTTCTAAGTATTTTGCTCGAGCATTCCTATAGTCGATATAATAAGCATGTTCCCAGACATCACAGGTAAGAAGAGGAATATTTTCGGTTGTTAGAGGTGTTGCAGCATTACTCGTCGAAACGATATCAAGTGAACCATCTGGTTTTTTTATGAGCCAAGTCCATCCGGAACCGAAAGTTTTCATGGCGATATCATTGAAAGTTTTTTGAAATATTTCCATTGATTCCCATTTCTCAAGAATCCGCTTTTCTATATTGCTTATCCCAATAATATTTTTTTCTAGAGTAAGTCCTTCCCAATAAAAAGTATGATTCCATACTTGCGCAGCATTATTGAAAATTGATCCGCTGGAAGCAGTTTTGATAATCTCTTCCAATGACATATTTTCGAATTCCGTTCCTATAATAAGATTATTTAAATTGTCCACATAGGCTTTGTGATGTTTTCCATAATGGTATTCGAGTGTTTCCTGAGAGAGATACGGTTCGAGTCAGTCAAGGGCATACGGAAGCGTAGGAAGTGAGTGAATCATAATAAATGAGAAGTTAAGAAATAATATGTTTTATACTTTTGTAGCCAAAAGTATAAAAAGCTTTTAAGGGGAAAAAACTCGTCGGGGAGCAATAAATAAACTGTTTATCGTCGCTCTCAGGCAGTTTTCCCCCTGAAAACCCAATTTTTAGAAATCAGCATGAAATTTAAAGGAGCTTGTCTTTGGGTAACGGATAATTGTATTTATTTTCGAGGAGAAAGCAAAATATTTTGCAAATCCACTCTTTATTCGTATATTTCTCTGGTATATTTCTTCTTTGTTATTTTTTATGAAAAAAATATTTCTTTCTCTTTTTCTTCCACTTCTTCTCGTTTCTTGCGGAGAGCCAACTCCTATTGTTCCTCAAATTTCCAAGAATATCGAAAGCGCTGTTTTTGGTGCTCCATCGAGCAAAGTACAACTTACCGTTTTTGCTGATTACGAATGTCCCGCGTGTATTTATTTCGAAAAAACCATAGGGGAAGAACTCTATAAGAACTATGTGAAAACAAATAAAATCACTATAACATATAAAAACTTTCCACTTACTCAACATCAAAATGCTGAACGTGATGCACTTGCAGCACTCTACGCTCTTTCTCAAGGAAAGTATTGGGAATTTAATCTGGAAATGTATGCTTTGGAAGATCAAAAGAAGGGGGATAAAGTTACCGATAAAGAACGTGTGGCTCTCGGAAAAAAAGTCGGACTCGATCCTATAGAGATGCAAAAAAGTCTCGATGAAGGATGGTATCTGAACCAGATTGCTCGAGAAAAAAGAGAAGGAGAGGCGATGGGACTCCAGGGAACCCCATCCGTCTATCTCAATGGAAATATCATGAAATTCAGTTCTAAAGAAGAATTCTTCGGAATTATCGACGCGGTATTAAAGATGTAATTTTTATCTATTCTTGTTTATGAAAAAACTTTTTATCGCTATTATGGTGCTTGCGGCAATAGCTTTTGGAAATGCCGTATATCTCACAAATCAGGCATATACACTCAAAGCGAAAATAGCGGAATCTACCGGATCTTATTCCACTTTTTGTGACATTAATAGTACATTTTCCTGTTCCAATGTACTTATTTCTCCGCGGGCGCAATTCTTTGGATTTCCATTTCCAGCTCTCGCTATGCTCGTATACCCGGTTATCTTCCTTATAGCTCTTCTCGGATATCTCGGAATCTGCCGGAAATCCTTTCCTATTCTTGCTGGAATGGCAACTGCTGGAATATGTTTCAATGGATATTACATCTATCAGGAAGCTTTCTATATCGGTTCATTTTGTCCGCTTTGTCTCGTATGTTCCGCGATAATCGTAACGATACTCGGAATCTCGGTATATGGAATGAAAAATACCAAAGTCTAATCTCCTGAAAAACAAAAAATACACTGCCTTACGAGGTGGTGTATTTTCTTTTTCTTTTTCCTATTTTTTCCATATAATCCTTCGGATTCTTTTTTGATTTTTAGAATAAGGGATGCGGGATAGGGCTTGAAAATATTTTCCGGTCATATCTCTCCACTCTTTCTATTTTCTTAAAAAGAAGTTTTATCTTTTTATTTTTAAGATTATGATAGCAGGACTCTCTGATCAGAATGCCTTTTCTAAGGCAATGGTCACCAAGACATACGACATTGGTGGAAAGAAGATTACTTTTGAGTCTGGACGACTTGCACTTCTTGCCGACGGTGCAGTCGTAATTCGCGATGAAGAAGGGAATTATCTTCTGACAACAGCAGGAATTAAAGAGGAAGTAAATATGAGTGCGGATTTTTTCCCACTTTCTGTAGAATTTCAGGAAAAATACTATGCGACAGGAAAAATCGGCGGAAATCGATTTATGAAGCGTGAAGGACGACCTTCTGAAGCGGCGATTCTCAATAGCCGAATGATTGACCGTCCAATTCGTCCGATGTTCCCGAAAGGAACTATCAACGATATCCAGATTATTTCTACGATCATGTCTTCTTCCGGAACTTCCGATTATGGATTCTACGGGATCACCGGAGCTTCGCTCGCTCTTCAGCTTGCAGGAATCAGTGAATTTGAAGGACCGGTTGCTGGAGTTCGTATCGCACTTCTCGCAGATGGTACGACGTTCAAATTCGATCCGAGTATCACGGAACTCGCGACCGCTCTTCTCGATCTCACGGTTGCCGGAACTGACGACGCGATTACTATGGTGGAATCCCAAGGAAAAGAAGTGGACGAATCCGTAATGATTCGGGCTTTTGAATTTGCTCACTCTCTTGTTCGTGATCTTATCGCTGCACAGAAAGACTTTGCTGCTTTCTACAGCAGTACACATCCTATTACTGAAAAGAAACTTTTTGCGGTTGCCGATAAGACAGAACTCAAGAATAAAGTCGACGCTCTTATTACTGATGAGCGAATCACTAAACTTTATCATCTTGGAAAAACTGATTTTCATCACGCACTTGTGACCCTTGAAGAAGAGATAAAACTCGCTCTTGCCCCAACCGATGAAACCGAAGCGTATTCTGATAAAGACATCGAAAGTGCGGTATATTCGATCGTAAAGAAACATATGCGAAAAAACATTCTCGAACGAGGACTCCGTCTTGATGGTCGGAAATTCGACGAAGTTCGTCCGGTTCGCGGAACTTTCGGGATTCTCCCACGAGTTCACGGTTCTGCACTCTTCCAGCGAGGTATTACTCAGGCGCTTACCGTAGCGACGCTCGGTGGTCCTGGTGATATCCAGATTATCGACGATATGTTCGAAGAAAATACGAAACGATACATTCACCACTATAATTTTCCTCCGTTCTCCGTTGGAGAAGTTCGTCCGCTTCGTGGAGTTGGACGTCGTGAAGTTGGACACGGACGACTCGCTGAAAAAGCGCTTGAACCAGTTCTTCCGTCTCTCGAAAAGTTCCCATATTTCATCCGAATGGTTTCAGAAATCACGACTTGTAACGGGTCTTCTTCTATGGCATCGGTTTGCGGATCGACTATGGCGATGATGGATGCGGGAGTTCCTATTACTGCACTCGTTTCCGGAGTTGCAATGGGGATGATTTACGACGATGAAACAGGAAAATACATCGTACTTTCCGATATCCAGGCACAAGAGGATTTCCTCGGAGATCTCGATTTCAAGATAGCCCGAACACCGAAAGGAATTACCGCTCTCCAGATGGATTGTAAAATCGCCGGACTTTCTATGGAAGTTGTTGGAAAAGTATTCGCTCAAGCAAAAGGATCACTCAATCATATTCGAACAGAAATGAGTCGGGAACTGAGTTCACCACGCTCAAATATCTCACCATTTGCACCGTTTATCCTCTCTGTTTTTGTTCCTCAGGAGAAAATGCGTGAAGTTATAGGAAAAGGTGGTGAAACGATTCAAGGAATCGAAAAAACATATGGAGTGGAAGTGAATCTCTCCGACGATGGACAATGTTCGATCACGGCTAAAAATCAAGCAACTGGACAGGCAGCTCTCGATATCATCAAAGGAATCCTTAAGGACGATGAAGTAGGGGATGCGTTGGAAGGGAAGGTTGTAAAGATTATCGAAGGAGTCGGAGCGATTGTCGAATGGGCAAAAGGAAAATCTGGGATGATTCATATTTCCAAGATTGCCAAAGAACGAGTAACAAACATCGAGGATTTCCTCAAGATGGGCGATGTTGTACAAGTGAAGATTATCGCTGTTGATAAAGAGAAAGGACGAGTAGGTCTCGAGAGAATTATCGCAGAATAAGAAATATCTCTGAAAAACTCGTTCTTCGAGATTAAATTTCCGCTTCCTCATTCTCCGTACAGTCGTACGGTTCATTCCGGTGCTCAATTTGCACTCGAATTACTTCGTTTTTGAGAGATATTTTTATTTAGAATTGTTTTTATTTTTTAGAAAAATTTAATTCATGTTCGTATTCATCCTCGGTCGAGAATTTCGGCTCTCGCTTGCAGAAATCTACAGTCTTTTCCCGACTGCGATTTTTGAGTTTGCTTCTGAGCAGATAGCTCTTATTTCCGGGGTTTCCGAAGAGGAGGTCTGTGCTCGTTTCGCTCATATGGGTGGAGTTATTAAAGTGGTGAAAATACTCGAAGAAGTGAAAGATATTCCAGATTTTACAACGGCTGCGAAACAGTACTTGGAATGACTTGATCGTACGAACAAAGTTCCGTTCGCTATCGCCAGTTATGGAGAGAAATTCGATAATTTTGCCACAGGACTCCGTATCAAGAAATTCCTCAAGAGTTGCGAAGATAAATCTTTTCGGCTCGTAAACAAGGAACCAAAAAATATTAACTCTGCAGTATATAAAAAAGAACATCTCGCGGAATCTCATACTGAAATGAATTATGTAAAAGTAGGGAAAAGCTCGTATATGGGAATCACGATTGCCTACCAGGATGTCGATGCGTACGCGGCTCGGGATATGGACAAGACCCGCGATATGGGAGTCGGGATGTTGCCACCGAAGCTGGCACAGATAATGGTGAATTTAGTAGGAAAAAGAAACGATAGTACTCAAAAATGAAGTAATTCGAGTGCAAATTGAGGACCGGAATGAACCGTACGACTGTACGGAGAATGAGGAAGCGGAAATTTAATCTCGAAGAACGAGTTTTTCAGTGCTATATATGACCCGTTCTGTGGATTAGGGACAGTATTGATCGAAGCGGCAAATATGGGGTACGATACCGTGTACGGAAGCGATCTTTCTCCTGCTATGGTTACCGCAGCGAACAAAAGTATGGGGGAATTTGCTAAGAAAAACGAGATTGATATCGATGGACTTATTTTTGAAGCCGATGCTTCAAAAATCGCAGCGACTATCCCAGAAAATATGAATACAAAGACAACATCAATCGTGACGGAAGGGTATCTCGGTGATGTTATGGGTGCGAAGACCGTTACTCCCGACAAGATTGCAGAACAATGCCGAAAATTGGCTCGAATTTACGATTCTATGTTCCGAGATCTTCGTACTATTGGGTTTCGAGGAACTATCATTATCTGTTTTCCATTCTGGGACAATCGAGGAAAAGACGTATTCTTCGAAGATATACTTCCTATTATCGAACGATACGGATTCGAACGGAAAGAACTCCTCGGAGAAAGTATCCCGTTCCGGACAACTCCGCACCAGAGTCTGCTCTATCGTCGCCCAGGACAAACAGTCGGACGCGAAATCTACAAACTTCAGCTGCTTCCGAAAGAGAAACTTGCACCTAAATTCTAATGCTAAAAATACTCCTCAGATTTGAGGAGTATTTTATTGACTAGAATCGGTGAGATTATCTTTTAGATATTGATCTAATTCTTCATCGTGTTTCTTAGGAATCTCTTTCTTGAGAATCTGAATATTTTTGATGAAATAAATTTCAGTTTTAATATTTTTCTTGAAATCGAGAGAAAGAATATATTCTGGAGTATCTTCGGAACTTTGAAGTATATCTAGCTTCTTTAGTTCTTCGGGATTATATTTATTTCGAAGTGTAAACAGATAGCTTATAGGTTCAATGAGAAAATCTATATTTTTTGTTTTCTCTTCTTTTGTGAGAGTTATTCTTACCCCACCTTTAGGAAGAAAATTCTCAAATCCTTTAATAATTTTTTTCTCCGCCTTTTGTATGGCTATTATTTCATTCTCCAGAATATTCTTTTCTACTCCAGACTGGAGCTTTGAAAGGTTTTGTTTCGAAAGATATTGAATCGCCCCAAGTGTTCCTTCTGGATAATCCTTATACTCAGAGGTTTCTATGAGATCAGCAGAAAGTTCATCGAGAAAAGTATCAGAAGACATAAATTTATATGAATTATTTGAGTTATCTTATTCTTCCCCAGTTGCTTCTCTAATTTTTCGATTAATTTCTTCTGTGTTACCTTGTGCATATCATCGAATACCTGGATTCTTAGGTGCATGAGTGTCTATATTTTCAGTAACTTTTCGTGTTTCTGTAGTTGCAACAGATTCTGGAATAACCTTAAAATCCCCGTGAGTTTGAGCTGCTGTAAGTCCTTTTAAAATTTTATTACATGCTCCTTTTCCCTCTGTTGCAATTAAGTTATTAATATTTGTCGTAGCAGATTCTACGCGATTATTCAAAAATGAACTAGCATTATCAAGAGCTTTTTTAGCAAGGTCCCCAGCTTTCTGTACATCATGATAACCGTATTCATCTTCTATTTCTGGTCAACATGTATTTTCAACTTTATTCATTGCTTGTGCAAATTTCTCGTTTCCCATAATATTCAAAAATTAAAAATTAAAAACTTAATAAATCTATCATTTCTTTCACTTCTTCCAAATGTTCTTTTTTTTCTTTTTCAATAACATTATTACGCTCTATTTTTTTTACCCCATCTATAGTAGTATTAATACTATCGGTTGCTATTGTTGCAATCTGGACGAAAGCTTCTTGGAGTTTTTCTTCGTCCAATGAATTGAGCTGTTGGTAGATGGATTTGTAATAATCATCTCCAGGGTGGTAGTTCGTTACCTGTTCGATTCATCGAATGATATCGAAAGCCTTTTTTATAATATCTTCTTTGTGCATAATTCATATTTTATCTAAATAGTACGATTACTATATCTCATATTCTCTTTTCTGTCAAAAAAATCATCTATTTTGTGATTTTCGGGCAATCCGATTCGAAAAGAGTGTGAAATGTTTTGGAAGTATCGGGAGAACTTTTGGTAAGAATACCGATTTCACGGTTCTCATCGAGAGAATTCGTACTAAAATTCTCGCTTCCGATATAACTGTAGATATCGTCTATGAGTGCTCTTTTGGCGTGGATCATAGGTTTCTTGGAAGTTCGCACATCGATTCATCTGCTTTTAAGAAGTGCTATTGCCTTAGTATTGGACGATACTTTTGTGGGATCTGCCATACAGATAGTGATAGGAATTCCGTCCGTTACTTTTTGAGAGAGGATATTCAAAATGCTTTCGTCTCAGAAATTCTCGGCGTAGAGAAAAATGTCTTTTTTCGCACTTGTGAGTAAAATCTCTATTTTCTTTCGGCTATTTATAGGCGAGATAACGAGATTCGGAGTACTTTCGAATGTCTGTTTTCCCTCGAAATCCGCGAGGAATATATTCTGAAGCGTTTGCAAATCCGTCGGATTACGTCCTATGATGTAAAATTCGCGATTGGTCGTAAAACTCGAATAACTTAGATTTCCAGTCGTGATGATATAGGTATCGTCAATCAGAAGAAGTTTCGTATGGACGAAATTATAGAGTTTGGAATTGTCATATGTGACAGATACTCCGGCGTTTTGTAATTCCTTGAAAGTTTTACTATTGATTCCGGTCGCACCAAAAACGTTCTTTTCGAGGACAACCCGCACGTCAACTCAGCGTTTTTTGGCATCTTTTAGAGCCTGGAGGATGCGTTTTTCAGTAAAGATATATACCTCGACAAAAACCTGTTTCTCGGACTCTTCAATCATGGAAACGATTCTATCGAGCACTTTCTTGTCGGGAGTCGCGAGAATCTCGATATCTCGGGATTCTATTTTTTCTACCGAGAAATCCTGAAGGGACTCGATTGTTTTTTGTTTCTCGGTCTTGAGTGTCTGTTTCTGTTCATGAAACTGCCAGTACTCGTTTGTACAAGAGGTAAATAAAAATACTGGAAATAAAACAAGAAATAATATTTTTTTGCAAAACATAGATTTTTTGTTAGATAAAAACTATTTTTCTCTCTATTTTCTTTATTCCAAATATCTGAAAACTTTCATCAATACGTTCCTTTATTGCTTCTTTATGATTTAAAAGATCCATATTTACAATAGGTTTTCCGGTCTTTATAGTAATCCGAGAGTCGGTCACTTTCACTGATTCTATATAGTTTACTAATTCTCATTTCCCGAGTTTCGTCAGACTGTCGCGAACTGCATTCCAAGCGAGGGAGGATATGACGACAGGATTCGAGGTATGTTGTGTAAGATTGAGATGTACCACAGCGAGAATATTATTTGATAAACTTTTTTTCTGGTTTTATAAAATTTCTATTTTCATAAAACGGCGTATTCCGAAGCAATCGGCGAAGAATGAGAAATTTATTTTTCTTCCATTTTCTTCCAGTTTCTGAGTAAGTGATTCAAGTGTACTCGTTGCTATTTCCTCCTGATCTTCGCCCATTTCAGTAAGGATCGTAAGTCTCTTGGGACGGTGTTTCTCGAGGAAATCAGGTATCTGAATAAAAAGTTTTTCATAGAGCTCGAATCCGGTTTCGCTTCCGCCAAACAGAGCGATTTTTGGTTCATGCTGCGTATCCTCGCTCATATTTTCCCAGTCGCCATCCTTGATATAGGGAAGATTGGCGGTTATGAGAATGTTTTTTCCAAAAGTTACGCTCGTAGGAGAAAGAAAAATACTGAGCAGATCCGATATCAGAAACTCTATATTTTTCACTCCAATATTTTCTGCGTTTGTTTTCGCTACTTCCAGAGCTTTAGGACTTATATCTAAGCCAAATGATTGTTCTATGGCAACTTTCGTGAGGATGGAAATGGGAATGATTCCAGAACCGGTTCCGACGTCTATCAGAGTATCAAATGGAGTATTTTCCGCCATTTTAATAGTTTCTCGAACAAGGTCTTCGGTTTCGAATCGGGGAATGAGAACATATTCATTTACTTGAAACTTTTGATAGTAGAACTCTACCCATCAGCGAGTGTATTCGGAAGGGTAGTGGGTATCCATAGAAGGTTTATAAAAATCTAAAGGTTTAGAAACTTTTAGAAAATAATGAAATTTGTATGAAAACCGCGAACCGGAATGAGAAGTACTAGGGAGTACGACGAAAAAGGAAACGTAAGGTTTGAATACGAAATTCACATTTTATAGAAGTTTCTCTAATTTTCGAAAGTTTTTCGGTTGAAAATGAGCACTGCGAAAGTGAGAATAAGTGCAAGATAGAGAAGTGCATGAACGATATTTACTGCGAAAAACGAGGACCCTAGGACAATAGGTGTTCCAATGATAGACTTGATATTCAAAGCCTCAAAATTCGGGAAAATAACCATAAGAAATTTGCTGAGATAGAGGAGAATCTGATTTCCGGAACGAATCGCCATATCGGTCATAGTTGTAATAGAATGACCGATGATATATACTCCCATAACGAGCAGAATCGAAAGAAGCGGGGAAATGAAAGTCGAGAAGAAAAGAATGATGGCAAAAAGAAGCAAAAGTTTTATATAAATAAATCCGATTGATATAAAGAGGAGAAAAGAAAGCGGAGTTTCTGCGATGAAAAACACTATCATTGATATGATAGATTGTATGAAGATGATAAAGAAAAGAATCGCTGCGAAACCGAAAAATTTCCCAAGAATAAAATCCCTTCTTTTTACTGGTTTTGAGAGGATAAGATACACAGTTTTCCCTTCTATTTCTCTAAAAAGAAGCTGACTTCCTATGAAAATAACGGAAATAATTCCGAAAATCTCTACCATAGCGAGTCCGAAATCCACGACAATCTTATCGGATTGACCGAGTGAGAGCGTTCCAAGTACGAGAGAAAAACCGATAAGTGCAATCCCGAAAAAAACAATCATGTAAAGTATCTTGTTTCGGGCAAGTTCACGAAAAGTATTGAGAGCTATATTGAACATAAAAAATAACTAGGAGATAAATATTCGGATTTCTTCGCCAATCCTTTTTCAGAATTTGAAAAATAAAGAAACAAACTCAGAAGGTAGAGAAGGTTTTTCTGATTCTTTATCCATTTCACACATTCCACGATCTTCATCCCCGAGTTTCAATTTAAAATCCTTGTCGGTTTCCGCGACAATTGCAACAGAAGGTTGTTGGATTCTCTCCAAAATCCCTGCAATTTTTCCTTTGATTTTCTCTATGAGTTCGAAAGGAGCACACATAATTTCGAGCATTCATTCACTTGTTTCCATTCGATCTAATTTTTCACTCATGGGATAATCTTGTTTAAAAATTTCCGCCATTATTTTATAGTATTGAAGAAATAAAATCTTGTTGTCCATTCAGGAACTCTTTTGCGGACTGTGATTTCTTTCATTCTAACTTTACTTGCTGTAAAGTCAATAGTCATTTCCCACAAACAATCCCGATGGTTTTGTCTTCTTTTTGTATCACGGTTCCGGGAACTCATCGTATTTCCGTCGTTTCTTCGTAAAAACATTTCTCGATGATAAGTTTTTTCTCTTTGTAGAGAGTATAAACTCATGGCCAAGGTGCGAACCCTTGATAGAGATGATAAAGTTCTTTTGCAGTTTTTGTGAAATCGAGCAATCCTTCCTCTTTTGTGATTTTCTTGCAATAGGTTGCTTCGTTTTCGTTCTGTACTTTCGGAGAAAGCTCTCATCTGTCGAGTTTCTCTATGGTTTCTATCGCAAATTCTCCTGATATTTCCGCGAACTTTCCGAAAAGCGTTTCGCCCGTTTCGCCCGTATTGATTTGTATTTTCTTTATATCGATGATATCGCCCTCATCCATCCCTTCGCTCATCATCATGATAGTTACCCCAGTTTCTGTTTCTCCGGCGATGAGAGACGCCTGAATAGGGGAAGCGCCACGGTATTTAGGAAGGATGGATCCATGAATATTAATCGGATATTTTCTTGGGACTTGGAGAATTTCCATTGGAAGTATCTTCCCATACGCAACGACTATGAGATAATCGACATCGTAGGTCTTTATCTCCTCGAGAAATTCCGTATTTCCTCGGATTTTGGTAGGTTGCAAAACAGGGATACTATTCTCGAGCGCGAGAGTTTTCACCTCATTCGTTGTCAGAACCTGATGTCGTCCTACGAGCTTATCCTCGCCCGTTACAACAAAGCTTACTTCAAACTCGGAAGCGTTCAAAAAATCCTGTAAAACTCTTGCAGAAAGATGGGGGGTTCAAAAAAAGCCAATTCGAATCATGAAAAAATATTATTACATATAGTACAAATAACTCGCAGATAGTTTTTATTTCTTTTTCTTTCATTCTTGTTTTTCAAGTATGTCATTTATTATAATCTGGAGTACTGCGGTAAATGGGATAGCAAGAAGGATTCCAATCACTCCAAAGAGACTTGCCATAACGGTCATCATAAGGAGAATGAGAAACGGTGAAATATCAAGCGATTTACTCATAACCATTGGAACAAGGATATTATTTTCTGCCTGTTGGATAAGAATATAGAGAATAATAACCGAAACAATCGGAATAATGCCCATACCTGCAACGAGAGCGAGCGCCGGAAGTAGGGCTATAAATGGTCCGATATATGGAATGAATTCCATAAGTCCCGCAATCAGAGCGAGCGTAAAAATCCCATCTATTTTTATTCCAAAAAGTTGAAGACAAAAAAGTCCTATGAGGGTAAGTAAAAAAATAGAAGCTCATAAAATGAGTTGTCCTTTAAGCCAAGATCTGAGAACTCTCAGAAAAGAATCTTCCCGGAAAAGAAGATAAGTGCTTATATTTTTCGGAAAAATTCTGTAGAGGAATTTCTTGATAGAATGACGTTCCAAACTCATAAAAAAGGTGAAAACCAAAATCATAATCCCTTGAAAAATACCGCCGGAAAGGGTGGAAATAATAGAAGACGATCCCTGAAGGAGATTTGTTGAAAGTGATGTTGCAATCCCAGAAAACGAAGAAATATTGTTCCTTACCCATTCAAAAAGCATCCCAAAATCTACGGTTCCTATATAGGTTTTTAAAAATGAAGGAAATCCGAGAGCATCAACCCCACCTTTTCTATAGAGTATTTCCAATTCGGAAAACGAATTGCTGACATAGGAAAACAGACTTGTTATCTGTTGTACAAATATCGGAACAATTGCAAAAAGAACAATGAAGAAAAAGAAAAGAACACCTAAAAATATGAAAATAATCCCAAGCCAATCAGGAATTCGTTTTCGGTTCATACTGTCGAGAAACGACGAAAAAAGGATAGTGAGAAATCCGGAGAAAAATACGATAGTGAGTACCGATGAGAGGAGGGACAGAGTATAAATACCTCCGAGAAATGCGAGAAGTATGAGGATTTTCTGACTAAAAACTCGAAGCGAAGGCGATGAAAGTCCTTCGGACAGAGTAAATTCCTTTTTTTCCATAGAACAGGGGGATAAAATAATAGATTCTATTTAAATTAATTTACGTTAAATAATTTTCAGTTTTTTCTCCATTTGCTGCGGAACTCGCCATCTTGGTGATTGCTCGGGCAGTCCTCGCTTCATTTCGAAAGAAAGCTGAAAACTAATATATTTAGGTACTTGGCATATGCTTGTAGTATACATCCTTTTTGAATTTATCAAGTTATTTCTTATGCAATATCTATGCTTCTATTTTTCGGAAAATATATATTTCTGTAAAAGTATGAAAAATCTTTTGCAAAGGGAAAATATTTTTATATAATGCCCGTGTATCATCCAAATTTGTGAGATGATTTTAAAATATATTTTTCGGACGCCCCGAGGACTGTTCGAGCCATCAGATAAGTGGCGAGTTCCGAGAGGCAAGGGAGAAAAGATATATTTTAAAATCTATATTCTCCAGAGTTTATAATTCCTAATTTCTTCTTATGAAACGTCTTGATTCCCAGCAGAAAAAGATTCTCGATTTCCTTGAATTCGGAGGAGATGAAACCTATACTCTTATGGATATAGGCGAAAATGTCGGTATCGATCATCCGCAGAAAGTCCAGAACAAGATAAATCAGCTCGAAAATGCCGGTTATCTTACCAAGATGTCTTCGGGGATGTACCGTGTTCTCAAACATTATGAAGAAGGGAATCAGCTTCATATTCCGTTTTTTGGGTTCGCTCAGTGCGGACATGCTGGTAAAACTATTCTCGAGGACGAATATCCGCGCAAACAGATTCCTGTTCCGAGCGAATATGTAGATGCGCACGACGCGGCGAACTATTTCATTACCAAAGCGAAAGGGGATTCTATGGAACCGTTTATCCATTCGGGAGATTTGGTACTTATCAAGATTCAGTCCGGCTATCAAGCCGAAGATATGGTTCTCGTCGTTCAGAACCAACAACCCAAGATCAAACGCATCAAGGCTGTCGGAGAACAGAGATTCCTTCTCTCGCTCAACAAAGAGCACAAAGACCTCGAACTTACGCCTTTTGATGAAACTCACATCGTCGGAGTGGTGAAGAAAGTTTTGGAAGGTGTGGAGGAATAATCAAAAAACTCCAGTCGAATCGACTGGAGTTTTTGTTTTCTTTTGACTTCAAAATATTATCCCATTTCTCGGTGGTACTCCTTGAGGAATTTGAAAAGAAATTTGAATATTTTCTCTTCGAAACTCGCGAGCATCGGGTTCTCGACAATGAGAACCATCTCGGTGTTATAGTCAATAATGGCGATTTTATCGCCGTAAATCATCTTACTGACATTGTCGTCGAAGAGATCAAAATGTTTCGGGATAGTAACTATCTCGCGTTCCAATCTCGGCCTCTTGGTTTTTGCAAGAGTTTCGCTCGTTATGACACATCGCTGAATCTCTTTTAGAGCGACGAGTTCTCGGTAATCGCTCGGGAGGTATGATCGAGTTTTTTCCAAATCGGTTCGCGCACTGTAACGGTAATATGTATCTCATTTTTTAAGGGTATCGAGCACATCGTAGAATACGAACTGGATACCTTTTTTCCCGTCGAGAATCTTGATAGTCGGTTTCTTTTCTTTTTGATGATGGAGTTCCTCGAGATCATTAATAGTCGACATAAACCCTTTCGCGAGATTATCCATAATGGCACGGAGTTTGTTCGGAGATTCGGCTATGTAATAAATCCGTTTCCCTTTGAAACTTCGGGAAACAAGTCCCGATTCTTCGAGAATCGGGAGAGTCTGGTAGATAACCGGACGATGGAGTCCAGTTCGTTTGGCTATATCCGAAATAGTGGAGATTCTGTTTTCCAGGAGGTCTATATAGATAACACTTTCCCGTTCTCCGAGTCCGATTTTTTGGAGTATTTTCGTGTATTGCATAGTAAGTGTACTGAAAAAATACATATATTCTATATATACAGTATTCCTTTATAAAAGCAAAGATTTTAATTTAGTTGGAGTTTTTATTACACTAAATGTAAATATTCCGTTCAATTTTTACTCTATCGCTATAGTGGGAGCAGGAAGTTTACTCTATAACTTTTTCTCCTATGAAATTCGATCTCCATTTCCATACAACATTTTCCGATGGACACAAAACTCCGGAAGAAGCTGTGCAAATCGCCAAAAAGAACGGTCTATGATTCATAGCTTGTACCGATCACGATATTATCAATACTCGGATTCCGGAACTTGCGAGGATGTACGGAATCGAGACACTTGAATGAGTGGAACTTTCTTCCGCCGATTACGGTAATAAAAATAAAGCCGCACATCTGACTTGTTATGCTCGAAAATTCCAAGGTCGCATACTCTCAGTGCTCGATAATATACAAGAAGCGAAAACTTCAAAGGTTCTCCAGCAGATTGAGAAACTTCAAAAAGGAGGATTTCTCATAGAAGAAGAAGCTTTTCTCGAGTATTGGACGAAACTCGGTTCCAATATTGCTAATCTTAATAACGGAAACATTAAAGAATATCTGTTCAAGAATCCGCTCAATGAGGCTATCGCGAGGGAAAAAATAGGAGAAACTTACGAGCAAGCGACTTTCGTCCGTCAGGCACTTTCTCGAACTGGAGACTTCGCACACATAGGTTCTGTCGACAATCTCCCCGAGTACGAACCCTCCGTCGAGATCTGCGGAGAATTGGCGAAGGAAAACGATGCTGTACTTTCCATCGCTCATCCGAATTACTCTTTCAAGAGTATTGAAGAATTTCAGAATCTTGTTCCTAGTTATGTTGAGAGGGGAGTAAATGCTTTGGAAATACATTACTCCACTCCGCCCGATTGGATACAAACTATCCTTGAAACTCGCAATAGATTCAATCTTTTGCTCACTTTTTGAAGCGATTGTCATTTTAATCCGAAACGCGATGGGAAACATGGTACACTCGGAGAATTGAATTCGCATATGGATCCCACTTTTATTGAGAATGAATTCCGAAAATTTCGAGAAGCTTTATAAAAATCCCAAAATAAAAACACCTCGATCGAGGTGTTTTTATTGAGATAAGCCTAAAATGTGTTGGTACAAATCCTTTGCTTTCAGCTACTGTATCTGATAGACTTGGCAACACTTAGTT
>PCUR01000035.1 GCA_002771035.1 Candidatus Gracilibacteria bacterium CG12_big_fil_rev_8_21_14_0_65_38_15 | reverse complement strand
GAACAAAATCTTGTTTGTCTATAATATCCCTAACTTGTGATATTTTACGAAGTAATTTTTCTACACAACCTGCCTATATTGTACAAATAACCTATATTCTATAGGTTTTTCGCGACTTTTGCAAGTTGAAAGAATGGAAGCATTATGGCGATAATGATTGTTCCGACGAGTATTCCGACGAAAACGATAATAAAAGGTTCGAGAGCTGCCATCAGATTTGCTATAAATCGTTTCAGTTCTTTTGTGTAATTCACACCGACTTTTTCTATATTCTTACCGATAGTACCGGTTTCTTCTCCGACACTGACCATATGAACGAGATCTTCAGGGAAGAAGCTATTGCTAAAAATAATCTCTTTATTATTGCCAACCGCAAGTCCCATAGCATTACTGAGCTTGATACCTGCTTCTACTTCGTTTTTTATACGGAGAATGTCTTTTTTGAATTGGATATTTGGAACAATGTTGGCTGTGGTTTCCAGAGCTTCAAGCATCAGAACTCCGGAATCGAGAAGAAGTTTGAGAGAATTAATAAAAAGAATAGTGTTTTCCTGACGTTTAATGTATCAAAATACGGGAATCCGAAGCGATATATAGGAAAGTACTATTTGCCCGAAATAAAATCTGCGCATCGCCCAGATAGTCGCAAAAAAACCAGCAATAACGAATGCTATAAAAACATAATGATGAATAATGAATTGCGAGAGATCCATCATAAACTGCGTGAGTCCTGGTATGGCCACACCGGTTTTTAGGAACGATTCCGTAATCTTCGGAAGTATGAACGTGAGCATGAACACAACCATAGTGAGAGCTAGAGAAATGAGGATGATAGGGTATATCATAGCTCCCCGGATTTTTGCCTTTAGTTCGATACTTTCAAGGAGGCTCACTTCCAATTCCGAAAGAACTTTCGGAAGAGCACCAGTTTTTTCTCCTACTTCAATAAGAGCGATTATAAGAGGATCAAAGTATTTTTTATATTGTTTGAGTGTATCAGAAATAGAAAGTCCATGATCCAGATTGAGACGGATTTCATTAACAATCATTTTAAGTTTCAGATTCTTTACCTGTTTATGTACTATAGAAAAAGCGGATTTAAGATCGATACCGCTTGAAAGAAAGCTCGAAAGTTTGTTGATAAAGTTCCATATCTCTTTGGGAGCGATACCGCCAAAGACAATAGGCTGGCTTTCTTTTCTCGTAAAATGCCCGGGTTTTTTTCCTGTCTTTATAGCATATCTCGCATCGTTCAGAAGTTGCTGAAAAAGAGTACTATCAAAGGTACCATCGGGTTGTATGAAGCGTTTTTTTTGAAAGAACATATTTTTAAGAGATTATATTTTCCCGTTTTTAAAAAGGATATCGATTGTTTCTTTTATAACCAGTTCATATTCTCATTTTTTATAGAGTTCTTCGAGTAATTCGTATTTCCTCTTGAGTTTTTCATCCTGTTTCTTCATAATAGATTTCTGTTCGTTTTCCAGAGCTTTTTCCAGATAGAATCGCATTCTGTCGTGTATATATCATTCGCGGAAATAAAGGTATACCTCTTGCTTCAATTTAGTAAATTCTTCCATTTTATAGAGACGTTCAAGTCGATCGAGCCTGATTTTCAATTCTCTTTCATGTCGTTCTTTCTTGATGGTTTCTATGATTTCCTGCTTTGTTTTATTGGTAAAATCTACCTCTTTCGCATTTGTTTTCTTGATATCCATCTCTTTTAGAAGAGCATCAAGCTCTGTTTTATTTGTAATGAGATCCTTTGCAGTATTTCTTGAGAAAATAAAGAAAGATACATCATCTTCAAATGCAACGCTTCAACGAAATTCGTTTACATCTTGCATCATGTATTCATAGATCCTCTCGGGGATATGTGCATATTTGCTTGCATGAGTTTTGAAGCTTTTTTCCATTCTTTCGAGTCCGTACATCGTATTACTTGTATCTTTCGCTTCTATGATACCGTCGGTATATCCGAATAATACATCTCCTTCCATCATCTCGATTTCCTTGATTTTTACGGACGAGATATTTGGAATAAGACGTACTCCGAGAGCTAATCATCCGGGAATGATTTTTTCTACGGAATTCGTTTTTTTTCTATAAAGAAGCATAGGATCGTGTCCCGCACCGATAAAGGAAAGTTTATTAGAAGTGGCTTCCAGTTCAAAGAATACGGATGTGACAAATATACGTCCTTTAAGTTTCTGTTTCAGCTCGTTGTTGAGTGTTACGAAAAATTCCTGAAATCCCTGAGCTTTTTTCGAAAATTCGAAAAATATTTTGGAAAGAAGTGCAACAGTAAAACCTGCTTGTACTCCGTGTCCCGTTGCATCGCCTATATAGAAAAGCGTTTTGTTTCATTCTTTGTGGTATCCGAACGTATCACCGACGATTTTATCTTTCCCGAGAATCTTCCCGAAAAAATCGAATCCCTGCAGAGAGAAATCCTTGATATCTTTCGTGAGCCCGTTATGCATGATAGAGAGAAGCTCGTTGTTGGAATTCTCATCTGATATATTATTTATTGTCTCCGATTGCGTCAGAAGTCGTTCTATGTCTTTTAATGCTCTCTGTCTTTTTATATATTCTTTCTTTTCTAGATTCTTAATTCCGAAATTCTTAATGAGCAGGGAAATTCTTTTTAGAAATGGAATATCATTTTTTCCTTTTAAATCAGGCATTTCCACTCCGACTTCTTTCAGGATTTTTTTAAGTTTGTCATCTTTTATGTTATTTTCTTCTTGTTTGACTTTCGTTTTGTCATAGAGTTTTTGAGTTTTTGTGAGTATCTGGATAACTCATTTTTCATTCGGAAAGTCTGATACGAGTTTCTTCGCGAGAGAAAGGGCATGTGCATAGTCTTTTTTATCAAGAATTTCTTTTATTTCCTGCGAATGGAACTGAAATTTTATTTTCTGTGCCTTTTGCTCTTCTACTGCCTGTTTATCAAGTTTCTCTTTTTCTATTTGTACGATAATCTTTTCGAGATTATTGAGTTCTTTGTAAAGACGAATAAGTATAATGTCTATTTTTCTATGTTTTTCCTTTGCTTTGTCGGCAATTTTTTCAATATTAGAATTTCTCAAAACTGCTATTTTTCGTAGAGCATTTTCATAGTAAGTGATTCCTGTTCGGCATTTTAAGGTAAGCTCCTTGGTTGCCATGATGGCTAAATCGAATCTTTCTGCTTTTTTATAAGTTTTAATCCATGCAAGAGCATCCGAAATATTAATAATATTTTCGGATGCTTGCGAACTTGCTCAAAAGAATTTTTTTATTTTTGAAAACATTATTATAAGTCATTATATAAGTTTCATAATTTCTTCAACGGTCGTTTTTCCTGTCGCTGCCTTTATGAGACCGTCCTGCATGATGGTAATCATACCAAGTTCACGGGCTTTTTGTTCGATTTCATGTACCGGTGCTTTCCCGAGGATGAGAGGATCGAGCGCTTCATTCATAAGAAGTACTTCATGAGTTCCCATTCGTCCAGAATATCCGAGTGTATCACATTTCTCACATCCTGTTGCTTTATAGAAATCAATATCTGCAACATCATCTTCGATAATATGACTCAAATATCCGGATATTTTCGATTGTAATGCAGGATCGGTAATCTTATACGGAGTACCACAATGAGGACAGAGTTTTTTTACGAGACGCTGAGATATAACCATCTTGAGAGCCGAGGAAATAAGAAACGGTTCTATATCCATATTAATAAGTCGTTGAATTGTTCCGGCAGCACTATTCGTATGGATAGTGGAAAGTACCAAGTGACCAGTGAGAGCTGCTTCAATAGCAAGCATAGCAGTTTCTTTGTCTCGAATTTCCCCGACCATTATGATATCGGGATCCTGACGAACAAGAGAACGAAGACCACTTGCGAAGTCGAAACCGATTTGCGGTTTCACTTGTGTTTGATTAATGTGCGGAATGTTGTATTCGACTGGATCTTCGAGCGTAGTTATGTTGTATGCAAGCGGATCAAATGATTGAAGCATAGAAAAGAGCGTTGTGGATTTTCCTGATCCGGTTGGTCCGGCAACGAGAATCATTCCATACTTACTCGCGAGACTTTTTTTAATTTTTTCCAGATTAACATCGAGAAAATCCAGTTTATCGAGATTCAACATATCAGCATTTTGTCGGAGAATACGCATAACAATCTTTTCGCCTTCAACAATTGGCATGATACTTACACGTATATCGACCAATTCATTTCCGAGTTTTTCCGAAGTAAATGCTATTTTTCCATCCTGTGGTTTATGTTTTTCATCGATACGCATATTTGCAAGAATCTTCATTCGAGAGAGAAGTTTTGCATATTCCTCATGAGTAATTTTATCGACAAACAAAAAGTCTCCGCTTTGACGAAAACGAATAGTTATGAAGGTCTTGCTTGGTTCGATATGTATATCGGAAGCGCCTGTTTCAAGCGCAAAATCAAAGAGTTTATTCGTATAATCAACCACATCACCAATATCACCGTTCGGTAGTACAGAGAAAAAAGCAGCGGAATCCTTTATTTTGCGAAGCATAAAATAGTTATGAAGAGAATATAATTACTGGAATAAGTATATACTATAGTTGGTGATTATGCAACATATATACACATATAAAGTATTGACAAGATTTATATAATAATTGCAGTAAAAATCTGCTTCTTTCTCAGCAAAAAACTCTATTGACATATGTATATATCAATAGAGTTTTCTTTTATATTTCGTTGCTGTTATAATCTCGGAAATATATCTTTTCTCACTTGTCTCTCGGAACTTGCTTCAAAATTAGAGGTACTCGAACAGTCCTCGATACGTTCGTAAAATATATTTCCGAGATTTTTTCATCTTTTAGAACGTGCTTGGTTTTTTACTATTTACGTATTCTTTCATCGCTTGTTCGAGGACATGAGCCACTTCGAATACTTTTTCTTCTCCGAGTTCTGATCCGAGAATCTGAAGCCCGACAGGAAGTTCGGTTGTACCTCCATCCTCTGGGAGTGAGTACCCGACAGGAAGGGAGAGTCCCGGAAGTCCCGCAAGACTGGCATTTACGGTAAATACGTCTGAAAGGTACATTTTAAGCGGATCATCCACTTTTTCTCCGATTCTCCAAGCTACCGATGGAGCAGTTGGAGTAACAATGATATCTACTTCGCTAAAAGCTTTTTTAAAATCATCCTTTATGAGCTCACGAACGAGTGACGCCCGACGATAATAAGCGTCATAAAATCCAGAAGAGAGAACGAATGATCCAAGCATAATACGTCGCTGGGATTCTTTCCCGAATCCTTCGCTTCGACTCATAGCAATATCCGCTCCACCCCCGTGCGTGTGTCCGAATCGGATTCCGTCGTAACGAGCGAGATTTGTGGAAACTTCTGCCGGCATGATGATGTAATAAACAGCGAGCCCATACTCGGTATGAGGAAGACTTACTTCCTTGATTTCCGCACCGAGTTCACGGAGTTTGGCGATTGCACCATCGATTTCTTTTTGGACTCCTTTTTCGATTCCTTCTATGAAATATTCTTTCGGTACTCCGATTTTCACTCATTTCAAATCCTTTTTATCCCAGATAGCTGGATTAATAACGGTTGGTTCTTTGAGGCTTGTTGAATCTCAAGTGTCGTATCCTGCCATGATTTCATAGAGTATCGCAGCATCTTCGACGGTTTTTGTGAAGGTTCCGGGAGTATCGAGAGAACTTGCCATAGCTATAACTCCTTTTCGGGAATTACGTCCGTAAGTCGGTTTGAAACCGACGATTCCACACATACTGGCAGGTTGTCGGATAGAACCTCCCGTATCGGTTCCGAGGGCTGCTGGTACCATTCCTGCGGCGACCGCGGCAGCTGAACCAGATGAAGATCCTCCAGGTATTCGAGTTGTGTCCCAAGGATTGCGAGTAATTCTCATAGCACTGTTTTCTCCGCTTCCTCCCATAGCGAATTCATCCATATTAAGTTTCCCTATACTGGAAAACCCCGCCTCTTTTAAGTATGTTATAATAGTCGCATCGTACGGCGGTTTATAACCTGCGAGCATCTTCGATGCAGCGGTCGTTTCCACTCCGATTTCCGAGAATACATCTTTCACTCCGATTGGCACTCATGCAAGGGGAGAGTGAATATCTTTTTCTTCGAAAACGTCACGGACAAGATTGAAAGCCTCAATCTTCGGATCGAGAGTTTTTATGCGGGCGAGGAAATAATCACACACTTCTTTTTGTGTTGTTTTCCCAGACTTAATTTCTGCGATAATTTGTTTGAGACTTAGGTCTTTGAATTCCATAATTTAGCATATATAAAAATAAATCGGGGCTATTATAGTGAAATATAAAAAAACTCCTAAAAATTTTTAGGAGTTTTTAGAGGATATTATTTTATGTATTTTTAATTCATCTCCACATTCTTAAAATGTGTGAGGCGATGACTTGTCGGCATCTTTTGGATTGCGATGAAATCGATACGAACGGATTCTTCTTTGATTTTCTGTTTCATACAATACCACCTGACAGCAAAAAGAAAACGACGTTTTTTCGTGCGGGAAAAAGTCTCGACAGCACTTCCGTAACTCTCACTGCTTCGGTATTTTACCTCAAAAAAGACGGTAATCCCGTCTTTTTTCGCGATAATATCCACTTCTCCTCATTTCGATGCAACAAAATTGGTTTCGATGATTTCGTAGTCATGTTTCTGAAGGTAATCTATAGCGAGAAGTTCCGCTTTATCACCAACAGTTCTGGAAGAAAGAGTCATGATTTTAATATTTATTCTATATTCACTTTTTCTATATCCTTTATCTTGCTTTCGGAATTCACTTTCGGATTGTAGTATCCGATAAGAAGTTTGATAAGTTCGTCTTTTTTTACCTCATCGCTTTTTATTCCTACACTTTCCAGACTGGTTTTGATAGTGGAAAGACGTTCGAAATTTGCCTTACGGAGAGATTCTGATTTTTGCCGCTTGTATCTAATAGACATAATGGTTTCTTCCTGAGTAATAGCTGCCCAGAAACTTCTGAAAACTCCGGCAATCCCGGTATCTCGAACACTCTTATCTTCATCAGCATCGTAGGGAACCACGATATAAAAATCCTTTTTCATAATCTGTGCCATATCGATGAGGTTCGTGAGAAAATCGATATATCGGTAACTCTGCTCTTGGAGAAGAGGATTTTTTTGTTTGAGAGCGATATTTTTGAGTTTCATAAGATATCCTTCTATATCTACTTTAAGAGATCGAACGATAATCTGGATAGGGAATCGGAGCGAGTTCAAGAAACGCTGATATCCGATAATGATTGCATCCTGCTCTTCTTCGCTCTTGAGATTGAAATTCACCGCATGAACTTTCAGAACCATGCGAGAAGAACCATCCTTCATAATCATACAATTATCTCGGATTTCCGAAAAAGGAAGATATCGTTGCGTAGTAGAATCTTTCGCAGGGTTTTTAGCGGCTTTTACTGAAGCAGTAGTTTTGTCAGACATAATTAAAAGTTGCAAGTGATAAATTATAATTTTCCGAGACGTTCTTCAACACTTTCAAATGTTGTGTGATGATTCTTATTTCCTCAAGTGGACTGTGTTTCTGTAGGAGCTTTTATGTACCCGACTTCGAGGGAATTATAACTGTCGACTCATTTGCACCATGTACGATTTCCAACGTTCAGATTGAGACGTATGAGATTCAATAAAAAAGGAATGAACGTCATCTCGGTATGACGGAAAAGTGCAATCACGAGAGCGAGTCCCACTATAATGATAGTAGGGAAAAGCGCGACACCTGCTCCGACATTTGGTTCGAGAGATTTGAACACGGAATAACCGATACCTCCGCCGACCATAATAATGACTAATTGACGGAGACTGAGATTTAAAAAAATCTTATCTTCGTTCTCTATCTGTACAGGGATTTTGTATTGCATGAATGTAAGTTAGGAATTATAAGTTAGGAATTATAAGTTGAATATTATTTTTGGACTTATAATTTATAACTTCTCACTTATAACTTGTTTATTATAGCCTATTTTCTCTGAAATCGCAAGAGAATCGCCATATTTTTAATGTTTTTCTTTTGACTTTTTGGGCTTTCGTCTTATAAATTGGGGGTTCCTGAAAAGGTTTTCTTTATTATACTTTCTCACTTTTTTCTTATGAAAATTGATTTTATCAAAAGCCGTTTTATGTACTACGGATTTGCACTCGTACTCATATTTATTTCTATCGGTGCATATTTTACGCTTCCGCTCAATCTCGGGATTGATATGACTGGTGGAGTACAAGCCGAATATGATTATACTTCTGGACAGGTGAATATCGATACTATAAAGACTCTCGTGAATGAAGCGAAGAAGAATATCGTATACAACGATTCTGAGGTAGTAAACAATGTTAATGTTTATAAGATTTCCGGAGAAGACAAATTCATTGTAGAAGCTGGTTTTTCTAAACTTTCCGGTATTTCCGACAAAGATTTCGAAGGACTCAAGACAAAATTCAAAGACGATATCAGTGGGAGATTTATGAGTCTGAGTTCTGTGAAAATAACGATGTCCCGATATATTAATATCGGAGAATCATTCGGAGATTATATTAAGAAGACGGCTTATATGACTCTTACTCTTGTTATTATTGCTATTTCTCTCTATATCGCTTACGCATTCCGAGGTTCTATCGAAGGATTTACGAGCTTTTCTTTCGCTTCCGTAACTGCCGTTTCTCTTTTTCACGATTTAGTTATCGCATTTGGACTCTATATCATTGCATCATATTTTTTCCCAGAATTTAAGATTGATACCTTCTTTATTACAGCTATGCTGACGGTTCTCGGGTACTCTATCAATGATACGATTGTAGTAATGGACCGAATTCGATCGAATCTCCGTCTTCCAGAAAACAAGAAAAAAGATTTCGGAGTGGTAATCAATAACTCTGTAAATGAAACAATGACACGTTCTATTTATACTTCCGCTACGATTTTTATCGTTCTCGTTGCTATGTTCTTCTTTGGACCGGATTCTATTCGAGGATTCATTCTCGCTCTTATATTTGGTACGGTTGTCGGAGCATATTCTTCCATCGCCATCGCTGCACCGCTTCTCTATGATATTTCTGGGAAAAGAAAATAATATGAACCAACAAATCAATGATAATATTATCGCAGAACAGGTCGATAGATTTTCTAAAGAAATAGAAATTTCCCCTGTCTGAGAAGATAACAAAATAATTCCACATAAAGCAGTTTTTCATACAGTTACAGAAATAAAAAAAGCAGTTGCTGATGCTTTATGAAGAGAAAAATTTTGGATTACAGGAAAAATACTTTTAAAAAGTATGAGATATAGAGTGGATATATTAGAAAGTGAATGAAAAGGTGTGAATGATATTACATATGCAATTACAAGAGAATGAGTTCAAGAACTTTTCAAAGGAATTGTAAGAAAAGAGAATAAAATCGTTCCATTAGCAAGTGATTTCGATCTTCCTATCAGATATGGAACTTCTGTAAGTGGTAGAAGAGGAAGTAGTGAATATTCAGGAAGTAGTGAATATAGTTAATAAAATACAGAAAAAAATCGCTCGAATCGAGCGATTTTTTATTTTCCATTTTTTATCCAAATATTTTTTTCATTTCTTTACCGAGTGTTATTTTTTTCTCTTCCTCGTTCATTGTTTGTATTTTACCAAATACTTTGATAGAAGTAGTTTTAATACCACAAAACTTGAGTCGGAGCATCCCCCAAAGGAGACGATAACTCACAGGAAATAGACTGTAAACAAATGATGGAGCTCCAGAAGTAGCAAATATTCGGGCAGTTTTTCCTGAGAGAAGTCCTGTTGGTTTCCCGTCGATATATTTATAAGCGAATCCTGTTGTGAAATTACAATCTATCCAGTTCTTCATGATTGCCGGAGCGTCTGCCCACCATACAGGGAATACAAATACGAGTTCTTCTGCCCAAGAGATTTTCTCTTGCATCGCTTGAGTTACTATATCTTTACCGATATCACTCAATTTGTCGAACCGGAGGAAATCCTGTCTAAGTTCAGTGGTATAAAGATCGAGAATTTCGACCTGACGACCCTCAAGTTCGGAATTTTCGCGGTAGGTTTCAGCAAGCGCTCGAGTAAAACTCGTTTGGCTTGGATGTGCGGTGATTATAAGGGTATTCATAGTTTTTTTGTGAGGAAATATTTATATGCCCGAGTATACGAAGCGATAGAAACAAGTCAAAATTAAAAACATTTTGATTTTTAGGAGTTTTGAAATAGAGTACGGATGAAATTATCTTCTTTAAGAAGCAAATCAAGAGTCCGTCATTGCGAGGTACGATACCCTCAAGGGGTACCCCGAGCAATCCAGGGAACTTATCCCATTTTTTTAAAAGGATTTATTTGTCCTAGATTGCTTCACTATCGTTCGCAATGATACTATCTTTTAAATCAAAAATTTATGCTCATCCATCCGCTCGGACATACCGAATTTGGTATCGAAATAAATAATAAACAAGGAGAAATCGTCCGTATCTTGGTCGATGCGTGGTTATCAGACTATGCTTTCGGAGATCTGATGGAACGGACGCCGAGAATCAAGCTCTCGAGCGAGAAACTCAAGACGCTCGATGTTATATTCCTGAGTCATGCGCACTGCGATCATTTCGATCCGTATACACTCGTTCCTCTCTATAGTGTTGCGAGTCCGCTCCTCCTTATTCCGGAAACGCTCGTGTATCTCATTCCAATTGTAAATAAATATATTCCGCAGGCGAAAATCCATATTCTCAGAAACCGCGAAACTTTCACACATAAGGGAATCGATTTCCATGGAATCTGCTTCGACAACGAAGCGATTACGAACGAGGATGATGTTATGACGCTTGCCATGAGTAATCATGAAGAGCTCATCTATGCCGAGATTGATACGCTCATCCCGAAAACGGAAGAAGCGTACGATATTTTGACCCGGCTTTTGAGTAAAAAATCCTATGCCCGAGTGACGTATCTTTCGAGCCGAAACGAGCTTGGAGCGAATCTCTCGGTTCTTGACCAAGTGAGTGAAATAGATCGAGAAAAGTTCAAAAAACAGTATCGTTCCAGTCGAAAAGAGGAACTCGAATGGGAATATGAAATGCTCACATCTGGAGAATTTCCAGACTTTACCGAAGTTCCGAACTTCGCCCGTGGATTCATCGGGCAGGGGATTTGCTATCCAAGCATTCTTGATCCAAATCTCTCTCGTATCGGTGCGATGAGTCTCATAGACATCTCCGAGCTCGAGACTTCCATTGCTCGTAATTATGGCAAGGATTTTCCGAGTCGAGTTCTGACTCCCAGAAAAGTGTTCGAGACGACGAATGCTGGTCTGAAACCGATTCAAGTAGAATCGTTCATTGGCACAATTATCACGGAAAATATTTCTGACAAACCGACCGGTCGAGGTCGAATCTATGCCAAGTGACCACTTCGGGATGAAGTTCGGGATTTTGCTTCGCAAGAACAAATTCTTTTAAATATCCTGAATAATCGATTCCTCCCAAGCGTGTTCTCGAACCCGGACGATAATCTAAAAACAGCGATTCTAAAAAATCCAGAAAGAGTATATCGAATTACTATTCGATTCGGAACACGAGAAAAGTTTGAAACTCAGAATTATATATTCTCGTTCGGAGAGATAGGATTTCGTCGTGAGATACCTGAAAATCAGGAATCTTCTGAAAAATGAGGAAGTTCGTATGAAAACTGCGTACCGAAGTGAAACGTACTGACTTGTACGGAGAACGAGGAATGTAAGGTTTGAATATGAAATTCGCATTTTGCAAAGATTTCTCTTTGTCAGGAGGACTATTGGATGAATGATCTGGAAGATTTCTGGAACGGTTCACAGGAACTCTACTCCAATTTCTTTCATCTCCTCGACATAAAACGTACCTACCGACTCTGGAATATGCTCGGAGCGAATTTTTTCAACCACGATATCGTGAAACGAAAATATGAATATCATTTCGAACGAGCAAGCGAAGGGAAAACAGTGGAGGATTTCGTAGGGGAAATATATTCCTGACTAAAGAGTTAAATCATCTCTATTTTAAGCGCTTTTCATCATTTTATGAGAAGCGTTTTTTTTGTGGATTTCCGATGAGCATTTTCCTGTATATTTTCCCTTTACTTTCCTTACTATTTTCATATAATCCCTCCAGTTTTTTTAGTACAGACGTACCATGGTACGTCTCTAACCACATTTCATTATGTCCGCAACATCTTACGATAGTAGTAATATACAGGTTCTTGAAGGTCTTGAGCCGGTGCGAAAACGACCCGGTATGTACATCGGGGAAACCAATGAACAAGGGCTTCACCATCTCGTTTGGGAGATCGTCGATAACTCGATAGACGAGGCCATGGCGGGTCACGCGAAACATATTACTGTCACTATGCACTCCGACGGGTCCGTTTCCGTTGGGGACGATGGTCGTGGAATTCCCGTTGATATCCATCCAAAGACGGGAAAATCCGCTCTTGAAACGGTTATGACCGTTCTCCATGCCGGAGGGAAGTTCGGAGGAGAAGAGTCTGGATATAAAGTTTCCGGAGGTCTTCACGGAGTCGGAGCATCAGTCGTAAATGCACTTTCTGACAAGATGCAGGTATGGGTTCATAAAGACAAGAAAGTATATACTCAGTCATACCAGCGTGGTATTCCGGATGGTCCGGCTCTTCCGACAGGAGACAAGACCGATACACACGGAACCATCGTTCGATTCTGGCCGGATGCGACTATGTTCACGACCGTTATTTTCGATTACGATACGATTCTTACTCGTCTCCGTCAGCAAGCATACCTTACGAAAGGTATTACTATGACGCTTATTAATGAATTTACTGGTTCTAAATATCGATTCTTCTTCGAGGGAGGTATTCAGTCCTATGTTCATCACCTCAATCGAGGGATCGATACTATCGGCGACGGTATTTTCTATGCAGATAAAAACCTCGATGATATCCAGGTGGAAATCGCTTTTCAATACAAGAAAGACGATTATTCTGAACGT
Source organism: Candidatus Gracilibacteria bacterium CG12_big_fil_rev_8_21_14_0_65_38_15 (assembly GCA_002771035.1). Lineage (GTDB taxonomy): Bacteria > Patescibacteriota > Gracilibacteria > BD1-5 > UBA2023 > UBA1545. The sequence goes on along the minus strand of PCUR01000035.1, from coordinate 3,626 downwards.
ATTGTCAGTTTCGTAAACAATGTTACGACTACCGACGGAGGAACACATATGGCAGGGTTCCAGGCAGCTCTCACAAGAACTATCAATAAGTATGCCCGAGAACAGGAAATCCTCAAGGAAAAAGATACGAACCTCGAATCATCCGACGTTCTTGAAGGACTTTGCGCGGTTGTTTCTATTAAAGTTCCAGATCCACGATTCAGTTCTCAGACCAAAGAAAAACTCGTAAATCCCGAAGCGAAAGGAGTGGTTGACCGAGTACTTTCCGAGAAACTTTACGAATATCTTCAGGAAAATCCACGAAGTGCGAAAGCGATGGTAGAGAAATCTCTCCTTGCTGCCCGTGCTCGAGCCGCAGCCCGAAGTGCCCGAGATACTATTATCCGTAAAGGAGCCCTTGAAGGAATGACTCTTCCAGGTAAACTTGCGGATTGTTCCAGTAAAGATCCATCTAAATCAGAAATCTATATCGTAGAGGGAGATTCTGCGGGAGGTTCTGCGAAGCAGGGTCGTGACCGTGAAACTCAGGCTATTCTTCCGCTCAAAGGTAAGATTCTCAATACGGAACAGGCTCGACTCGACAAGATTTTTGCTAACGGAGAAATCAAGAACCTTATCATCGCGCTCGGAACTTCCATCGGGGAGACTTTCGATCTCTCTCGTCTTCGTTACCACCGAATCGTTATCATGACCGATGCGGACGTGGATGGAGCACATATCCGAACCCTTCTCTTGACCTTCTTCTACCGATACCTTCGACCGCTTCTTGACGGTGGATTCATCTACATTGCACAACCACCACTCTACAAACTGACTAAAGGGAAACAGACTTGGTACGTGTACAATGATGATGAGAAAAATGCTATTCTTGCAGAATATGGAGTAACTTCTGAAGGAATCCAGCGTTACAAGGGGCTTGGAGAGATGAATCCAGAACAGCTTTGGGAGACAACTATGGATCCAAAACAACGAAAGATGGGGCGAGTACATATCATCGATGCCGAGAAGGCAGACGAAGTATTTCGAACACTTATGGGAGAAGATGTTCCACCACGACGAAGATTCATTCAATCACGAGCAAAGCATGTAATGAATTTGGATATATAAGGATTCTTTGAAAAACTCATTCTTTGCGTTTAAATCTCCGCGCTTCGTTCACTGTACAGTCGTACAGCTCACTACAGTGCTCGATTTGCGCGCAAATTACTTCGCTTTTGAAAGAATCTGGGGTTTGATTTAATAAGTTTGAATATTTACTTTTTTACTTTTAGTCATTATGGTTGCTACTACGCCAGTTGTCGTAAAAAAAACAAAATCTTCCGTTTCTCTTCCTATTAAGATTGAGAATATAATGAAAGAATGATTAAAGAAATATTCAAAAATTACTGAAGCAGCAAAAAAGCGTGGATTGAACGAATCTGATACGAGTAATATCATCAATGATATGCTCGGTGAAGTATTTGGTTTTGATAAATTCTTCGATGTTACTACAGAGTATAAAATTCGCGGACAATATGCTGATTATGGAGTGAAGATTGACGATAAACTCATATTTCTTATTGAAATCAAAGCGATTTGTGTACCGCTCAACGAAAACCATATATTTCAAGCAGCAAGTTATGCTTCTACAGAAGGGGTTGAATGGGTTGTTTTAACGAACCTTGAAGAATGGAGAATATATCACCTTTCTTTCGGAAGTAGAATTGACCAGGAATTAGTTGTACAATTTAACCTTATCGAAGAAGGAAAGAGTGTTAAAATTTTTGATAAAGCCTCTTGTTTACATAAAGAAGGTATCAAGAAAGGATTACTTAAAAAACTTTGGACAAACAAGGTTGCTTTAAGTGAGGGAAATCTTAAAAAAGTACTTTTCGGTAAACCTATTGTGAATGCTATCAGAAGAGAACTTTCAAAAATTACTGGTGTGAAAATTGGCGAAAACGATGTAACAGAACTACTTACAAAACTTTTTGAAAATAAAAATACTTGCAGTAAATAGTTTCCTCTATGTCCTACTCCATCGACCGCTACGAAGGCGCAAAAATTCTCAATTGTTCCACTCGCACGATAGATCGCTATATCAGTGCAGGAAAGATTCGTTCAAAACGGATAGGGAAGAAAGTATATCTCCATAATGAAGATATCCATATTATCCAGAATGGCGGGATTCAGGAGGATTATATCGTGCTCGATTCCGATGGACAGGTTATGACTGATATTCAAGACGAATCTTCATTCGTCCGCCGTCCCGTTATGGTCGATTACAAACAACTTTTCGATGATGCCCAGAAATCCATAGAACGAAAGGATACACTCATCCAAGAGCTTTCGTATCGTGCAGGGCAAGCAGAAGCGGAGCTTAAGAATTCTATTTCCATGATAGAATACAAGAAAGCAACTATGCTCCTCGAGAGTTCTAAGATGCACGGTGAAGAGGAACGAAAGAGTTTGGATAAAAAAATCGGAGAGATTACTTCTGATTTGGAAGAGAAAAATATGACAAATATTTTGCTTATGATTCTCGTTTCTATACTTTTTGTGGTGGCAGTGATACTTTGGTTTTTCGCACTATAAATATATTGTCATTCTGAACTTGTTTCAGAATCTTCCGCTTATATTAAAAAATAAATTTTCAATGAAAAATAGAAATGAGAAAAATATTTTTTCTCGTCTGGAAACAAAGTCAGTGAATATTCTTCAATTTTCCAAGACTGTTTCGACATCGAAATAAAAATTTTTCTCATTTCATATAACTTTTATTTTCTCTCTTTTCTCCATTATGAAACAACTTCCTGTACCAAAACGAATCCTTTTGAAACTCTCTGGGGAAGCTCTTCAGGGGAAATGAGAGTATGGTATCGAAACCGAATTTCTCGATAGTCTTGCGAAAAAGATTGTGACTCTGACGAAAGAAAAAGACATCGAAGTAGTCATCGTTATTGGGGGAGGAAATATATTTCGAGGAGTATCTGGGGCAGCGAAAGGGCTCGATAGAACTGCCGCTGACTATATGGGAATGCTCGCGACAGTTATCAATGGTATCGCTCTCGGGAATGCCATCGAAAAGGCCGGACAATCCGTTCGGATTATGTCTGCCATCGAGATATCGAAAGTAGCAGAACTCTTTATCTATCGCCGAGCACTTAAACATCTCCGAGAAAAACGAATTATCATCGTGGTTGCCGGAACGGGGAACCCATATTTTACAACCGATTCGGCTGCGGTTCTCCGAGCCTTGGAACTTCATTGTGATTTTATGGTCAAAGGAACGAAAGTGGACGGAGTGTACGATAAAGACCCAGCAAAATTTCCAGACGCAAAACGTTATGATAAGGTTTCGGTTGATGATGCTCTTTCAAAATGACTCCGGATTATGGATCAATCTGCTATCGCTCTCGCAAAAGATGAACGCCTTCCACTCTTCGTCTGTCGCATCGAAGATATCGATCAGATTGGATCACCAGATATTCGAGGGACGTACGTGTATGTAAATGAATAAATAAAGAATCGTGGATAAGAATTTTCCTTTTTGTTTGTCGAGGCATAATAGAAAATAGTGTGTGGCTAAAATAAGGAGTATTTGGTATTGTAAAGCCAAATACTCCTTTACTTTTACAAGAGTGAAT
>PCUR01000044.1 GCA_002771035.1 Candidatus Gracilibacteria bacterium CG12_big_fil_rev_8_21_14_0_65_38_15 | reverse complement strand
GATTTTTTCCGCAAGTTTGCAAAAGAAAAATCTTCTATCATAGAATGGGATATGATAGAAGATTTTTCTTATCTCTAAGAGATATTATTTCCCTATTTATTTTAAATAAATTTCTCGAAATATCTTCGATACAAAGTATATCATATCAAGAAAATAAAATCCTTATCTATTGAATCCAAATTGAGAGAATTGCCAGAAGATTCCGAGAAAGAATACCGTCATGAGGACAGGTGCAATTGTAGAGAGAATATTCCGTTTACCTGGACGGAAGTTCTTTAAAAGGAGTGAATTTGTTACTACCGATACGGAGGAAAGTGCCATCGCGAGTCCGGCAAGCTCCGGTTTCAATATGAATCCGAATGCTGAGAGTACTCCTGCTGCCACAGGGATCCCGAGAACATTATAGAAAAGTGCGAAGAACATATTCTGACGAATCTTTCCGACAGTTTGACGAGAGAGTTCAATGGAAGTGAGAATGTCCCTGAGATCATTCTTCATAATAATGATTCCTCCTGATTCCATCGCCACATCCGCTCCGCTTCCCATCACGATTCCGAGATCCGCTTGCACAAGCGCTGGGGAGTCGTTGATTCCATCCCCGATCATTGCTACTTTCTTCCCAGTATTTTGGAGTTTCTTTACCTCCATTGCTTTATTTTCAGGCAATACTTCTGCGAGCACATTCTCTATACCAACCTTTGCAGCTATGGCACGTGCCGTGCGGGCATTGTCGCCTGTAACCATATAGACCGCGATACCGAGCTCTTTCATCCGTGCAATCGCTTCTGCAGAAGTCGGTTTGATAGTATCGGCAACCGCGATGAAGGCAATGATATTTTTTTCACTTGCGAGGAGCATGACGGTTTTTCCGTCAGACTCAAGAGATTCGATAGTCTCTTTCGTCTGGAGAATAATATTATTTTCTTCCAAAAAAAGTCTCGTTCCGAAAATATAGGATTTCCCCCCGACCGTTCAGCGAACCCCTCTTCCGGGAATCGCTTGAAATCCCTCGACCTCCAGAACGGGAGTATTGGACTCATCCGCCTTTTGGACGATGGCTTCTGCGAGCGGATGTTCGGACTTTTGTTCGAGGGCAGCCGCTATGGAGAGAATGAGTTCTTGCTCCCCTGATAAGGGGAGATGTCCGGAGGACAGAGGGATTTCCGACGATTTAGATTCAGAAATAACCCCCCTACCCCCCTTATCAGGGGGGCTTACTATTATAATATCGGTTACTTTCGGTTTCCCTTCGGTGATAGTTCCTGTCTTATCAAGTACGATGACATCTATCTTGCACGCCATCTCGAGCGGTTCTCCTCATTTAATAAGGATTCCATGTTCGGCTCATTTCCCGGTTCCAACCATAATCGCGGTTGGCGTTGCAAGCCCGAGAGCACAGGGGCAAGCGATGACGATGACTGCAGAGAAATAGAGAAGTGCCGTTGCGAATGTGGCTTCCAAAAGGAAATACCAGACTGCGAATGTAACGAGAGCGATAATGATAACCAATGGTACGAAGACAGCAGAAATATTGTCCGCCAGTGCTTGAATCGGAGCTTTGGATCCTTGCGCTTCTTCTATGAGTGCGATAATGTGCGCAAGCGCCGTCTCGGAACCGACTCCAGTTACTCGGAATTCGAAACTTCCGAGCTTATTCATGGTCCCGGCATATACTTTCGCATTTGCGAATTTTTCGACGGGCATGCTTTCTCCAGTGAGCATAGATTCATCGATACTTGAATACCCCTCTATTATCACCCCATCGACGGGAATCTTTTCTCCCGGTCGTACGATGATGATATCTCCCTGTTGTACTTCTTCGACTATAAGATCCACAATAGATTTGCCACGTTTTACACGTGCTGTTTTTGGTGCCATATCCATGAGTCGTTTGATAGCTTCGGATGTTTTTCCTTTTGCTCGTGCTTCGAGATATTTTCCGAGGGAGATGAAAACGACGAGAAATGCTCCGACCTCGAAATAGATGTCGCTTATTTTCATACCATTGAGCCCTATGAGCGAACCAGTCTGTATAAAGTAGACAATATAAGAATAGAGACTATACACATAAGCAGTGAACGTCCCTATGGCGATGAGCGAATACATATTCGCGGTCTTCATACGGAGTGCCGACCAAGCTCCAGAAAAGAACTCTCGTCCGATAATGAATATTATGGGTGTTGCAAGAATTAGAGAAATGATGGCTGCATAGGGCATGATAATCCCTTCATACTGTCTTAATCGAACGAAGTCGAGCACCATAAATAGTACCATTGGGAGTGAAAGAATCATGGCACTTATAAAACGGATTTTCCACTTTCCCATGTCATTTCCATGATTCATATGTTCTCCTTGATCCAATGGATTTCCTACATCAAAAGCTTCATATCCAGCATCGATAATAACCTTTTTCAGTACCTCTGGACTCGTACTTCCTGAATCATATTTAATGCGTGCTTTTCCGGAAGCGAAATTTACATTCACTTCATCCACTCATTTTGTCTGTTTGAGTGTTTTCTCGATGAGGAGTGAACAACTCGAACAGTGCATTCAGGAGATTTCAAATGTGATAACTTTCATAGTTTGCAGGTGATGAGCATTAATATAACCCATACCTCTGGTGGAGGTATGGTACAAGTAAAAAAATATCATTTCTTTTTTCTTTCCGTATAAAATGATGTGATAAAGAAACACTTCTTACATCAAATCTTTTTTTATCTCTTCAAACTCTTTTTTAGTAATCTCTCCTTTTGCATAGCGCTCTTTGAGGATATCGAGTGCTGTTTTTCCCCCATGTCCACCTTGTTTGTAATCTCCCCCATGTCCTGCACGTACGAGATATACGATGAGAACAATAACGATAATCCAAAATAGTATCATAAGAATAGGGCCTAAGAAAGTAAAACTTCCTCCGAATGGTATATAACCATCATATCCATAATAACCGTACATCATAGTAAGAAAAGTTACAAAATAAAATTTTTAATGGCAACTGTATGAAGTTTCTGTCGGAATATCCGAAACAATGGTTGCTTGAGTTGGTGTTAGAGATGTTTGTGTGTCCGACTCGATACTATCTACGATCATCTTTCCAGTGTACATCCCCATACTACAGGAGAATTTGATAATTCCACTCGCAGGCGAGATGAATTCGATGATATTTTCTCCTTGTTCCAGCTGTTTAGTAATACCGATAGATGGAGCTGTCAATTGGCTTGCACAGGAGTAAGGATTCGTCGCATTGATTATCCACCTCGTTTTCATATTTGGTTTGATATGAAATACATTCGGGGCATATCCTCCGTCTGATTCGGTCATTCGGATTTCCTGAACCTCGCTTGAAACCACTCCGGTCGATGGCACTATTTGAGAAGAGCCCCCAAGATTCATAAGCGTGTATCCGTTGGAGATATTAAATATTGCGAGGAGGAGAACTAAGACTCCGGTAAACTTAAAGAACCGTTTGGCAAATGTTCCGGAGAGAAAAGAAGTGAGTCCTCCAACTCCGAGAAGTCAAGGTGCAGTTCCGAGTGCAAATGCCATCATAGTGAGAGCTCCCGTTATGAAACTTCCCGTGGTAATCGCATATGCTTGCATGGCAAGTGTGAAGCCACAGGGGAGAAAAAAAGTGAGAGCTCCCGAACCGAGAGCGGTTATATGTTTCGAAACTCCTCCATTGTTTGCAACTCAGGCACTGAGGAACTTCGGGAGGGTAATGGATATTCGAGAGAGTCTCGGAGAAAGGTCTGAAAGATTGATCCCAAGAAGGAGCATAATGAGTCCGGTCGCAATGGTGAGTACCCCAATCGTGAATGACGAGAGCGATATAAACGAACCAAAGAGTCAAAGGAGTCATCCGAGGATTCCGAATCCGACAATACGTCCGATATTAAAATACAGGTGTGGCTCGAAGCGATGCCATTTTGAAGCTTGGATATGTTCTTCATTCCATTTCGAGCTTACTCCGAGAATGAGTCCCCCGACCAAAGCCATACAACTGGATACTCCAGCGGTAACTCCGATAAGGAAGGCTACCCCGAGTGTGGGTGAAGTGAAATCTCCGAAACCTCCAAAGGAAAATCCACTCATCTTTGCCACCATATATATGATATAAAGAAAAAGTGCGATAAGAAGAGTTTCTATGTATTTCCTCGGGTTAGAATGAAACCAGGAAAGTTTTACTTCTTTTCCGAGTGTATACCCACTTTCCTCGATGATGGATGTAATTGCTTCTTCATCTGGTTTATTTGCATCGTAAGAAACCTCGACAGTTCCTCGGGATTGACTTGCCTGCACTTTCTCGACGTTTTTTATATCCTGTATGGAACGTTCGAGGAGGAGTTCGCAGGATTTACAGTGCATTCCGGCAACATCTATAATGAGTTTTTTCATAAAATTATTTTTTATGGGAAATATGAAACACATCCATTAACTCCTGTATGAATTGTTCTTTTTCCTGAACATAGGAAGAAGTAAGTTTATGGGAAGCACAGGAGTTTAAGTGACTCTGGAGGATCAGATCTTTAGCGCTTCTCATAAGTCCGAGCGATGCGTTGATTTGTTGGGCGATGTCCATACAGTAGCGGTCGCTTTCCACCATTTTTTCAATCGTTTCGATAAGTCCTCGGGTCTTCTTGAGATTCGTGAGGAGTTTCTGCTTATATGGTTCAATCATAGTTTTTTAGAAAAGAAATATACCTAGGGGGGAGGTTATACTTTTTAATAGGAAAGTCAAATTTTTCTTAAAAAAAGTCATCCTAATGATGACTTTTTTCTGTATGATGATCACTTTCTAGTGCATTGAAATTTTTCTTGTTTTCCCGATAAGCATTGTACCAGATAGTTTCTACGAATATCTCCAATACCGAGTTGAGATGGGATATGAATACCAAAAGTAGGATAAAGATACAAACGAGAATAGTTATGATAATATTTTGGAGAAAAGAAACGGTAATGTAGGTAAAAAGCCAAGATATAAGAAGAGGGAAGACGACGAATATAATGGATGTAAGGAATGTTCGGATGTAGACGAGAAGAAGCGTAAAATAAAGATGAAAGGTTATTTCCAGATTCGTGAGTGCCATATGAACCGAGAGACTCATCGCTTCCAATGCCTTTTTATTTTCAAATATTATAAAAAATCGTGCATAGGAAAAAAGGATATTTACAAGAAAAGCAAAACCGAGATAAACAGCCATGAAAATTGTGATATTCATAAAATATTCCCTTCCAAATACTCTCAGAAGAAAGATATAGAATGTTATAATAGAAAGAAGTTTGAAGATGGAAAGTAAATTCGTCATCTCGAAAATTGGGAGAAAATTCATAAGTCCACGTGAAACACCGAACCCTATCCGCCCTTTAACATTCGGTGATTCTGAAGTTTCCTCCTGTCTTTTAGCTATCAGGGAAATAAGTCCTCATTCCGCAATCGGTGTAATAAGGATATATATAATAACTCCAATAATAAGACCTCCGATGAATTGCCAAAAATAGGCTGTATGTACCCATTGTATGATGATGCCGAAAAACTGGTCTTTAAGTTGAAAAATATAAACGTACGTAAAGGCGAGTTGATACAAGATAATCAAACCGAGGTAGATAGTGGAAAGGAGCGACGGAAAGAAATTGAATTTCTTCAAGAAAGAAGTATTCATAACAAGTTCCCATGCAGGTCCTACGATAGAATTTTTGAGGACATAATCCCTTGATACATTATAACCATCATTCGGAAGAGTTGAATCAGTCGTTTCATGTGCATAAATCTCATCCGTAGTATGATTTTCTTCTGAGGAGTGAATCGGTTGTACAGGAGTTTCCATGATGGAGGATTTTTACTTGTGAAGATATCGAAATAAAATTTATTGATTTCCAAAAGGAGAGGATTTTTTAAGCCAATCTATTATTCCTTGAATACTCTTTTCTTTATATTTTATAATAATTTTTTCCTTTAAATACATATTTTCTCCGATATCAAAAAGAGAGGATGAATAGGGAAGAACGGGAACTATTTTTATTTGCTTGAGATTTTGATCAATGAAGAGTGAATTATAAGGAGAGTAGAGAGGGACAAAAACATTTTCTTTCTTGAGAATTTCCAGGATCTGAGATTGGATGAATCGGAGAGAATCAGAATTGAGTTGACTGGACTTCAGTCTTTCAAGAAGAATATCAAGAGTAATATTCTTAAGTTTCGCAAAATTAAATCCTTTTTCCGCCTGTCAAGAATGAAGGAATGGGAAGATATTATAATCGAAAAGTCAGACATTTATTCCAGTCAGAATCATGGAATATTGTTTTTTTCCTTCTAAAATTAACGGTTGCAGATCTTCGGTTGAAAGTGCAGTAACTTGTACATCGATTCAGAGAGTTTTTATATGATTTGCAATCTCCATTGCGAGAGCTTCCATATATGAAGTTTGTTTTGTGAAAACGAATTGCAAAGAAAATTTCTTGAGGTTTTTGTCATAATAATAAAGAGGATCAAGAGGAGCTATTTTCACCGCAATGGTTTTATTTTCTTCTGTTTTCTTTTGTTCTAAACTTAACGCTTTTATTTTTTCTTCCTGAACTTTCGCTTCGTATTCTTTTTCTTTTGCTTGTGCTTCTTCCTCAGTTGTTGCAAGAAAAATAGTAATAGTTTCTTTTTCTATCTTTTTTCCATCTATCACAAAGGCAAGAGCATAAGTATTTATACCATTTTTAAGTGTTCCTATATCAGTTTTTGCACGGTAGTAGAATTTTTTTTCTTTTGAAGAAAAATTCTTGAGTTGATAATTATTTATAAATACTCCCGTTACTTCCTCGGAAGTATTTCCAGAAAGGAGAAAATCTGTATTGGTCGTTGCAAGATATTTCTTGTTGCTTGGACTGGTAAAATACGAAGCAATCTCCTCGTTTGGTGTTTCTTTAACTTCCGTTTTGACTTTCGCAAGCTCTGTTGCAAGATCAGTCTTTTTATAATAACCCATACTATTCATAATAGTTCCGATTTTTGCCAGATCAAAATTGGTTGGGAGAATAGATTCATCCGTAAAGAACGAATTTTTTAGGATTTTCCCCGTCTGATCATTGAGAGATGCGAATTTAATCGTTGCGAACGATCAAAGAATAAGACTACGAAGCTCGGAATCAATCTTGTCGACATTAAGGAAAAGAGAAATATACTCAGGGAGTATAAAACGATATTCATTGAGTCGAGCTGAAGAAAATGAATCGATCGTGTTATTCGGAAAAATTATATTGAGACTATCTTTGTTTGTCATGAGCTCGTTTTTATCATGAAAAAAACGAAAAACATATCGCCCGATATAAATCCGATCATTCTTATTTTGTTCATTTCTTATGAAAGAAATTTTTTCACTGTTTGTTTTTGTATCACTTTCATGTTTTTCAAAAATATACGGTCCAGCTGAAAGATTATCACTAATGGAATAATTCTTATTTTTTATCTTGTTTACTACTTCTTTTTCTATAATCGGATAGAGAAGCATATCAAGAACAAGAACATCAGCTTTTCCTGAAAATCTGATATATTCTCCTTGATCTTCTATAGTAATTCCTTCCAAAAGTTTTTTGGCGGTTTTATTCACGGCTCCATTTTGGAGCATGTCATATGTTGCAAGGATATCCGCTTTGGTTACCGGAGTTCCATTACTCCAAACGGTATCGTTTTTTATATAACATTTAATTTCTGAAAAGTTTTTCCCAAGATTACAGTTCGCCAAATCTCCTTCCATTTGCTTTGTTTCCACATTAAAATGCAGAAGTGATCGCGAAAGAAAACGGAGAAGATAGTCTCCAACTGGGTCAGTACCGTAGGTTGCAGGATTGAGATTCGGTACTGCTCCGATAAATCCAATATTTACCGTTCCTCATTCTTCGGGACTTCTGATAGAATCTTCTACGAAGTAGAGAAAAATAAGATGTGCACTTATTGCAAAAACAAAAAAAACAGAAAGAAACAGAAAATATTTCTTGATAGTTTGATATATCGACATGGTCGAGAGAGGATTATTACAAAAACTTTTTAAAAAAGTCTGGAATATAGGACTTGTAAATTATTCCATGTTCTTTTTATGAAAAAAAGAAATAGATAGTGGCATTGAGAATAAATACTGTTCCGAGAATAATAGTTGCAATGTGTAGAGTTTTTTCTGCTCCACGTTTTTCGAATTTACCGAAATCATTCGATCCTGGTGCAATAGAAAGACCATTTCATTTTGCTTGCACAAGAATAAGGATAACAAGAAGAATACTTACGACGATTTGAATAATGAAGAATATTTTAAGCATAGAACGGAGAGTTAAAATCTTATTTTTTGGTTAAAGTGTTCGCGATTGTATTGAAAACAGTAAAAATTGCAACCGCAATTGCGAAAATTGCGATACCATGAATTTCATATACTCAGAAGTTACCAATCGCTTGAATGGCTTTTTCGAGAAGTTTAAGGATTACCCCATTGATTACAAGAATGAAAAGCCCGAAAGTAAGAATCATAAAAGGGAAACCGATGAGCTTCAGGATTGGACGCACGATAACATTGAGGAGTCCGAGGATAATTCCTCCGGCGATATAAAGTTGCCAACTTCCCGTCACGACGATTCCTGTGTCGGTCTCTATATTATAGGGGAGAAAATATGCAATCCCAAAAAGGATTGCTGCATTTGCAAGAACAGAAATGAGAATATTCATAAGAGAAAGGGTTAGTGACCTGGTTATTATATCTTTTTCTTTTTCTTTGCAATTGTTTTGGATTTTTTCTGAAAAATGTATACTATATGCGTGTTATTATTTCTTTCGGTCGAAAGCTATGAAAAAGAAAATCGTAAGCCTCCTAATCCTCGGAACATATTTTTTTGGTGGATTCGGAATAGTTTTTTGAGATACATCTATCGATTATACTATCAACAATAATACTATTGATCTTTCTAACAGCAATAGTGCTCCTGCTAGTAATTCTCCTATTCCTAACACCTATACTCCTTCTTTAAATCAAACTACTTCGGATATAGTTAATAATACTGTCTGAACTGTGGCGCCAATAACTCAATATACTCCACCAACAGGCATACAGCCAATATCCAACGCACCACCATCTGATACAATTCATTATTATAATAATGAAACTACCGGAAATCCTACATTAGATCAATGGGCTAAAACAAACAATATTCCATTGAATACTGTTACTCCTGATGGAAAATGCTGAGCGGACTGTGTTCAAAAACTAGAAACAGCAATGAATGTACAAAATACACTTAACACAACAACATGAAATTCTACATCAACCGCAGCAGAAAAATCAGTAGATGATCCGAATAGCATGACGAGTCCGAATTTCACTCTTGACCCCAATAGCCTGAGTCCTTCAGAGAAAAAATATACCGGAGGAACAAGAGCAAATCTCAAGCTTCTTCTCGCAAATATCGGAAAATATCTTCTCATTGGAACTACGACTATAGCGGTTCTCTCCATCGTCGTTGGAGGACTTATGATATCTACGACAGGAACATCTGATCGTGCCGCAAAAGGGAAGACCATCATTATGCTCAATATCATGGCAGTAGTAGTAGCACTTTTTTCTTATTCTATTATCCGACTCGTTTCATGGCTCATCGCGTAGTTAAAATAGGAAATAACTTCAATCTTTGTATTCAAAATGTACGCTTCCTCGTTCTTCGTACATTTGTACGGTTCGCTCCGGTTCGTAGTTTTCATACAAATATTATCGTTCTTTCCTATTTTAGGAAAATACTTACAATACTTATATTTTCCTTTGTTTTCTCTTTTTCTATAGCAGATGCTGCACTCAGTGATTATGTGCAAATCTCATCTTCCTCCAATGGAGATAATAGTCTCCCTGTACCAGACAAGATGGGGCTTCCATTCGAAAGTTCTTCAGATGCGACGATGCCAATAGTAAAAATCATCAAAGAAGCTATAAAATATGTGGGACTTTTGGCGATTCTCGCGCTCTCTTGGTGAGGGATTCAGTTTCTCACCTCTATTGGAAACGATGAAAAAGCAAAGCACGCGAAACACACGATTATCTATGCTCTTGTCGGAGTTCTCCTTTCTGTTGTAGCGTATACAATCGTTGATATCGTCAATAGTCTGAGACTCTAATAATCCTTACTCTTTATGAAAAGTTCTATGAAAAGTTTTTTCAAAATCATCATGGCAATCGTTTTTTTCGGACATTTTTCATATGCTTGAGCAGCTTGTAATGCTGTTGGAGAATGTGAAACATTCGACGGAATAAATACTGCCACTATCTCTTTCGATTCTTCTGCTAGTTCCAACGGATCGAGTTCTTCATCCGCTGTAGGTTCTCAGGGTTCTGCTTCTTCTATTCAATCACTCCTTCAGGTGAATGGTGGTAATAATAGTGCCAATAGTAATACGAATGTTACATTTAAAGATAATTTTCTCAAAAATATCCAGATTTATATGATAGGACTTCTCGGAATTGTGAGTGTTTCTGTATTTCTCTATATTGGATATATGCTTTTTACAGCACAAGGAAAAGAAGAGGATTTCAAGAAAGCATGGACAGCTCTTACTTATGCAGTTATAGGTCTCGCAGTCATGCCGCTTGCGTATATTGCTGTCAAAATTGTCACTGGCTTCTCTTTTTAAAATAACTTCACCTCTTATGAAAAAAATATTTTTCTCTCTCATTCTTGGATATTTCACTATTTTTTCCTTTTCGGGCGTATTTGCAGTATGTTCGTACGATGGTATAAAGAATGGATGAACCGTTCAATGAGCCCTTACGGACTGCGCTCCACAAGGTTCTATCGTTGCGAGCAATTATAAAATCGAAACGGGAGTGAAAGACAAAATCGTAAAAATTACCAATCAACTTATCGTTGCGGGTTCCATTCTTTCCGTTTGAGGAATAGTATTTGCAGCTATTTTGTATGTAACTGCTCTCGGAGACGGTGAAAAAGTAAAAAAAGCGAAAACAGCACTCCAGTTTTCCGTAATTGGTTTTATCGTTATGCTTCTCTCGTTTCCTCTCGTGAATGCCATCGTCAATCTCATCTACGGAATCGGCGGATAACAAAGAAACATTCCTCAAATTTTATTTTCCCCCATCCATCGTTATTTCCAATGCGTTTCACTCGTATCGATTTTCTCAAATTTTCCTTTTATACTATACTCTTTTTTTCTCTTTTCCTTGGATACACCATTGTATCAGGGCCATTTTATGAAACAACTTTTGACAGTGCATCGATAATGAATCAGGAAATTCCAGTTTCTTCTATCTCAGAACAATCGACGATAATCCCGAAAAATAATGTCCCGAAGAAGAATATACAAAGTAATTCTATTACTATCGCATTCAACCCAGAATATGTGAAAATCGACAACGATATAGTAAATCGTCTTAAGAAAGTTATCCGTTCTTCTTATTTCGGATCAAAAGTTACTCCGCTCAATCTCGTTCTGGATAGTGAGAGACAGGAACCACGATGACAGGTTATGGGAAATAAACTGATTCTTTCTACAGCTATTCCGAGCGATTCTGAACAACTCAAGGTTTTTGTTCACGAACTCGGTCATATTGTTGATATATTGTATCTGAAAAAAGGTTTCCTTTCCGATCCATCGGATGTTTTTTATAGTATTTCATGGGATTCTTTCAATACCAAAAAAAGAGGACAAAAACTTGCTGATTTTATTTCTGGATATGCACTCTCTAATAAATACGAGGATTTCGCAGAATCATTTGCATTCTACGTATTTCACAATGAAGATTTCGCTACTTTGGCAAAAAAAAATATTTACCTCCAACAAAAGTATAATTTCCTCAAATCGTACGTGTTCGGATCGGATGCATTCGTGGGAACTTCTTTCTGAACCGATTCCATAAAACCGTATAATTGGGATACAACGAAGATTCAGATAGATGCTCAGAAATACCTCTATTACATCAAATAATTTCTTACTCTTATTTAATAATATGAACAATTTTTTCATAGATCTCGATTCCGATATCCAAACTGTAAAAAAACCACAGAACAGCCCGATGAATCCTGTGGAAAATCCACAAAAACATCCTGCGAACATGCAAGAGAGGAAGAATGCTAAGCCTCCGTTCAAACCAAGAAACGAGAAAACTCTCGCTCGTGAGAAAAACGTTCGCGTTCCGACGACGTATATTACCGAGATACGTTCCCAGATGGGGAAGGCTGGAACTGTGGTGATTATTTTCAAGGCGGACGAGAAAACCAAAACGCTTCTCGGGCATTTGAAGCTCGAAACTCGAGGTTTCGTATTTCTCGACGAAGTCCGCGAGGCGCACAAAACTATTATTAAAAAAGCCCGTGCTTCCTACGAAGATACACTTAAAGATGTTCCCGATATAGAAGAGAAAGATCTCATCAAAATCATCCGTCGCGACATGGAGATATTCCTCCTTCAGAAGATGGAAAGAAATCCGGTGATTATTCCGATTATCATCTATGTATAAATAATACATTTATTTCAATATCACGAAAACAAAAAAATAATCCCTCCTCCTTTCGGAAGAGGGTTTATGTTTTTTGGTGCCCGAGATGGGACTTGAACCCACACACCTTTCGGCATACGCACCTCAAGCGTACGTGTCTACCATTCCACCACCCGGGCGGGTGTAAAAAAAGTTTCTTTTCTTTGAGGTTGTCTAATTGTGTAAAATACAGAGAAAAAATTTCCCAGCATGCTTAGAAAATTGATGAATGTTTTGTGAAGATCGAGGATCGTAGTGAGGCGTACGAGGTAAGTACGATGAACGAGAACCGGAGATATGAACGAAAGATTCGCAATTTAATGAGCGTGTCTAATATGGTGCACCCAGTAGGAGTAGTTCCTCAGACGCCGGAGACGGCTACGGGTCAGAAGACAAATCGTTGTCTTCTTAAAATCGTTTCACGATTTTACCCTCCTATTCGACTCCTACAGGTGATGTGGGAACCAAGTTCGGATGAGAGATTTCTCGTATAGTGAGCAAAATTATTATGGTGCACCCAGTAGGAGTCGAACCTACAACCAACGGCTTCGAAGACCGCTACTCTATCCAGTTGAGCTATGGATGCATATTGTTCCCTTGAGTGAGAAAGCCGATGCAGTATATGGAAAAAATATGGAAATGCAAAATTTTTTTGTAAAAACAAAAAGTCCATCAGAAACCGAATTTTTATAGGGCGATAATAGGTATTTTCATCTTGAAAAATGAAGTACTTATTAATTAATATTGCAGGTATATTTATATTGGTTTTAAGTTTCAGAAGAAGATAAATCTTTTTTATGGAGCGAAAAAACATTCAGTATTTGTCTACTTATAGATGGTGTAGAATAGAGCGACATATCTTTTGTATTTTTCCTTGAAGTTGCATCGGACAGTATTTTTTTCAAAGCTTCTTGTATTTCTATAATACTCATTGGTCGGAAAAATACCGCATCATCTTTCCCAAGAATCTTAGTAATCGCTGGGAGTAGAGAAGAAATTATAGGAAGATTGAAAGCAAGAGGTGTGAGAATGGATTGTTCCGAACCTTCGTAGAGCGAAGAGAGAACGTAGAGTGAAGCATTTTTATAGAGAAATCCAATCTTTTCTTCATCGAGAACATTATAGATATGTACTCGATTCTGGAGCCCGAGAGCAATGAGAGTCGAACGTATCTCATGGTAGGTAGGATCTTCTTTCCCTACAAGCACTAAATCAATAGAGGCTTCTGAAAAACTCGTCTTTTGAGAAGACTTGGAAGTCTCATTTTCTTTGAGCAAGAAACTATACGCCTGCAAAAGCCTCGGAATATTCTTGTATTCTCGGAGTTCTCCGACAGAGAGGATATATTTATCGCTGATATTTTCCTTCATAAGGAATTGCTTCGCCTCGTTTTCCTCTCCTCATTTAATAGGAAAATTCATCGGTGGAATAAGGTGAATCTTCTCTTCATGGGTATCGAATATCTCGATAATATCACGTTTTAATATCTCGCTAAAAACGATAATAGAACCGGCTTTTTGTATGCTCTTGCGGAGAATGAAATGGTACCAATGACGCAACCAGCTTTTTTTCAGATGTTTTCCTGGGTAAAAATAGGACACGAGATCCGAGAGAATGATAACACTTTTCCCGAAATAAAAGAGCGGAATATTCGGAGACGGAAAAAGCATCAGATCGAGTTTTTCCTTGGAGAGTTCATATGGGAAAAATATCTGTTCACTGGAACTCCCCGGTTTCACAGAGGTTTTTATAGTACGAAAACGAGGAGATTCGGACGTAAATTCTCATGCTCATCGGTCGCTAAAAAAGAGTACATATTCGTTCGTATCTTCATTTTCCATAAGATAGGAAACGAAACTCTCCATATATTTTCCTATATATCCACCCGATGGACCATAGGCACGACAGTCTATTCCGATTCGCATACGATTGATACTAAAATACTACATGGAAAGGAGTATAGAGATTTTTCGAAATATTGCAACGAAATAAAAACTCGCATTTTCTCGGTTTTTCTGTATACTTCACGGTAATATCGAGAGTTTTATTCGAATGTATTTAATTTCTTCCGATTGCTGTGGAACTCGCCTTTTAATGATGGCTCGAACAGTCCTCGCTGCTCTTCAGAAAAGAAATACATTCTCTGAAATATTTTTACTTTTAAAGAAATTTATATGAAATCCCAATATTTTACTGGTATTTATTCCCAGATTCAGCCCCATTTCGGATTCGTCGAGACTCCTGAAGGCGAGGTATTTTTCGTCGGGAAACGTGATCGGAACGGAGCACTCGATGGCGATACGGTGAAAGTCCAGATTACTAAACCCTGAGCGGATGGGAAAAAAGCGGAAGCGAAAGTCATAGATCTCGTGAAACGAACGGAAAAAGTATTGGTGGGGAAATATATCAAACGACCAAAAAGTACGTATGGATTCGTACAAGTGGTCGAATGATTTGCCGGAAAAGATATATTTGTCTCTGACCGCGATTCGCTCGGTGCAAAAAATGATGAGATGGTAACCATTCGAGTATTTGGAGACAAAAATAAACCAAATGGGAAAGTCGTGTCCGTGCTCGGACACAAAGACAGTCCCGGAATGGCGGAACGGATAGTGTTTCACGAGAATGGAATCGTGAAAGAATTCCCAAAAAATGTGATAATGGAAGCAGAAAAAATAGCTAAGGTACCGGTACCAAAATTTGGTACCGGTACCCAAGGTCGTATAGATCTCCGACACGAATGGATAGTAACCATCGACGGAGCCGATGCAAAAGACCTTGATGATGCGATTTCAGTAAAGAAACTTCCGAATGGGAATTTCGAGCTTGGAGTCTATATCGCGGACGTTGCCGAGTATGTGACGGAAGGTTCTCTACTCGATCGCGAAGCACTGAAGCGAGGAACGAGTATCTATACTCCCGATGAGGTTATTCCTATGCTTCCGGAGCATTTGTCCAACAATCTTTGTTCGCTCCACCCAGGGAGTCCGAAGGCGACACTGAGTATTGTTATGGAGCTTGATAAAACGGGGAAAGTTCTCCGCTCTCGAATCGACGAGACGCTCATTGAATCAAAACAGCGATTTACGTATGATGAAGTACAGGATATTATTGATGTATTAGACAAAAAGAAGACAGGACAAGAAATTCTCGAAAAATATCCAACAGAAATCATTGATCTCATCCGAAACGGTTTGGAACTCAAGCGTATTCTCGATAAGCGACGTGCGAAAGAAGGCAAGATTGATTTTGATCTCAAGGAAGTGAAGATTATAACGGATACTGCGGGGAAAGTGGTGAGTATCTCGAAGCGAGATCGAAGTGAATCGCACAAAGTTATAGAAGAATTTATGATTCTCGCGAATGAGGAGATTTCTCGTTTTTTCAGCGAGAAGAAAATCCCGTTCTTGTACCGAGTTCATGAGAAGCCAAGCGAGGAAAAGACCGATAATCTCATCGAACTCCTCGACCATTACGGGTATCATATTTCCCGTGAGACTCTGAGTCCTCGTTCCCTTCGTGAGATTATGGATACGCTCCATGAAAAAGACTATTATTTTGTGCTCTCTAAACAGATTCTCCAAAGTATGTCCAAGGCGATTTATTCCGAGGAAATGCTCGGGCATTTCGGACTCGCACTTACCTATTACTCGCACTTCACTTCACCAATCAGACGTTATCCCGACCTCCAGATTCACCGAATCATCAAGGCCTGGCTTCATAAAGAACTCGACAAAAAAGAGATTGCCCGATATGCGGGACTCCTCCCGAAAGTCGCGACCCATACTTCCACAACCGAGCGAAAAGCCGAGAATATCGAGTATATGATTCGTGATATCAAGATTATCGATTATATGCAGGACAAGATTGGGCAGATTTTCGATGGAATGATTTCGTCCATCGGAGACCACGGAATCTACGTGGAACTCCCGAACGGTATCGAAGGACTCGTCTATATGAAGGATATGCGAGCAACCCACCATTTCGACGAGCGTGCCGGAACGCTCAAAAGCCTATCCGGAGGAAAGGCTTTCAGTCTCGGCGACCCGATCCGAGTGCGGGTGACTCAGGCGGACAAGACACTCAGGCGATTGGATTTCGAGGTGGTGAAATAAATTAAAATTCTAAAAAATCATAATTTTTCTCTAAATACTCTTTCATATCGTTTTGAAGAGTATTTTTTTCATGATCGCACCAGGAATAATAATACACTTTATGAGCAAGTTTTCTTAGAAATTTTTTCTTGGGATCCTTACTGATTTTTTGAGATAAGCCTAAAATGTGTTGGTTTTTCGATTAAGCCTAAAATGTGTTGGTTTTGTTCCTAAGGTTTTACCT
>PCUR01000018.1 GCA_002771035.1 Candidatus Gracilibacteria bacterium CG12_big_fil_rev_8_21_14_0_65_38_15 | reverse complement strand
CCTCGAAGAGCAGAACAGGAAGGTAAAACCTTAGGAACAAAACCAACACATTTTAGGCTTAATCGAAAAACCAACACATTTTAGGCTTATCTCTCTATTTTCAGCTTAATTCAGTTTGATTTTTTGTCTAGATTTTCTAGACCATTATAACAACTGCTTTATATATTTTTCAAAACATATAGATTAATTATTACTTAATAAGTTTTTGTAATATTCCCTCCAGTATACCTCTGTTTGGTATCTTATATTATTATAGATGAGTCATGTCTAACTTACCCTATAAGATATAAAGCTAACGCAGTACACATATACACAAGAACTATTCAAAGTCATATCACCAAATACTTTTCAAATTTTCAAAATCGAAAATTCACTTTTCTTTCTGAAATCCAAAGTAAATCAGAAAGAAATGTTATGAAAGATACAATTAAATGTACAATATAGGCAGGTTGTGTAGAAAAGTTACTTCGTAAAATTACACAAGTTGGGGAAATTATAGACAAACAAGATTTAGTTCCAAAAGTTTTTCAAATTTCTCCATCGGTGTCATATATTTAATGCCTCAGTGTGGCCTCTTACAGTTGTAAAAGGTAAGCCAGTCCATAAATCTCATATTGAAGTCTTTGTGCGAGGTAAATGAGTGCTTGTAGAAGAAATTATCGTTGATGAGTCTCCAAAATCTTTCTATCTTTCCATTGGTTTGTGGTCTTCGCACTCTTGTGTATTTATGTATGATATTCAGTTTTTGAAGCATAACTTCAAAACTATGGAGATGTCGTGATTCCTTATGGTACGTAGTGAATTCGAGTCCATTGTCTGAGAGAAGTTTCTTGATAGTGATACCTTTACTTAAAAACCACTTGTAGGCTCGTCTCATAAAATCTGCAAGAGTCTTGGCTCGTTTGTTTGAAAGAACTTCCGCATAGGTTATTCTTGTTGCATCATCAATTAGTCCTGCCCAGTATTTCTTTTTCTTCGGATTTTCTCATTTGATATTCTTCTGTTTGTGTACGTCAATATGTACCATTTCTCCTGCCATCTCTTTCTCGTAACGTATGATTCCAGCGTTTCTGTTGAGGGTTTTGAGGAGTTTCCTTTCGGCTTTCGTATAGTTCTTGAAACAATATCAGAGATTGGCTTTCGTAGTACTTTTGTGTACAGTGAAATCTCCTTCTTTTCCTCTCTTTACTATCTTTCTAATGAGATTGTAGTGTACTCTGTAAAACACTCATAGTTCACAGTAGCATTCTTCTTTTCTTTTTCATTTGGTGACTCTCATTTTTTCTTTATATTTGGAGTATATCTCTCTTCGTATCAAAGGGGTTAACTTTGTTAGTTTGTGCATATTGGAAAAGGATTATGAGGTTAAAGTTCGCGATTGGACTTGCGAATTTTACTCGTAATTCTTTTCTACACAACCTGATTAAGTTTTACAGGTAAATATTTACCCAAAAATCATAATAATGGGATGCTAGATAATATAAAAAAAAGAGAAAAAAGCAAACTAGTATTTGTTTTTTTACTAATTCTTTCAAAAAAATAAAAAGCAAATCATATAAAATGATTCGCTTTTTATTTTTAATATATAAATGTTTTTTTATTTCTTGAAATATATATTCTATGTATAGAATTTTTCTAATCCATTAAAAGAAGAATGTATCATTATGTTATTCATATATTTCATTATTATTTCTACAGTATTTGCTGGTGCAGTTTCTCCTTTTAAAAAGGAAGGGAGTTCCTCTTGGTAGAGGAATGGATTAGAAAAGAAATTTATTCATTTTTTTAAATCTTCTGTACGATACACGTCGTGTTTATTTTGAAGTTTCCAATTTCCCGCTTGATCTCCCATTTCTCGTAGAATACAATTATTCAACTCGGCTCTTTGTAGACAACCCTGATTTTTTACATCCTTTTTTTCTAAAAAGCTACGAAGAGTCACAGCTTGTTCAATAGTACGAATTTTGAGTGGAAGTGGTTCATTTACTGATTTATGTTTCAGGTAAAATCGTGATCATCTCTGTTCTATTATAAATAATTGGTCTTTATTCAATTCATCCAATGTCTCCGATAAGGAATGTTTCTCATTATTTTTGTTTTTATTTACAGAAGAGAATACTTCTGTTGTTGTACTTTTCTCCATATTGCATAGAGTTATAAACTAAAGCTTTCTTCTAGAATATCATAGAAATCATCTTTTTGCAAAAAAGTTCACGGAAAAATCTTTCATTGCTTGCAAAATCTTCATTTTCTGTATTATGTGGGCATTAATAATCATACTTTCTCCATGAAAATAGAAAACATTACGCTTGCGTACGGGAATAAAAATATCCTCAAAGATGCGAATATAACCATAAATCCTGGGGAATTCGTATTCCTCATAGGAGGTTCTGGAAGCGGAAAAACGAGTTTTATCAAAATGCTCATCGGGGATTTGAAGCCGAAATCCGGGAAGTTTTTCGTAACAGAAGGAAAGGATATTTATTCCTATACAGAGAAAGAACTCCTCGCTTATCGTCGAAGTATCGGGGTTATATTTCAGGATTATAAACTTCTCCGATCCAAAACCGTTCGGGAAAATGTCGCATTTGCGATGGAAGTGAGCGGATACAAAGATAGTTATATTTCCGAGAAGGTTCCAGAAATCCTTTCCCGAGTCGGACTCCTTCATAAAAAGGAGAGTTTTGTAGAAACTCTTTCTGGATGAGAAGCCCAGCGTATCAGTATCGCTCGGGCACTTATTCACGACCCTGACATTATCATCGGAGATGAACCGACCGGAAACCTCGATCCCCATAACGCCGAGGAAATCATCGATTTGTTGCTCGAGCTCAATAAACAAGGGAAAACCATAATCATCGCCACACACGATGATCGTATCGTGAATCGGCTCAAAAAACGAGTCGTTACTTTCAAAGACGGACGTATTGTGTCCGACAAAGAAGGTGGAGGATATGAATTATAAGAACCTCTGAAAAACTCGTTCTTCGAGCTTAAATCTCCGTTTCCTCATTCTCCGTACAGTCGTACGGTTCATTCCGGTTCTCGATTTGTGCTCGAACCACTTCGCTTTTGAGAGATTCAAGAAAATTGAGAATTTTCGAATATCGTACTAACTTCTAATCAAGTCATATGCTCAACCATACCGAATCGCTCGCAGAAAAATTCATTCGTAAGGGATTCTGGCTCTATCTTTTCTCGTTTCTGGTCGGACCGCTCGGGTACATTGTAAAGATTATATTATCTGCTGATCTGACAGTTGAGGAAATCGGACTTCTCTACGGTATCCTCAGTCTCATCGGACTTCTCGCTGTTTATCATGATCTCGGACTCACTGAGAGTCTGAATTTTTTCTTGCCGAAATTCATCGTCAAAAAAGATTGGACCCGGTTCAAGTCACTCGTTGCGTATTCGCTCGGGGCTCAGGTTATCACGAGTACTCTTATCGGACTTATTCTCTTTTTCTCTTCTGGATATCTGGCAGAACATTATTTCCGGTCGACGGAAGCGGTCGAAGTCATACAGATATTTTGTCTCTTTTTCTTTGGGATAAATATTCATAATATGAATACAACTATTTTCTGAGTGAGTCAAAATACCAAACTCCAGAAAGGAACGGAATTCCTCCGAATGCTTTTTGTGATGTTTTTTACTCTCGGACTTTATTTTCTCGATATAGGAAACCTCATAACCTATACTTGGACTTGGATTGGTGGTGTTGCGATCGGAATCGGATTCGGAACGTATTTTATGTACCGTTCGTACTATATCCCCTATCTCCGAGATGCCGAGATTATCTACGACAAGGAACTTATACGAAAAGTGGTTAAATACGCTCTCTGGGTTGTGCTCGCCGCCAATGTCGGAGGTGTTCTCGGACAAGTCGATATGCAACTTATTATCTATCTTTTGGGGACAAAAGATGCCGGATATTATACCAACTATCTAAGTATTATTGGGATTCCATTTATCATCATTACGCCGATTATAGGGTTCCTTTTCCCGGTCATATCGGAACTTCACGGGAAAGAAGACGAGGGGAAAATCGCTATTATCAAAACGCTTTTTTATAAATATTTTGCAATTATCGGAGCTTTTACGGGTATGTTTATGTTTGTGTTCGGTCCAGAAATCGCCCAAATACTTTTCGGTGCGAAATTCGCGATATCTGGAGTTATCCTCCAATATTCTGCATTTTTCATCGTTCTCAATTTTCTTCTCCAGATCAATTTCCAGATTCTCGCCGGTGTCGGACGAATCCATGAACGTGTAAAAATCCTCGCGATTGGACTCGTGATTAATATTATCCTCAATCTCATCCTCATTCATTATTACGGAGTATATGGTTCTGCTCTCGCCGTAGGTCTTTCTTGGATTCCGATCTGGTATCTCTCCGACCGAAAAACACGAATGTACTCGCACGGATTCGACTTCGTATTCTTCCTAAAAAACCTCACACTTATAGGAGTTATCGGCGTACTTTCTTGGTACTACCTCACTCCCCTCTTTATAGGAACTTTACGGGTACAATGACTCCTCCTTCTCGTAGGAATCGCCTTCCTAACCGTTCTCCCCTTTGTCGCACTCAATCTGAAAGAAGGGAAATTATTTCTTGGAGAGTTGAAGAAGATGAGGAAATGAGGGTAAAAAATTTTTTAACACTATTAATTCAACTATGTCATCTCCAACTCTCCTCCCCACTCCCAACTATACCCACATTATCTCCCAAGCGCTCGATTATCGAGAGAATCAAATCTCCGTCGTGCTTGAACTCACTGCCGAAGGGGCGACGGTGCCGTTTATCGCGCGATATCGAAAGGAATGCACTGGAAATCTCGATGAGACCGATATCCGTGCCATAATAGAACTGCAGACCAAGGAAGAGAATCTCTACAAAGCCAAACAGACTGCGATAAATGGTATCGAGGAACTTGGGAAGATGACGCCGGAGCTTATGGCGAATATCCTCGCAGCGAAGACTCTAAAAGAAGTGGAAGAACTTTACAAACCCTACAAATCCAAAAAGAAAACCAAGGCGATGATTGCCATCGAGAAAGGATTTCAGGTGGTTGCGGATGCAATTAAAACAAACAATCTTCTTATTCCTGAGAGTCTTATTTTAGAATATACAAAAAGTAAACTTCTCCCCTGACAAGGGGAGATTGAGAGGGGTTTAATAATCCAAGAAATTATCGAAGGGGCGATAGAGATTATCGGTGCTGAGGTTTCCGCGAATGCGAATCTCCGACATTCACTCATCGCTGAACTCCAGAAAACTGGAGATGTTTCTGCAAGTAAGAAGAGTGACAAGATGCTCGAAAAACTCAATGCGAAAGATACGGAACAAATTCCAAAATTCGCACTTTATTTCGAATTCCATTCGCGAATCAACCGAATCAAACCATACCAGATTCTTGCTCTAAATCGTGGTGAAAACCTTGGGATTTTGAATGTAAAACTCGAAAAAGACGAAATGATTCTCGGAAGTTTACGAGCGGTATATAGAAATATTCTCAATCTCAGTTCTGCTTTTATCGAAGAACTCGAACTCGGATTTAAACTCGGTTACGATGCACTCTGGAGTTCGGTCGAGAATGAGATTCGCGGAGAACTCTCGGAGCTCGGAGAAGACGATTCTATCAAGACCTTCCAGACGAATCTGCAAGCACTCCTTATGACCCGACCCGAGTATGGGAAAACTATTCTCGCCATCGATCCCGGATACCGAGCCGGATGTAAAATGTGTGTCATTGATACACTCGGAAACCCTGTCGTTTTCGACAAGATATTCCTCCACGAGATGGAAAATGCTCGTGCGAAACTCGCAGGTATTTTCAAGAAACACTCTATCGATACGGTGGTAATCGGAAATGGAACCGGGTGTGATGAAACCTGTACGCTCGTCGCAGAACTTTTCTCAGGAGATATCTTCGTTGTAAACGAATCGGGTGCATCTGTTTACAGCGCGAGCCCTGTGGCTCAGGAAGAATTTCCAGATTTAGATTCGCTGGACCGCGGAACAGTATCCATCGGACGACGTTATATCGACCCTCTTTCCGAACTCGTGAAAGTTCCAGTTAGTTCTATCGGAGTCGGAATGTACCAGCACGATGTTGCTGAGAAAAAACTCGACGAAAAACTCGGATATGTTGTGGAGGATGTAGTAAATGAAGTGGGAATAAATGTCAATAATGCTTCGATTTACGTGCTCCAGCATATATCCTGAATAGACAAAAGAGAGGCAAAGAAGATATACAATCATCGTCCGTACAAGTCTCGTGAAGCTTTGAAAAAGGTTCTTTCCGAAAAAGCTTATTCTCTCGCCATCGGATTTTTGCGAGTGCCCGAAAGTAAAGAACCGCTCGATAATACCGATATACACCCGGATCAATATCCGCTTACGAAATACATCCTCGAGAATAATCTCACCGAAAGTGATTTTCGAAGCCACGAAACAGAACTTCGTAAGCTTTATCCTGATGTAAACAGTGACACTATGAAATTCATCCTCCGAGCAAATAGTGAACTCGGGATTGAAAAACGAACCAGTTCCACCCACACGAAGGCACGGAAAAAAGTCGCTATGGAAGATGTAAAAGAAGGTGATATTTTCGACGGAGTAGTACGAAATGTCGTGGCATTCGGAGCTTTTGTGGACATCGGACTCAAGAACGACGGACTTGTACACGTCTCTCAAATGGCGAATAAATTCGTCAGTAATCCGTCCGAAATCGTAAGCGTCGGAGACCGAGTGAAGGTGCGCGTAACTGGAATCGACCTAAAAACCGGAAAGATACAACTCAGTATGAAAGAGGTATAAACAATAACTGGACTTCTCTTATTTTTCATTATACTATCACGGATAATATTTCTCTAATTTCCCAACCTGTTATGTTTTCGTATCTTTCCAAGATTTTCGGTTTCGTGATATTCTCCGTTTTTATACTTGTACAGTACTACGGAATAAGCTTCCATAATGAATCCTGAACCGGTTATGGACCGTATCTCATAACACTCGTTCTCGCGTATGGAGTCTACAAATTCTTCACAATCCTATCAGGAAAAAATAAGGTGACTTTCTCTCCTCTTTCCGTCATACTCTACACTCTTCTTCATCTCTTTATTCTCTGTTTCGTTTATTTCGGACTCACCGACACATCAAACGGCGGATTTATTCTTTTCTTTAAGATATTTGGATATCTTCTTCTTCCTGCAACTCTCACACTTATTGTTTATAGTCTCGGGAAAAAAGTCCTTCACAGATTTATCCCGAGTTTTGAACAAGAAGAAACTGCATTCCGATTCCTTCTCTCGCTCGGATTTGGATTCGTACTTTTTTTTACTACACTTGTAACTATTGGAGCACTCGGTCAATATAATCTCCTTGTTGTTATAGGGTTGTTGCTTATCGCAGGTATTGTCTCTTACAAAGAGATTATCCAGAGCCTTGCGAGTCTCTGGAAGTATAAAATCGAGTTTCCGAATCATAAACCCAATGGTAATTTCTTTGAACAGGTAAATCTTCCACTCATCTCTACGGAGATTCTTTTTATGATTCTCACGTTTCTCATCAGTGTGAATTTCATAAATATCGTGCGACCGATGCCAATCGGTTGGGACGATCTCGGAGTGTATATGAACTTCCCGCAAATCATGGCGAACAACGGAACATTGCTCAAATGAGTAGGGATGGTTGCTTGGCAAACGCTTACTGGAATCGGATTCATGTTCCATTCCGCACCTCAGGCTTTTTTCATGAACCAGATTGGAGGAATTCTCTCTATCATTGTTCTCGTTGTTGCTTTCGGGAGTCTTTTGAAAAATAACAAAACTTCCAAAGAAACAAGTGAAAGCTTCATCAATCTCCCACTTCTCGGGGCTACTATGTTTTATGCGATGCCGATGGTAATCTTCCAACAGGCAAAAGATATGAAACTCGATCCGGGACTTTTTTTCATTTCCGTTATCGGAATATATGGAATGATTTATCTCTTTCTCCGATATCGCGAAAGTCTTGAAGTAAAGAACGAAGAAAGCAAAGAAGATACTCCTCTGGGGTTTTTCGCACATCATAAAAACCTTGCCTATATCCTTATAATAGGGATGATCATAGGACTTGCTTTCACGATAAAAGTCACAACACTTATGCTCATTCTCGGATTGCTCGGAGTGATTTTCTATGCGAAACTCGGACTCGCTGGTTTTGTCGGATACTTTGCACTGTTCGTCGGCGTCTTCACAAAAGGAAATCTCTGGGCACAGCTGAATGTGAATTATCCGAAAGACGATGTACAATTCCTTTCTATGGTAACTATCATATCTTTCGCTCTTGCGGTTGTGTTTTTCGCTATCGCCTTCTATCAATATAAAGCGGATGCTTTCAAGAAAGCATTGCTCGTCTCTCTTATTTTTATCGCTGGTATCGGTATTTCCGTATCCCCTTGGGTTATCAAAAACCTGAGTGAATCAGGTCTACAAGGAAATATCGTGGGAAGTATACTGAATGGAAAAGGTGATACTTTTACTGTTGATTATACAAAAATATATTCAAAGGAAGAACTTATGAAAATCGAGAATGAAAGCTCGATAGAAGGAACTTCTGCAAGCGGTAAAACTACCAATGAAGATCTCGGACGATACTTCGGTTACGAGGACGGGGCCAATAATTATCTGAAACTTCCTTTAAATCTCACGATGCAAAGTAATCAACCGGGAGAATACACAGAAATCACACCGTTTTTCCTCGCGCTCATTCCGATAATATTCCTATTTCTAGCTTATAAAAAACCTCTCTGGATTCTCGGGCTCGTTACTCTCCTCGGATTCGAATACGCATACTTTTTCAATACGGAACTTTCGAGAATCATCAGTGCATTTTTCGCTTCGAAAGATCTTCCGGGAGGTTATGTATATATTGCTTTCTTATTATTTCTCCCTCTCTTTTACTTCACTTTTTCCCTGAAGAAAAATGAGAAAAAAACAGAACTCTTCCTCTTAAATCTCGTCTTTGCAAGTTTTTATGTATTCCTTTTTGTTATAGCGGCATACGGAATTGTTTGGTACGGAATCTCTATGTATTTCTCATTTCTTTTGGCGATTCTCACAGGAGGATGGTATATGAGCGAGTACAAGAAAGAAGAATGAGAATGAAGCTGAAATATGATTCGTTTCATTGGCGCAATAATACTTTTCTGTATTATTAGTATCTATTTCTTTGCTTCTTCCATTCCCCATGGATGGAGTAATCTCAAGAACGCTGCATTTAATGGATTTAAAAACGGTTCTCTTTCTCAAGAAGAAGGCATTTTCTCTTCGCATCCGGATTATTTCACTATTCTTGCAGAACTTAATATAGCATCGCAAAAAACTGTTTTCGATACTACTGTTTCTCAAATTCAAAACAGTAATTTGAAAAAAGTAATAGATAATAATCTTGATGGAACACAAAATCTCTGAAAACTTCAACAGATTCTCAGTGAGATAATGAGAACTGATCTTACAAAACTCGGGCTCTCAGAAATAGACACTCGGGCTCTCCAGTCGGAAGCGCGTACAATTCTCGGAAAACTCTACAATGCGTTTCTTTATCCATCCAAAGATATGAAAAATATGGCTGGGATTTATCGGATCGGAACATTTTTAACATATTTCATCGATAATAATCGATCTCGTTATTATGACGATAGTTTGGTTATGAATTTCGATAAATATTTCTATGACAAAGACTCAGACGTTACTGTGGAACGTATGAAAAAACTCGGACTCAAATATTTTCTCGTGGACCTTAATGCTGCGACGATTGACAAGGATCCTCGTCATGATCTTACCAGACGTTTTGAGAATCTTTTAGAAACTTTCAAATCCGACAAACTCGAACTCATCCAAACCGATAGTCTCTGTCTTCAAATGGCACTTGAAGAAAAAAATGATGCTACCTATATGAGTTTTGCGGGAGTTAATTATGAATCTTACAAAAAAGATGAGAAATGAATAGAAACGGTTATTTCACGAGGTGAAAAACAATTTCAATGTTACAATCATATTTTAGATCTTATAAAAGGAGGAAATATCACGAATAAGAATTATTCCTATCTTTCTCCACTAGCAAATTATATCAACAAGAATCCGCCAAAAGACCAAGCTGCCATGGTTCAAATATTCCAAAGTTATGTGAATCACGGATGGTTGGCATTGTTTCGAATTAAATAATATATTAAATATGCAAACTCTCCGTGGAAATATCCTCGAAATCGTCCGAGAATCGAATGAACCACTTATGGTGAAACTTCTCGCAAACCGATGACTCGATACGCTCGATGAAACAAGTAAGGAAGAATTTTTTCATCCTTCTTTCAAGCATCTTCACGATCCGTTTCTTTTGAATGGAATGGATGTGGCCGTGGAACGGATTCTGAAAGCCCGTGAAAATAAAGAACGGGTCGTAATATTCGGAGATTACGATGTGGACGGAGTAAGCTCCACAGCTCTTCTTGTACGATTCTTTGCTTCCATCGGCATACAAGTATCTTACCGACTCCCCCACCGAGTTCACGATGGTTATGGACTTAAAAAACATTTCATCGACGAGCTCGCAGAAAAAGATGTAAAACTCATCATTACTGTCGATTGCGGAACCCGCGATGTAGAAGCGATAAAGTATGCGTATTCCAAAGGAATCGAGGTAATCGTATCTGACCATCATGCTGTTCCTGAAGAAATTCCCGAGAATATTATTGCTATCCTGAATCCGAAAATAAAAGAGAGTAATTATCCATTCTCTTCCCTTTCTGGTTCGGGCGTAGCTCTAAAGGTCGCATCTGCGATTGCTATGAGAGTCTATCCTGAAACATATGAGAAAGTTATTCTCGAATATGTGGATTTTGCGTGTCTCGGAACAATTGCCGATTGTATGCCACTTATCGGAGAAAATAGAACGATTGCATACCTCTGACTTCAAAGACTGGAAAAAAGTAATTCCAGTGGACTTCGGAAACTTATTGAAGGAAAATATAAGGATATGGATGCTGATATTGTAGGGTTTCATATCGGACCCCGTATCAACGCAGCAGGACGAATGGATAGTCCATATAAAGCACTTTCGCTTCTGCTCGCCGGGGAAGATAAGCTCGATCCTATTCTCGCAGAACTCGAGGATTTGAATACCAAGCGGAAAACTACCACTGAGCATTTTGTAAAACATGCTCTCGAAGTGGTCGACCGAGACCGTGGAATTCTTTTTTATGATTCCACCGAAATCGAACACGGAATTATCGGACTCATCGCCGGACGATTGACTGAAGCTTTCGGAAAACCAGCAATCGCTCTCAAACGCGAGGGTGATAAGCTCGTTGCAAGTTGTCGGAGTCCAGAACATATCAGTATCGTTGAGCTTCTGGAAGAATGTCGTGAATACTTCGTCGCGTTTGGTGGACACCGACAAGCTGCCGGATTCACAATCCTTGCAGAGAATTTCGAAGTATTCAAAGAGACGATTGAGCGAAAACTTAAGGAAAAACACGGGATTATTTCGACCAAGCCGAAAACTCTTCGTATCGAAACGAACCTAGATTTAACAGAAATCAATCCGGATTTTTTCAAAACCCTCCAGATTTTCAAACCGTTCGGAATCGGGAATCCAAAACCACTTTTTCTGATACAAGATTTTATTCCAGTAAGCATCGAGTACCTCGGAAAAGATGGGAAACATTTGAAGTTCCTCGATAAATGACAGAAGTTCAATATTAATGCCTTTGGGTTCGGAGAATACTACGAAGAACTTAAAAACAGGGAAAAATTCTCGATCATCGTTGAAATAAGCGAGGAGGTTTGGATGGGGAGAAAAAAAATCGTACTCAATGTACGGGATATTGTATTATAGATTTACTAAGGATAAAGAAGATATTCTTATTCATTGACTTTATAGTAAAAATCATTATATATAGTTATATATGCAAAAATACAAATAAAAGAATCTACATTTTATTATTTCAAATGTTATTTTTTTATTATCTCAATCTTCGATTATTATGGTAAAACGCGCGTTTTCCACTCTTCTCCTCATATATATGGGGTTTTATTCTATTCTCTCTCCGATGATGCTCTCTGCAGTATCGACGAATGAGATTGCAAGTCCTTGGACTTATGAGAAAGCAGAACAACTTGCTCGCAAGGCTTTGCTCGGTGCAACACCAACTATTATTAACCAACTCTACCAGGCAGGCAGTGCTGCTGCTGCGGTCGATCTTCTTTTTCCTGATGCTGTAGGACCGAGTCGTGCTTCGTATGATGCTGAAGTAACAGCACTCACCTCTTCGACTGGATTCAGTTTTACTGATAATGGAAGCATGCGAAAACTTTACCAACTTCGTTATTATCGCGATCCTTATGAGGCAAAAGTAAAACTTTTTTCGCTCTTTGAAGATATTTTCCCAGTAAATCAAAGCAGTACTATCAGTTTTCAAGATATTAAAGATCAGCATGATCTCTTGTATGCAAATACTCTTGGAAATTATAAAACTCTCGTGAAAAAAATCCTTTTCAACAACGGACAACCAGGTGATTATGCCGAGGGGAAATTCCTAGATCTTTTGGATGGATCAAATAAAAACTATCCAAATGAAAATTATGCCCGAGAACTTCTCCAACTTTTTCTCATGGGAGAATACAAGAATGGGGATTCAAAAGAACTCGGAAGTGTCAGAAATTATGAAGAAACCGATGTTGCAGCTCTCGCAAAAATTCTCACAGGACTCCGATCGGATACTACTACCCATATAGTAAGTTATGATGCTCTACAGCATAATACTTCAACCGGAGTACTCTTCCTTTCAGGAACTCTTTCCTCTAATCCGTTTTCCTCTTTTTACGACAGCGGTTCAGGAACGTTAGATTTAGGTGCTATTCAAACTCCTATTTCAGGAAATAATGGACTTACTGATAATACTATCGATTATATTTTTGCACAAAGAGCGGAAGCTATTTCCCTCTTCCTTGCAGACCGACTTTTCCGTTTCTATATCCATGGAAAACCAACTCGAAGCGAGCTCGATACAATAGCTCAGAATATTCGTACAAATAATTTCGAAATACTTCCAAGCGTAAAAACATTGCTCTCAAGCGATTTACTTTATTCCAATATTTCCATGAATGGAATATCGTACAAGAATCCTCTTGAACTCACCATCGGAACTCTAAAGATTCTTCATGATAAAGATCCTCTCACTTTTGATCCTCGAATTTACGATACAAATCTTCTTAATTTTCTCGGATGGACACCATATTTTCCTGGAAGCGTTTTCGGTCGAGAATGATTCGATGATACTAATAAATGGTTTACTGCCTATACGGAAAATCAGTGGATTAGTTTTGCAACCCGTCTTGCTTCTACAACTACTGCTGGAAGTTATCTTTTTTCCAATATCGTACCGACTACCAGTATAACTCTTTCTGGTTCCAATAATTCAGTAACTACCTCGGTATTCAATATGTATTCTGGGACTGTATCCATCGTAGGAACAGGAACTATTACGCTCGGATCAGGAACTTCTTTTGATTATAATGGAGGTACAGTTTCTTTTCCAAACTTTTCCGTCGAACTCGGATCAGGAACTCTTTCAATTGATCAGGGTAATATTGATCTTTCAAATTTCGAACTTACTGTTTCATCAGGATCGTTTGTATATTCCGGAGCAACCTATACAAGTTTTAGTGGGTCATTTCCTATAGATCCTTCCGCTATCCTTACGCGCCACTCAAATGTCGATGAAGTTGTCACACAAATCGAAGATACTATATTATCCTCCAGACGACTTCCTGAATCAGTAAAAACAAAAATACGAACTTATGCAACTACTGATAATACTGGTGCAAATATTATTTTTGATCCAACAAACATACTGACACAAAATACGAAAATCCGTGGTATAATAGCACTTATTCTTGCTTCTCCAGAATTTATTCTTCAGACAGGATACGATATTGCACCTATTACAGAAAATACAACTCCCTCTCCTATAAGTTCGACTGCAAATAAACTTGTATTTATTGAGCTTTCTGGATGATATGATTGGCTTCATGGAATCATTCAAAAAGATCAGTATGAAAATTATCAATCCCTTCGAACAAATAGTGCTGGAACTATTGCTATAGCACCTCAAAATCTTACTGATCTTGGAGATTTTTATATGAATAATGCTCTGTCGTATTCATGAGTAAATGGTCCATCTCTCAAATCACTCTATGATTCAAACAATCTCCGTATTTTCAATCGTGTTGGAACTTCCAGACATTCGCGAGATCATGATGCCGCACAAAAACAAATCACTTCTTATAGTAATGTGACACTTTCAGAAGATGATGGAGCGTTTGGACATATTATAAAAACTGAGATGGAGCAAAGTAATACTATTTCTCTTTCGGGAAAACGTCCAAATATTTTCCGAAATGGAAACTATATAAACATTGGACCATCTGGAGCAACTTTTACAAATTATGCTCCTATAGCAACAACTGAAAAAATCAATCAACTCAATCTGTTTCGAGATGTCTTTGCTTCAAGAACCTATCCAGGCACAACTCATGGAGTATTTAAAAATGCAGCAAAAATCGATGAAGTAGCAGCTATCTCAGTAGCAAATGGCGGACCAAATGGTTCAGGATGGGGAAATGCAAGTAATTTCTCATTTCTCCAATCTCTTCTCTCTTCATGAGTTGGGAAAACATTTTATATGCAAGCAGATGGAGGATATGATACGCATTCCAATCAACTTGCACCTAGTTCTAATTTCGATCCAAATAATATTCCAAAAGATCTCAATTATAATATCGGTCGAGTAGTTTCAAACGCAACTGAATTCTTTAACTCTGTCAAAAACTCACAAAATATTACAATTGTTATCTATTCGGAATTTGGACGAACCATTCGTGTAAATGGAGATCTCTGAACAGATCATGGTCAGGGTTGATGAGTATTTGTACTTACAAATAATCCAACACTTCAAGCAAATCTTCCACAGAAAATCTATGGAAATATAGATCTTTTGAAAGAAAAATATAATTGGCTCGGTGTGGGAATCGATTATCGTTCTATGTATGGAAAGATTTTTAATGCACTCTATGGACTTTCCGATTCATTTTATTTTACAGATATAAATCGACTTGAGGATAATATAGAAAATGCTCCTCCAAAATTTGTTCTTGCGAGAAATGAATTTCTTCCTGGTTACAATAGCAATAATACTCGACTTACTGTACCATTTCAGATAGAAGACCCAAATTTCAATATAGACTATGGATCCAATTTTATAATAGATTACGGACCAAATTTCTCAAATCTTAGAAGTTATCCCCAATATTATGTCGATAATCTTCTCAAGAAATCGAATGGATCTTATGTTTTTAATGTAGGAATCATTGGAAAAAATTCTCCGTATGTCTATCGAATCCGTGCTATCGATAACCAATATAGGGAAACTATTTTAACAGGAAGTCTCAATATCCCAGATATACGAGTCGGGACAAGTACCGGAACTACTATTTCCACAACGACAGATACTGTTGTATATGCTCATAACAATAGGATTTTTTCTGGAACTCTCTCACTCACTGGAGCCACGGCTATTACACTTGCAAATAATGGAACAGGAACAACTTCCGTTATTACTGCCCGAGATGGAATCTCTATAAATCTTGGAACAGGAACAACCCAGATAGACAGTATTGTTTCTTCTTCTGGTTCGATTGCATGGAATGGAGGTTTTATACTCGGAGAAGCCGTAGATAAGAATTTCTTCGTTTCATCTGGAGCAATCACTTCCAGTGGAACATTACTTTCTGCTATGAACATCGAGAAGATTATAAAAGTTGGTGCTGATACTCTCGGTGTTCAAATGAACTTGAATCAAGATGTAACATTAAGTGTTTCTGGGATGGTAAGTAGTAGACCATATACTATTCTCAGAAGTGAAGATGGTATAACATGGACCACTATCGGAACAAATAGTGTCATTGAATGAGTTCTTTCATTTCCAACTAATGCATTTTCATATTTTGCTCTCGTATCCGGAGAACCGATTGTAGTAACTCCTCCAGTAGTTACAACTACTCCTCCTGTATCTTCTGGTGGTTGAGGAAGTAGTCTTTCTATGGACAGTTGTTCTGGAAGAGATTATTCTCCAAGTTATTATGATGGAACTTGTGGAACTGCTCCAGTAAATACCAGCACAGGAAATATAATTTCCCCTATAATTCCTTCTATGACTCCTTCGATAGTTTCTATTTCTGAATGAGGGTTTCTCGATAATAATCCAGTTATAAACACGTACCAATTTCAGAGTAATAAACGATTTCCTCAAAATGTCAGCAACGAACTTCGATGAATCATCACAAAAATAGTAACAACCATTGAGCAGAAATCCCAAGGAAATATAACAAAGAAAACAGCGTATTATAAAGCGGTAGATGCTTATCTTTTTAGTTACTGGAAACGAAGTAATAGTGAAAAAGAAAAAAGGATTTTGGAAAATCTTCATCTTCGTCTCGTTTTTGAGAGCAATGGAATTCTCTCATATAAATCTTCTACAACTGTAGTTCAGCCGAGTACTCAAACAACTATTGTTTCGATTCCAGTTACTTCCGTATCCACCACAGATTTCGCTTTACTCGGAATCGATTTCGCCAATCCTGCATTCATAGGATATGATTACACTCAGAATAAACGTTTTCCGCGAACTATTACAACAGTTCTTGATAAGATTACCCTTTCTATAGTAGAAAAGATTGATTCCAAAAATAATCGAGATATTCTCTTTATCCAAATATTGGATTTATTAGATAATAAAATTCGATCGACTAACGATATAAAAGAACGTAAAATTCTTCAGTACATACGTAATCATGTATATCTGGAACAACAGGAACGTAATATTCTTCGATAAAAAAATCGTATAAAATAACAAAAGATACTTTATGAAAAATTTCGAAAAGACCTTAAAAGAGTGAGGGGAAAACAATGAACGATTCGCTGAAATGGAATCGGTAGCAATCATCAAAAGAGTCCATGGATCATCTCTCGCAGCGATGTGAATATTTGAGTTCGTCAGTTCGGAATCGGCTTTTATCGCCAAAGAACTTGCTAATAGTGTGATAGAACGAACGAATCTTCCCTTAAAAGCAGTCGAAGAAATAAAAACTAAGGCATAATAGAAAATAGTGTGTGGCTAAAATAAGGAGTATTTGGTATT
>PCUR01000070.1 GCA_002771035.1 Candidatus Gracilibacteria bacterium CG12_big_fil_rev_8_21_14_0_65_38_15 | reverse complement strand
CTCTTTGGATATACAAAAGAAACAATTTGTAGCCTACATTTTTTTCTATTTACCCAAAAATGGTGAAAACCGGGCCTCATAGAAAATAATACTTTCGCCCAGAAAGTGATTGATTATTGTCCCTGAACCAATCCAAGATTATTGGACTTGGGTTGCTGAACAGGAAGAGATAGTCTCTACTTTGCAGAAAAGTGATTTCAAGTGGATGCTTTTGATTTTTCTCAGAACGCTCTGAATGGATTGCAGATGTTTTCGAAAGAAAAATGATTGGATGTACATACTATTCTTTGAAGTGTTAGAGAATATATATTCATTCAGGATCACTATGACGTAATATACGCCTGTAATTCCTTGCATTATTTCAATGAAAAGGATATGAGAGATATCGTTCAGAAACTCAAAACCTCGTTGAGGAAGTGATGATATATCTTCATCCGCGTAAAATCCATCCATGACCGAGATTTCTGAAAATGAGAACGCATCGGAAATAATTTCTATAAAAATGGAGAGGACATTAAGTATTATTTTGAGAGTCATTTTTTACAAGAATTATTTGATGATTTTGAGATACTCGAGATTCGTGAACTCCAAGATACCCACAATAAAATCTCTGGAGAAACAACCATGAACTGATTTATAGACATCATAGCCAGGAAATCATAACTTATATCTAAAAATACCCATTCCAGCTGGAATGGGTATTTTTTATCCCACCATCTCTCCAATCCTCTCCTTCAATTCCCCGATTCCTCGCTCGCTCACAGCACTTATGAACAGAGGATTCAGTTCTGCAAATTGCTCCCGCATCATAAGGATGGCAAGCTCGGACATATGATCAATCTTGTTGAATACATAGATTCTCGGTTGTGTAGCTCCGATGTTCGACAGTGTCGTGTCCACGATGTCGATCTTCTCCAGGACCTTCGGATCGCTCGCGTCGATGACGTGAAGCAAAATATCCGCTTCGATGGAGTCCTCGAGGGTCGAGGAAAACGCCCGGATAAGTTCCGGAGGGAGATCCCGGATGAATCCGATAGTGTCGTTGACGAGGATTTCTTTTCCATAGGTATAACCCCCTGACAAGGGGGTCGATGCTTCTGGAAGAAGTATCGGGGGGTTTTCTGAATCTCACAACTCTTTCTCGGCTTCTATAACCCTCCGTCCTTCGGACACCTCCTTTGTCAGGGAGGCAAGAGAGGTATTTTCTCTCTGTAAATTCTCCATAGAAGGTGCCAACCACATCTTCCCGACACTCGTCCCGAGCGTGGCGAAGAGCCTGTCTTCGGCGAGAACTCCTTTATGGGTGAGTGTATTCATAA
The DNA here is from genome assembly GCA_002771035.1 of Candidatus Gracilibacteria bacterium CG12_big_fil_rev_8_21_14_0_65_38_15. Classification (GTDB taxonomy): domain Bacteria; phylum Patescibacteriota; class Gracilibacteria; order BD1-5; family UBA2023; genus UBA1545. Next base: position 2,644 of record PCUR01000070.1, on the reverse strand, counting down.
GTGTGGATTTTCCCGCGTTGGTGTATCCGACGATTCCGACGGTTTTCAGAGCTTTCCTCTTGCGCGCTTTTCGGTGTTCGCTTCGAGTCTTGGAGTATCTTTCTAACTTTTCGATTATTTTCAATTCGTGATCGCGGAGATGACGTTTCATAATCTCGGTATTGGTTTCTCCGAGACCTCGCATAGCTCCAGAACCTCCTCAACCTTGACGCGAGAGTTCCATTCCCATCCCGAAAATCCGCGGTCCCATATGGCGGATGGAGGCAAGCTCGATTTGGAGCTTGGCTTCGGGAGAATTGGCGTGTTGATCGAATATTTTGAGTATCAAATCGATTCTATCCCAGGCTTGAATCTTGGATTTGCGTTCCCGGAGAATCTCATTGATGTGGTAGATCTGTGCGGGTTTCAGTATATTCCCGATGATAATCCGCTCGGCTCCGAGTTCTTCTCCGGCGGCAATCATTTCATCGAGTTTTCCGGTTCCGACATACGTTGAGTAGTCGGGAGTGTCGCGCTTCTGGATTCGTTTCACGACCACGATGTCGCCATAGGTAGACACGAGTGATTCGAGCTCGGTCATACGGGCTTCAAGGTCTTCGGTTTTAATATTGCGTGGAGCGATGTCGACGATGATAGTTTTCATAAGGAAGAAAGGTTTAGAAGGATTCTCAGGTGGATTCGATTTCGCGCGCTGGCAGGATTTTCATTTCGAAATTAAGACGGCCTTGTATATTCAGAAAATGTTTACTGGCTTCGTTTGGCGAGAAATGAAAAACTACCAGAAAGCGATGTAAATTGAATTTACTCATAAAAATAGTATGAAATTGCGAGAAAAAGTAAAGAAAAAAGGCAGGATATTTTTATTTGCAATCTTCCCAGTTCTCCCTATAATCCCGCACATTCTCTTTTACTCCTTTGCGATATGAAAATCCATCCTTACTTCCTGAGCCAAGCTTTCCTTTCCAAGCTTCCCATCATTTTTCTCTGTATTATTTTCTTTATACCGATAATACTGCTCAGTATTAGTTATCAGATCGGTATCCTCTTCATCGCTTTTTATATCTCGTATTGGACGGTAAAAGTATTCGAATCCTATTATTACATCCTTACTTCCTATATCACACTTCTTCGTACTAATAAGCAGGATTATACGGATTATCCAGTGATTCTCGAAGATGCAAAACGCTTGAAACATATCGTTATCGTTCCTATTTACTCCGAACCGTACGACGTTATCGCGGAAAACATAGAATCCATTATCGCGAATGATTATCCTTATAAAGAAAATATCGTTGTTCTTCTCGCAACCGAGGAACGCGGACCTTGAGCCATGGAAAATGCAGAGAAAATTGTCGCGGATTATTCGGGCACTTCCCCTATACGAATAGTGAATGTCGTGCATCCGGCAGATATTCCTGGCGAAGGAAAAGTAAAAGGTTCCAATATTACCTATGCTATGAAACGGTATATGGAAATGGAAGAACTCGACGAACGTATGACCTTTGTCTCTACTATTGACACTGATACGCTTGTCGAAGCGAATTTCTTCCTCATCACGAGCTATACATTCCTTTCGACCGAACATAATCAGAATGCTATCTACCAATATACTCCGGTGTATGCCAACAATTGGCATAAAGGGACCTTTTTTGCTCGTCTCATCGCTATGGGAACGACTTTCTGGCAGCTTTCCGAATCGCAAAATCCGGAGTTCTACCGAAATTTCGCGGTATATGGACAGTCTCTGTATTGTCTCAAGAAAGCAGATTTCTGGTCTCTTACGAGTATCGTCGAGGACGGATTTCAGTACTGGAGAAGTTATTTCGCATTCGACGGTATTTTCCGAATCGTGAATGTTCCGGCCGTATGTCGAATGGATATCGTCGAGGAAGAAAATCTTTTAAAAACCATTCGTTCCCAGTATAAACAGCTTCGACGTTGGTCTTGGGGATGTACCGATATTGAGTACGTTATTCCGCAGTTTGTAAATAATCCCAATATTCCTTTTTCTGAAAAATTCAGAAAGACGAGATATCTCATACTCAACCATTTGTTTTGGGCAGGAGGTGCTTTTATGCTCTTTTTTATAGGATATATCCCCGGTATCCTATCCTCGGTTCATGAGTCTATCATTAGTCTGACTATTCCGCTCATTACGTCTTTCTTGTTCACATGGATATTCGCGACGATCATATTTCCGAGTATCGTATCCATTCTTATAATGAAAAAATATACGACGTTCCGCAAACGGGACTATATTTTCAATATCCTTCAATGGGCTTTGATTCCAGTTCTCACACTCACACTTTTCTCCATACCAGCCATAGAAAGCCAACTCCGACTCTTTTTCTGAAAGAGGCTCGGAACATTTGAAACGACACAAAAGATGAAACGAAAGTAGAATCTCTGAAAAACTCGTCTTTCGAACTTAAATCTCCGTGTCTCGCTCATCGTACAATCCGTACGCCTCGCTTCGATTAACCCACGAGGGGAGCTAAATAGCTTCGATTTGCACTTGAATTACTTCGTTTTTGAGAGATTCTCAACTTATAATTCCTAATTTGTACAATATAGGCAGGTTGTGTAGAAAAATTACTTCGTAAAATATCACAAGTTAGGGATATTATAGACAAACAAGATTTTG
>PCUR01000046.1:7865-27184 GCA_002771035.1 Candidatus Gracilibacteria bacterium CG12_big_fil_rev_8_21_14_0_65_38_15 | reverse complement strand
ATTCGCGACTGGACTTGCGTATTTTACTCGTAATTCTTTTCTACACAACCTGATTAAGTTTTACATGTTATTCATATAAAAATATTTTCATTTTTAATTCTTATTTTTCCTTCTATGCTTAATACGATGATTCCAGAATATCCTGCGCGCGATGCACTTCTCGGTGTTATTATTGATAACAAATGATCGGATTTTTATTATACCGTCGGAACCTATCCGGCTGTTAAAATTTCTGGGGAAATCATTCTCATAAACGAGGGGATTGATATCATTACATCTTTGGCTGCCAAGGATTTCGCTCAATCGCTCATTACTAACGATCAGCATGAGAAGCTTCTCGAAACAAAAAATCTTGATTTCTCGTTTCAGTTCCAAGATTCCAGATTCCGAGGAAATATCTCTTTCCAGAATGGATATTATATGACGGTTTTACGTCTTTTGTCACAGAATATCCCTTCTGTCAAAGACTTACATCTTCCACTTATTTACCAGGATATAACCAAAACCGGACAAGGTCTCATTCTTGTAACGGGACCAACCGGATCAGGAAAATCCACAACGCTTGCTGCGATGATCGATGAAATCAACTCCAATTATGCGAAGCATATCATCACCATCGAGGATCCTATCGAGTATGTGCACGTTCACAAGAAATCCATTATGGAACAGAAAGAAATCGGTCGTGACGTGCCTGATTATAACACTGCTCTCATCGGAGCCATGCGTCAGAACCCTCAAGTTATTCTCTTCGGAGAAATGCGAGATATGCACGAAATTGAGATGGCACTCAAGCTTGCAGAAACTGGACATTTAGTATTTTCAACACTTCACACTCGAAGTGCTTATCAGACGATTTCCCGTATCATCGATGCCTTTCCTGCAGGACAACAAAATCAGATTCGTTTGCAACTTGCCGATACTCTTGTAGCTGTATTTTCCCAACGTCTGCTAAAAAAAAGCGATGGAAGTGGAATGATTCTCGCAAAAGAAATCCTTGTCAAAAACACGGCTATTTCCCACCTCATCCGAGAAAACGAACTTCATCAGATTCCTTCCGTTATGCAAACATCGAGTCGTGAATGAATGCAAATTATTGAACATGATCTTCTTCAGTTTATTAATGAAGGCGATATAACGCTCGAGGAAGGTCTCAAATATGCTAATATGCCGAAATTCATCAAAGAGAATGTAAATAGTTAAGAACTCTTACTATTTTTAGTATTTCTATCTTTAAAAGAATGACAGATATATTTTCTAAAGTCTAGAAACTAACAACTAAAGATTATATTATGATTTGATTTTTTGATTCCTGAATCGGCGGACTCACTGTTCTCCATGAATTTCGGAAAATACTTCCCGAGTACGACTATATTTATTTCGGAGACAATGCTCGATGTCCATACGGCAGTCTCGATGATGCGACGATACGACAATATACAGAAGAAGGAGTGGAATTTCTTTTCAATCAAGGAGCAACTATTGTTATTTTGGCTTGCAATACCGCAACGGCCCATGCTATCCGATATCTCCAGCAAGTTCGATTTCCGGACCGAAAAATTCTTGGAGTAACTATTCCTGGAGCAGAACGAATTATCGAAGGATGATACTCAAAAGTTGGAGTTCTCGCGACAGAATCCACCGTCAGGAATCGTGCCTATAAAGACCGAGTACATATTATCGATAGCACCATTCAAATCCAAGAAATTGCGGCTCCAGAGCTTGTTCCTCTGATAGAATCTGGAGTTTTTGAAGGAGAAATAATTGCAGAAGTATTACAAACTCATCTTGCCAAATTCGATACCGATATAGAGGCGATTCTTCTCGGATGTACTCATTACCCATACGTTCGCTCAACTATCGAACAAATTCGTCCGGATCTCGATATCATCGATCCTGGGTACGAATCGGCAAAAAAATTCGCCTCCTATCTAGAAAGACATCCGGATATAGAAGCGAAAATTGGAAAAGGAGGAAATCTGAAAGAAATATGGAGCAAGAAAATATAATTATATTTTTACCATATCGTATTTTTTTCTGAATTCTGCATAATTGAAATATGTTGCTTTTTTCGGATAATTTTGATAAAACTCTTGCAAAGAAGAAGAATGAATATCTTCCGTTATGAAGCATATATCTTTTCCTATTTGAAGAGGAATAAGAAATCCGTGATGATTCTCGTCGATTGTTAGAATCCCATCCTTGAAACATTTCGATGCTTTCGGAAAAAAAAGATGATGAAGAATTGCTTCCTCAGAATATCCAGAAAGAAGACCGATTTCATTGATAGCCACTTTGATGTTCCCTATCGTCAATGTCCCCATAAGTCGTGCTACGAGGGAGAGAACTTTCTTCATATCATATATTTCATGCTTGTTAAATCCTGCTTCGTTTTTATTGGAAATATTTACAAACTGCACTTCAACACCAAGATTGTTCTCGATTTTTTTGTTTCATGCCTTATAGGATACATGTCATATAAGAGAGGCATTTTTAAACTCGTCAGGGGTTGAATCTTTTGCTTTCTGTCATCGAAGTCCGATTCCGCATTGACCTAAGAATTCTTCTCAGAGAAGTCATTTATTATCAAGTTTGCAATCTCCTTCAAAAACTTTTTTTGCAAAAAACAGTATATTGTCCTCGGACATTTTTACGCCATCCATATCATCAATTTCCACACGAAATCCAATAAGATCCGTCATAAGATCCGCACTTATATATTTACGATTATAGATAAGTTTCTGGAGGATTTTGCAGAACTGTTTTGTCCGATATACAAGCTGTCATCTGATGTGTATCGGAGGCGACTTATCAATAGAATTATACACGAAACTAAAACCACGATCACTTCGGCTAATTATCTTGAATCCCTTGATAGACTGAATCTTATCAACAATATGTTCAAGATTTTTTTCAAGTTCCGTCACGATGGGATTATCGATAATATCTTCTACGGCAGACATAGTTTTGAGAATAGCACAATTTACAACTTTTGAATATCCTTGATTTTTTTCATCTGCGATATTTTCCATAAAGTCTAGAAAATCTTCAACACAATCCCATTTTTTTCATTCCAATCCTTGTGGAATCTTTAAGAGAAAAGAATTTTTCATCTGACTGATTGCCATCGTATATACGAGATTAATACGATCAAGAAGGCTTTTCTTTGCAGATTTTTTTGTTTTCTGAATATTTGCCTCCTTATACAACATATCTTCTAACTCTTTTCGAGAAAGTCCTTTTATGGAATAGAAATCAAGCATAGTTAATCATTCCCATACTCACTTTTCCATAATCTCGGAAAATGCTTTATACGATTTAATTTCAAGTTTTGAAAGCCCTGAGCTTTTTCCGCTTATAGAATTCATAGAAATTTTGTTTTCTGAAAAATAAAGTTTTCCCTATAATACCCTAAATATTCGATTTTTTCAACTTTTATGATACTTTTTTACGGTAAATGACGGGTAAGTGATGGGGTTAAAGCACTTGCGGAATCGCTTCATATTCCTGTAGATATCCGGGATGATGCGGATTTGGAAGTAGATTTTTCGAAATACAACGCCATAATTCCTACTCCCGGAGTTTCGCCAAACAATCGAATTTACAAATCGGATAAAATTCTTTCTGAGATGGATTTTGCTGCACGATATTTACCGAAAGGATTCAAAATAATCTGTATTACTGGAACTGATGGAAAATCAACAACCGCATGGATAGTCTATAAACTTCTCTGTTCAGAATACGGGGAAAATAAGGTTTTTCTTTCTGGAAATTTCGAGATTCCATTCTCGCAGACCGTACGTCAAATCCGTGAAAAAGGATTGAAACATGGTTATATCGTCATAGAAGTTTCGAGTTTCATGGCATATAATCTCTCTCGTCCATCGGGATTAAAAAGTCTCGAATCACTCCCAAAAGGAGAAAGAATAGGAGGATTCCGCTCGAATCATTCCATCTTCACTAATTTTGAAACCGATCACCTGAACTGGCATCCGAACCTTCAGGACTATTTCAATGCAAAGATGCGAGTATTCCACTATACAACAGGAACTTCCGTCATCAATGAACAAGTGTTTTCCAGAGCCCGGGAGTTCGGACTCAATATCCCGAAAGATATACCGAATGTGCGGGTATTCGGAGTAAATATGGGTGATATTGTCATTGCGAGCGAAGCAAAGCAATCCAGATTAAATAAATCTTTTGAAAAAGAGGAAGATTCTGAAACAAGTTCAGGATGACGTCTTAGTAATAGGACGGATGGGGAAAATATTATTATCTCCGGTCGAAAAAAATACCGCCTCAGCGAAACACAATTCTCAGGAATTCATAATGCAATGAATATCCTTTCTTCTACACTTGTGACCGCTTCTCTGAAAATATGTTCTAAGCGAGTCAAAGACTATTTGAAAAATATCTCCGGACTTGCGCATCGTCTCGAAATGGTAACAACGAGAAACGGGGTGATTTTTGTCGATGATTCCAAATCCACTTCGGCTCAGAGCCTCATCGCAGCGCTCGGTTCTTTTGAAGATAAGAAAATATGTCTCATCGCGGGAGGTTCCGACAAATGAGATGCTTTCGAGCACTTAGGATCGATTCTCTCAAAAAAAGTAAAACATGCCGAACTTATCGGAGCAACTCGTGAAATTCTCGGAAAAATCTGCGAACAATACGGAGTTTCCTATCATTACAGCGAAAACATGGACGAAGCGGTTTGATTATCGACGAAAATCGCAGAATCGGGAGATATTATACTCCTCTCTCCTGGATGTGCCAGCTTCGGGATGTTTAAGGATTATCTGGATCGAGCACAAAAATTCCGGGAAGCAGTAAATGATTTGACTTTATAACAGAAAAAGTTATAAAATAACTCACTAGTTATCTAAAATACTGCACATGTCTTCAAAAGAAAACCTCAAATGAGATATTATTAATATCGATGATATTTCAGGATATATCATCGAGACTTCCACAAAAGAATATTGTAATAACGCCCTTGATGTTGTTTTTTCAAAAACAACAGAAACGATACTCAAAATTATTGGGATGCAAATAAACACCGAGAAAAAATGAGGTGAAAAAATAAATGTCGAGAAAATAGTAAGTCTTTACAGAGCAGTTTTTATAGAAAGGTATCCTATTACCCATAAAGAATGGGAATGTTTACGAGATTTCTTCTCAAGCAAAAATACACGAGCAAAGGGGGATAAAATCCTTTCAAATATTATCATATTACAATCGGATTGTAATAAGGAATTCACACGAAATTTTTTAGAAGATACACAAGGAAAGTACACTACAGAACATTTTATCGCATATATATGAGAAGAATTGAAGCGATATCCTTTTGTTATAAATATTGCTTTAGCAGAATGAGAGAGAATAGAATTTTTTAGGGAAATCAACTGAGTGGGAAAAATATATTCCTATGTCGATGCTTTCGGAAAACATAAACTTTTCCTTATAAAGGAAAATAAAGAAATTCTTCAATTAAACAAAGAATTTAATCAAAAACCTGAAGTCTTAGAAAATGGACTTATTTTCTGCGGAGAGATAAAATTAGAATCAGATGCTGATAAAATCATCGATGTAAAAAATGCGTTCCGTCACTCAAAAAATCAAGGATATTTCATTCATGTTTGAGTGATATACAGACTCGATCCTGAAACGAACCAACTCAAAGAAATATATTCAAAAGAATGACTCATATCCGTACAGGAACTCTCTCAAGAGTATGCTCTTTTTCAAACCACGAACGAGGATGGAAGAAAAGGACTCATAAAGATACGGGAAGGTGAGAATTTCGATGTTTCAGAAATATTACAGGAGCTCTATGATAGAATTCATATGTGACCTGACGAGACAATCGTCACGGAAATGAAAGATAAGGAAATACAGGAAGACGATACTTTTGCTTTTTATACCATCGTATGAATCCATATTGTCACATGGGATGACAGAAACTGGTCGGAAAATAAATTATGTGGAAAAACACTTCTCGGAGAAGTAGCTAATTACTCTGAATTCGACAAAAAAACAGATCTGGTGTATTTTTATAAAAATAAAAATATCTGCAGAATCTGGACAAAAGAATGATATAAGTACTATATAATCAATAAAGAACAAGAAAAAATTACGGAAATAGATTGATTGAATTGAGTAATACAAACTCCTTATCTCAAAGAAGATTTTTTTGATGGTATTCCAGCTCTCTGAAAAAAAGGAAGTAAAGCATATGTGCTAGTTTATAATAAAGAAACAAAAACAACAAGAAATCTTATAGAAATACAGTGTAGTTACAATTTTCCTGAGATTCAGTTTTTCCATGAAATCATAGAACTGAGTCTTTATTGATTTTGAACAATACAATACCGTTTTCACAAAGGAAAGCTCTACGAGGCTAAAGAATGATTTGAATTTATAGACTGAGATTTACATAAAAAAAGATTATTCTGGACTTCAAAAAACTTATGAATTTCTATTCGTGAAAGTTTTGATAAAATCAGCGTGTATCTTGAAGAAATCAAGACTCCAGTAAGCATTAAATTTAATATATAAATAATAAAACCTCGACCAAATCGAGGTTTTATTATTTCTTCTTCCGTCAGAATTTCTGAGCGATTCGCTTTGCTTCATTCTTTCCCAGTTTTTCCTCGAGTACCAGATTCAGTTCCGCACTTTCATCGAAAAGTGCAGCATCGTACTGGAGTCATCGTTCTTTCTTATACTGATAATCCGAGTAATTTCCATAATTCACTGAGAGTTCATTGTTCGCGATAATCCAGAGCTTCGAGGCGATTTTATTAACAAAATAACGATCATGCGAGATAAAAAGAATTGTTCATTTATAGTTCTGTAAAGCTTGTTCCAATGCCTCACGCGCTTCATAATCCAGATGATTCGTCGGCTCATCAAGAACCAAGAAATTCGAGGGTTTTTGCCCGAGAATCGCGAAAAGGATTTTGGATATCTGTCCGCCAGAAAATGATTCGATTTTACGATCCAAATCGGTAAATACAAATCCGTATTGAGAGAGAAGCGAACTCAATCTCTCTCGAGGATAGTGGATATTGTGCAGAGCAAAATTTTCTAAAACGGTTTTATCTCGTACAAGTTCCTCGTGCATCTGGGAATAATAACCGATTTCAAGTCATTTCCCTTTCTGACAATACCCGTCGAGTGGTTCCAATTGTCCGAGTATTGTCTTCATAAATGTCGACTTCCCTGCTCCGTTTTCCCCGATAATTCCAACTCGTTCACGTTCAGAAAGCACAAGATCTTGGATATAAAAAAGCGGCTCTTTTCGCCCGATAAAACATTCTTTGAAAGAGAATATTTTCTCTTGGGACCGTTCTCCAAAAGCGAAAGAAAAATTAGTCACTGGCGGAACATACGGTTTCTCTATCACTTCAATCTTCTCGAGTGCCCGCTCGCGACTCTTCGCAAAACTGGCGCGAGATCCGGCACGAAAACGATTAATAAGCGCTTTTTCGCTTTCCATAAGTGTTTGTTGTTCGTCATACACTTTCCATTGTTTCTCGGAAAGTTTTTTCTTCTGTTCTACGGAATAGGTATAATTTCCATGGTATATCTGGAGGGGATTTCCTGGAATAATTTCATAGACGATATCACAGGTTTTATCGAGAAATTCTCGATCATGGGAGATAATCATATATCCTCATTTCCAGTTGTCGATGAGGTATTTTTCCAACCATTCCACGCTTCAGAGATCGATAAAGTTGGTCGGTTCATCGAGCAAGAGAAAATCAGGAGCCGAAAGAAGCACTTTTGCGAGAGCGATTTTGGTTCGCTGTCCTCCACTCACTTCCCTTATGGAAAGTTCCAAAAGATCGAAAATCCCGATTCATCGGGCAACCCGTTCCAATCGATTCTCCACTTCGTATCCTCCGAGAATTTGAAATCGGTCAAGTTCCTCAGTATACCGACCGATAGCATCCATATCTTCTGGATGTTCTTCCATAAATTTCTCTGCTTCTGCGAGGGATTTCTCTGCTTCACGAACTTCTCAGAAAGCAAGTCTGAGATCGTCTCGTACTTTCCGATCTTCGGTATCAAAATGAATCTGTGAAAGATACCCAAGTGAGATGGAACCGATATTATTAATAGAACCATCAAATTCTCCCAGTTCTCCAGTCAGAATCTTCATAAACGTCGTCTTCCCGACTCCATTTCCTCCAACAATCGCAATACGGTCAGTCGCATTAATGATACACGAAACATCCGAGAGAATTTCCTTCCCCCGGACTTCGTATTTCTGGATGTCGACGATGATATGATCCATTTGTATTGATTGATTTTGAGATTCTCTTCTATCCTCCGTATACTTCGGCATATTCTTCTATCAATCCATCGTCTCCGAAATAGAATTCAAATTCGACTTTTTCTCCTTCGATTACGCGCGGAAGCCAATAGATATCATCTTCCCACATAGTATCAAATGGGATTTTATCCGTATCGAACCATTCGGGTTTCATTTCTTCGGTTTCTTCGAAACTTCCCGTGTATCCATGAGAAACAAACACATTCACATCCTGATTCCATTCAGGTTTACTGGAGAAATGAAAATGAAGCACTCCTCGTGCTTCGAGCTTCTCTGGAGCGATACTGATTCCGGTTTCTTCCGCGAGTTCGCGACTTGCTGCCTGTATAATAGTTTCTCCGTCCTCGACTTTTCCCCCAGCACCATTCCATTTTCCTTCGCCGAATCCTCGCTTTTTCATCGCGAGAAGAATCTGTTTTTTCTGATTAAATACAAATACGAGGGTACATTGACGCATAGAGGTGGAAAGAAATTTATAATAGATGAAGTATATCAAAAATTATAAAAAATCCAGCGGAAAGTTTTTATCTGTAAAATACTCATATTATTTATTCCTATTCCTTAGATACCACTGAACGGTTCCGCCTCCGAGAGAAATAGCGAGTATTACCACCAGATAGAGAGGATTCGGGCTTTTTTGTCCCGATTCCTGAGCGGAAACTTTGACAATCTGGTTTATATCCAACGGTGCAGATTCCTGAATAATGGGAGTTTCTGGAGTCGAGGACTTTATTACTGGAACGGAAGTATTTTCAATAACCTGAGTGGTAGTTTCTGCGGTAGAGATAATCTTTCTCGGCACTATTTTCGTCGTTACCGTTTGCTTCTTCGGAAAAATATTTTCTGTATGGTTCGGTATAAGAATATCCTTTTCTTCCCCATCGGGACTTCGAAGTACTAGAGAACTGTTTCCAGTGTAATTCAAACTGACACTATATTTCATTCATGGAGCAATTATTGTTCCTTCGGGAATAACCTTTCCATCAGACTCAGAATGAACCTGCCAGAAACCGATATTTACATTCTCAGATCCGCTGTTCGTAAGAACTATATTCGCTTTCCCAGAACCGGAAGTATATCCGGATTCGAAACGGATAAATGAGGAATATTCCAGAATATAATTATTCTGTTTGATTTTCGATTCATTATCAGTGCTGATAATCGAAAAATATATGAACGGAGAAGAATGTTTCAAAAGAATAGGTTTCGTATAGAGAAAAGCATCCTGTGGATATCAGTCCGGCTTGAAGCTATAGAAAGTTTTTGCCCGGGAATCAGTCGGAGTAAGAGTGATATATACAGGAGAATAGTACGTACCAGACGGAGGATTTGCCGTAACATCTACGTTTGCAGCAAAAACACCAAACGGCAATAAGAGAAGTATGAGACAAGAATATATTTTGTGCATATTTTCAAGGGAAGATAAAATTATCGCTGGCATAGTACAATAATATTTTTGGAAATCAATTCGAAAAGTTGATTTTTTTGGTTTTTGCTATAGAGTGAGAATGTTTCTACAGAATTTGATTTTTATACAAATTTCGGATCTCCTGAAAAATGATGAAGTTCGTATGAAAACCGCGTACCGAAGTGAGGCGTACTTATGTACGATGAATGAAGGAAACGTAAGGTTTGAATATGAAATTCGCGTTTTGCAGAGATTTCTAAAGATAATTTATATTTATAAAAAAATATTTATGAATCTCATTGGTATTATTTTCCTTCTATTCTGACTCTTGGTCATCGCAGCACCAGAACTCATAGCCTATATTATTGGGATATTTTTTATACTCATCGGAGCAAATATTCTCCTCGCTTCCACACTATTCAAGAATGGGAAACGAGAAAGTATACAGTTTGGAAAATACGAAATTTTTCGAAAAAAGTAATACGAAATTTTATTTAAAAATTAATTTTTTGAACCTCTCAAAAACGAAGTAATTTGAGTGCAAATCGAGTACCGGAGCGAGGCGTACTGAAATAGTACGATGAGCAAGGAAACGGAGTTTTAAACTCAAAGAACGAGTTTTTCAGAGGTTCCACACTATGGAGTTTCTGTCACTTATTCCTATAATAATCATCACCTTCCTCCCCATTCTCATCTGGGGATATATATTTTCGTACCTCGATAACTCCCCTCTTGGAGCTCGTAGATTTGGACTCGGTATCCTTGCTGGAGCTCTGTCAGTAGTTCCTGTGCTTTTTATGAACGATATAATGACTTTCACGAGTCTTGCGCAATGGAATATTTTCCTACTTCTTTTGCAAGGAGATAATCATATGGTGCTTATGTTTTCTCTGCTTGTTACTATTGGACTTATAGTAGGAAGTATTTTTGTTTTTTCCCTAGGAATATTCTCGCTCAATATAGGAAAAATCTGGAATATTTTCATAAAAAACACTCTTATCGTTCTCTTTTTAGGAGTGCTCTTTTCTCTTTTTCATCTTTTTGTTTTTCCGTTGAATATCGGCGAATCATTACTTACGGGCGGAGGGGTTACTATCGCATGAGTGGTTTTCGGGACTCTTAAACTCGTGCTTTTCTACTATATAATAATCGCCATCATAGAAGAAACGAGCAAACATTTTTCCGTTCTCACCAGCTCACTTCCTCGTATCGATTCCGTGAAAAAATGAGTATTATTTTCTATCTTTATTGCTCTCGGATTTGGTTTTATAGAAAATATTCTCTATCTCAAAAATATAGCCGAACAATCGGGACTCTGGAGTTCGGGAGTTCTCACGACTTGGATATTCCGATCCATATTCTCTCTTATGACTCATATCATCTGTAGTGTCATCGTCGGACTCTATTTTTCTCGGGCATTCATAGCATATAATGCACTACCACGGATTTTACAATATGCAAGAACCCTTCTTTATTGATTTTCTTTTTCTATAATAGCGCATGCTATATTTGACATATCGCTTACTGTGTGATTTACTGGAATCATATTCATCTATTTCTTCGGTGGATATATGGGAATCACCCGGATATTCTATGAAGATCAATAGTCATACATAATGATTATTCTTAGTATAAATACTTTTTTAAAGTCTATGAAACTCAGCATATATTCTACGAACTACGTTATAATTTCTCTTTTTGCTGGGAGTAATACTCTATTTATCATCTCTTTGATAAAAATTCCGAGTGGATATATAACCAGTTATATAGCTCTTTTTGCTATTCTTCTCAATGCGAGCTTAATTCTTATTTATCTTCTTCTCAATAAGAAATATCGGAAAGATCACGCAAACCTTATAGAAAATTTCAGATTAACACTCACAGAAGAAGATTCTCGTAACTTTAAAAGTCGTATTCATTTTTTTCATGAAAATAAAGAAATGGAAACGATTCTCAAGAAAAGTTATATCAAAAAAAATATTTTAAAAAAGGATCTTGGAGATTTACATAAGGTTTTCAAGAAATTCATTTCCCATGATATCTTTAAAGAGATAGGATTTAAGGGATACGAAAAAATAACTCTTGGGGGCGTCTGTGAAAAAAACCTCAATGTTATGTTTCTTGATATTATCGGATTTACGAATATCAGCGAACAGATTACTCCGGAACGAGCGCTTCTTCTTCTCAATATTTACTTTGACGGAATCGGCGAGATCATCTATGATCACAACGGCTATATAGATAAATTTCTCGGGGATGGTATTATGATTATTTTTGAACAGGATATTTCGGATAATGCTCTTACTTGTGCTCTTGAAATACAAAAATTTATGAAACGTTTTCAAGTCTCGAGTATTGGTAAAGAAATTAATATTGGTATCGGTATAAATACAGGGAATGTCATAGTTGGGACTATTGGAACAAAACATCGAATGGAAGCAACTATTATCGGAGATACGGTAAATACGGCTTCGCGGCTTGAAAGTCTTACAAGAAAATATGACAGAAAAATTATTTTGAGTCAATCTGTAGTTGACAAAGTACAGGATCTGGGTAAGTTTTCTATTGATAAACTCGATACTATCGTCCTTAAAGGAAAACAGCAATCTACCCAGATTTTCGCTCTCAATGTCGATTAAAACTCTAAAAATATTTTATCTTTTCCTCGAATCAAAATATGCTTTTTATCGTCTCTACGCCCATCGGTAATCTCGAGGATATTACACTCCGAGCACTTCGTACCCTTCGTGAAGCCGATGTCATTGCTTGCGAAGATACACGGACTTCCTGAGTACTTCTTCATCATTATGAAATATCAAAACCGCTCATCTCTTTTCATGCACATTCAGGGGATGTAAAGGTAGAGAAAATCATAACTCTTCTTCAGGAAGGAAAAAATGTCGCTCTCATATCAGATGCTGGAACTCCTGGGATTTCTGATCCCGCCTACATTCTTGTGAAACGAGCGATAGAAGAAAATATTGTTATCGTTCCAATTCCTGGAGCTTCTGCTGTTCTTTCGGCGCTTGTCGGTTCTGGAATGCATATGCATGACTTCCGATTTCTCGGATTTCTTCCTGTGAAAAAAGGTCGCGAAACCCTCTTTAAATCACTCCAAAACAAGGATTATACAGTAGTTATATACGAATCCGTTCATCGTATTATTCGTACGCTCTCCGATATGGAAAAATATCTCGGACCCGACCATCAAATAGTTGTGGCACGGGAACTTACTAAGAAATTTGAAGAATTTAAACACGGAACTGTGAAAGAATGTCGAGAGTACTATGAAAAAAGTGTTTGCAAAGGAGAATTTGTTGTAATTTTTTAGAAAATTTAATTTTCTGGAAAAAATTAATAAAATTTTAATAATCTTTCGTATATTATACACAACCGCTCATTGTAGATATGCGAATATCAAAAACAAGAACGGTTCTAAAAAACTATACACTTACTAAAAAGTCCGTAAAAATACGGACTTTTTAGTAAAATATTTTTTTGTATTTATTTTTCACTCACCACATCGGCAAGATTCATAATCGGCTGCATGACTCCAACTGCAATGACTCCGACAACGATAGCCATCGTAACGATAATAATTGGTTCAAGGAGTTTATTAATGGAATTGATAGTCGTATCGACTTCTTCATCGAAGAAGTCAGCGATTTTCAGGATAATCGTATCGAGTTTCGCTGTCTCTTCTCCGACTTTTATCATCTGTACGAGCATTTCGGGAAAAAGTTTGTCATCTTCCAGACTCTCTCCAATCTTTATACCACGCTTAACATCTTCCCGAAGGAGGAGGATACGTTGACGATACACTTCATTTCCTACGACTTCAGAGATAATTCGAAGAGATTCCACAATGGATACTCCACTTGAAAGAAGATTGGAAAGAATACGCGAGAATTTCGAGAGAACGACTTTTTGTATCACTTTTCCCAGTATAGGAAAATTAAGGAGAATACTATCGAATCGATATTTTCCGGATTCTGTCTGTTTCCAGAAAGAAACGAAAATAACAAATCCCACTGCGAAAATGATAATAGACCACCAATAATGTACGAAGAAATCACTTGTTCCTATAAGCATCTTTGTGAGTGGTGGAAGCTTGTCTTTATCACCAAAAATCTCGACGATTTTCGGTACTACCAGAGTCATAAGCACCATAACGGATCCGATCATAACAACCACGATGGCTGCAGGATACATGAGAGCTCCTTTTAATTTCTTCGACATACTCGATACTTTTTCTACCTGCTCGGCAAGTTGAATGAGAGAAGAATTAAGTTTTCCTGTCTTTTCCCCAGATTCGATAATGGAACATTCGGAATCGGAGAAATTTTCTCCGTATTCACGGAGTGTTTGACTCAAGTTCTTTCCGGTTTTTATTTCGGCGATAATATTTCCATAAAGCTTTTTAAGAATTATATTTTTTTCTTGTTTTTCTAGAATAGTCATAGCCTTCATAATAGAAAGACCGGCATTTACCATAGTAGCAAGTAACCGAAAAAATATTACTTTTTGTTCGGTTTTAATACCTTGTTTTGAGATAAGCCATTTATTGATGGATTCTATACTGAAACCGGCGGTAATATCGGACTCTTTTTGTTCGGTCTTAGTATCAAGAATAAGAATATCGGACATATGTATAAAATTAGGAATTATTCATAATTATCAACCCCTCCCAACCTCCCCTTATCAAGGGAGGAGCCCTAGCTATTTCCCCTGACAAGGGGGATTAAGGGGGTTATTAAATGGTTTTTATTCTTCTTTTGCTGCGGTATATACTTCCGAAAGAGAAGTAAGACCGTTGAGAGCCTTCATTATACCATCCTGTTCAAGAGAAATCATCCCGTCGGATATCGCTATCTCATTGATTTCGACTCCGCTCGCTCATTTAAGTATGAGTTCTTTGATTTTCGGTGTAATTTCCATTATTTCATAGATACCAATACGTCCTTTGTATCCGGTATGATTGCATTTTTCACATCCTCCTGCCTCGTAGAACATAGGATTTGCGAGCATTTCCGGGGAAACACGAGAATTAAGTTCCTCTTTATCCGTTCTAAGAATAGCTTTCTTTACCGATTGTTTCGTACGATCATCTAAATCGTTTGCAGAGATGGATTTCTTACAATCACAAAGCCGACGAATAAGTCGTTGTGCTATGATGGCATTAATCGAAGCAGGAAGAAGAAATGCTTGAATCCCCATATTGAGAATACGAGTAATAGTCTCAGCGGCAGAATTGGTATGGATAGTCGAGAGAACGAGATGTCCTGTAAGCGATGCTTCGATGGCGATATTGATTGTTTCTGAGTCACGAATTTCCCCAACCATGATAATATCAGGATCCTGACGGAGCGCTGTTCTAAGTCCGCTCGCGAACGTATATCCAATAGTCGGGAAAACCTGACTCTGATTAACTCCATCGATAGTATTTTCGACCGGATCTTCGAGCGTCATAATATTTACATCCGGCTTATTAAGTTCTGCGAGACAAGAATAGAGAGTGGTGGATTTCCCTGATCCGGTCGGACCGGAAGTAAGGATAATTCCATTGGGAAGAGAAATAGCTTTTGCAAGAATCTTTCCGTTTTTTCCTTCAATACCAAGTTTCTCGAGAGGAGGGGCTTTCTTACTTTTATCAACGATACGCATAACAATCTTCTCTCAGACAACGGTCGGAAGAGTCGAGACACGCATATCCAATCCTCTTCCTTCAAGAGAGATAGAAATACGTCCATCCTGAGGAATACGAGATTCATCGATTTTCAGATTAGCAAGAATCTTGTATCTCGCTACGACTTGCTGATGAAGAAAAATCTGATATTCCAAAATCTCTTGAAGCACTCCGTCAACACGATACCGAATACGAACTACATTAGAAAGCGGTTCGATATGGATATCTGACGCTCCTATATCCGCAGCGGCGGATATAATGAGATCACAGATTTTTTGAGCATTATCCCCTTTGTATATTTCTTCTTTGAGGAGACTTACGAGAGTATTTTCCATAAAATAGAGAGATTTATTTTTAGTGTTGATTTATTTTTTTGCTTTTTCCAAGATAGAATTGTTTTTAAGATAAACAAGCTCGATAGCTTGAAGCGACATCTTTACTTCGGTGAGTGTGTCCATTTCTTTATTGACATCAACAATGATACCTCCTTTTTTAAAGGCGGTGATTTTTGGTTGTAACGCGACGATATTCTTCATAAGTCCTTTGATATTAGCAATAATATTCGCCGTTACTGTATTATTACAAAGAGGATTTCCAAGTTTTGCACAAAGAAGTTGTTTTTCTTGGATCGATTTTTGTAACCATTCGAATTTCGTAGTCAAAAGAGATCGGAGAATAAGAATCTTTTGATAATTCATACCTTCTACATAGAACTCAAGAGACATTCTTCCCTTATTTTGTTCTGTCGATACAACGGGGATATTTTCAAGAGCGAGAGAATCGATATTTATAAGAAGATTGGAAAGACTTGATAATCATTTTCCATCGAATGAGATATTATTGTCAGAAACTATTTTTCCATTACGAATAGTAAGTTTCCCGGATTGTTGCACTTTATTAATAAATGCAAGAATATCTTTATTCTTTCCAGTAAAATCAAGATCTATTTTAAAACTTCCGATATTTATCAGCGTATCTTTCTTGTCAGGAAAACTAATATTCGAGATACCGAGTGGTGTATAGCTTGTAAGAGCATATTTACCAAGAATATTTTTTTCCACATAGGAAATAAAACTTGTGAGCGTAATCTGATTATCTATATCGTTTTCGACCGTCGATGAATTAAGAAAAACCGGAATAATATTTCCAAGAATTCTTTCATTCGTCTGTATTTCCTTATCAATAGTACTTACTTTTCCATTCTCTTCAATAATCCAAGAAAGATAATCGCCTATCGCTGTTTTCGGCTTTTTAAGTACACTATTGAGTTTCTCGGTATCGGAAAAAATAGTCGTGGAGATATCTTTCTTTCTTCCAGATCGATCAAGAAGTTCTGCGAAAGAATTACTATCTACACCGTCATTTTTGAGATTGGAAAAACTTATATCAATTTCATTGATCTTCTTTGTAAGAAGATTTATTTCTTCGTATTTTGGCAAAGCAAAGCTTCCTATATAAAAAGAACAGGCTGCGATAACCACAATATTAAATATTATGCCCTTAATGAGACGACTTTTTTTTCTTTTATCCATTGCTTCCATGATTACATTTTGTTAGTAGGTAAATACTGAAGTTTGAGATCGAGTGGGGTTACTGTAGAAAATACAGATTTAAACCCATCAACACTATTGAATTCCGAAATATCCAATACTTTTGGATAGGAAAGAATCTGAAAATTACTACTTGTATCACCGAGACGATTTAAGAATGCAAGTGCTATTTCTCTAGAGGTCTTGGTAGCTTGTCCTGTTGGTGAAATAATAGGTCATCCGTAAATCTCACAAGAAAGAGAAATCTGTCCTTGTTCATTTGCGGAAACTCATTTACATTCAATATCTTCTCATTGGTAACTCGTTCTATTTTTTATTTCGAGAAAACGAGTAATAGCATCTGTTATAGAGATTCGTGAATCTCCCGTATGTTCTTGGATAAATTGTACTTTTGGCGAACTGGAAATATCGGAAGATTGTAAAAATTTCGGAACCAAAATAATGAGATTGGCGACGATATTTTTTTCCAATTTATCCTTCTGATCTTTTAATTCTGTAAAAATCTGCGGAAGAGTCTTACAATTGTTATTTTCATAATTATCTACTCCATATGAGAGATATGGACAGATAGGAAGATTTGCAAAATAAGAATTGTCTTTCATAGTACGGACGAAAATATCAATACTCATAAGTATAGCAACAAGAACAACAATAAAGAATAGTTTCCCTGTCCAGAAAGAAGCAATAATAAGAGGATGTTTCTTCTCTACCTCTTGGGCTTTTGCTCTTTCAGCAAAGTCGAGTTCTCCAAGCTCTCCTGAGAGCTCATTGAAAATGTTTCCAACACTCGTGGAATCATTTTCGAGTTCTATATAATTAGATTTTTTTTCTGTATTTTTTGTTTCTTCCATAGAGAGAAAGAATAATGAAATAAACTTACTGATGACAGCATATCATAAAAGCAAGATAATTACAAAAAAAACGCTTTACATCTTCTTTTTTTTGAGCATCTCTAAGAATGTCTCTCTGGTCCCGCTTCGGATTTTGATTCCTTCCGGAAATCATTCCTTTACTTTTTCTCCCCACGCGGACCCTATTCTGGAGTCGAGAAGCACGATAATTCCTCGGTCTGTTTTGGTACGGATAAGTCGTCCGAGTCCCTGGCGGAGTTTTATAATCATAGCAGGCAAAGAATATTCTGAAAAACTGTCCCGATACAGTCGGGAACGAGCGATGAAAACTGGATCGGTCGGAACGGCGAACGGGAATTTATAAATTATGAGTGTCTCGAGGTTTTTCCCTGGAATATCGATTCCTTCCCAAAAACTGTCGGTTCCGAAAAGCACCGAAGAATCGGAATGCTGACGGAAATATTCTATCATACGTTGCCGACCTCCGGAAAGCCCCTGAGTCATAAGCGTAATCCCTTCTTTTTTGAGACGGGGATTTATCTGGAGAAATACCTCCTTGATGCTGACAAACGAAGTAAAAAGTCCGAGCGTCCGTCCCCGAACGATAGAGAGGATATCCCCGATGAAATCATGAATCCGTTCGCGATCGACGGTATTCTTGATATCTCCGATATCGGACGGGATAAAGAGCAATGCTTGTGTGGCATAATCGAAATCGGAAGCGAGCACATGCTTGGAAAACGCTTGCATAGAAAGGGATTTTTCTATATAAGAAAAATCGTTGTGAACCGAGAGTGTTGCGCTCGTCGCTATACAAGCATCGAGTGAATGGTAGAGTTTCTCGTCGAGCACTTTCCCGACGTGAAGCGGTGTGATAGAAGCAGATACTTCCCCATCTTTTGCGGTGATGACTTTGATAAAATCTTTTTCTTGCTCACGACAAATGGAATAGAGTACATGAAGTCCTCATTCTATGGCTGCTATCGGACGATCCATCTGAACATAGAGCGCTTCTGGCGCTCCATAAAGATGTGTGATAAGGTCATGAATTCGATCCGCAAGCGCATCGAGAATACGATGAACTCCCTCGACTCCTTCCTGCTTGAAAAAATTCGGTTCAATAAGAGTCTGGTTGTATTTATTGTCTCCAGATTGCGGAACTCGAAAAGCGAGATACCGGTACAACACGTCGAAAACCATCCCGAAATTAAGGACGATGGATTCGCTTATGTCGCGGAATTCTGGGAAGATAAACGGTTCTGCGACAAGCTTGCTTTTCTGTCGTTTGATAATGAGATCAATACTCGCAAGAGCTTCCTCGATTGCGGAAAGCGTCGTGGAATATTTGAGCGCATCGGTCGCAACCGCCTCGAGATTGTGTGCCTCGTCTATGACGAGGAGTTTGATATCGGGAAGAATCTTCGACGGCGTATCCTCGGTCGTTTCCGAAAGCAAAAGCGCATGATTGATGATAATAATATTGGCG
>PCUR01000046.1:0-7841 GCA_002771035.1 Candidatus Gracilibacteria bacterium CG12_big_fil_rev_8_21_14_0_65_38_15 | reverse complement strand
GCGGTACGGATTCTCGGGAATAAGCACGCGCCGGTCATTGGAACGAAGCTTGTCAATGATGGAATATTCTTGTCCGTACCAGGAAAGTTCATCAAGTTCTCCATATTCTGTTTTGGTGAGCCAAAACAAAAGTTTTGCAACCACGATATATTCGATTTCTTCACGAATGTCAGATTCGAGATACTCGAAAAACAGAAATAAACTCAAATAATTGGAACGTCCTTTTATCTTGGTTACGGAAAAATCCTCGATTCCCTGAGCTCGGCAGAGTTCGCGCATCGCCGGTATATCTTTCTCGAAAATCTGATCCTGAAGAGTTTTAGTATTGGTGGAAATATAGACCGATTTTCCCGTCTGAATCGAAGTAATAATAGAAGGAATCCCATAAGCGAATGTTTTCCCGACTCCTGTCGGCGCCTCGATGAGGAGAAGTTCATTTTCCTTGAAAGCCTGAGTTACGAGGTCCAGCATTTTCCCCTGTTCTACTCTTTCTTCAAGGAAACTGTTGAAAAAGTCGTTCTTCAAGTTCAAATCTCCGCTTCCTCATTCGCCGTACTGACTTCGTACGACTCATTCCGGGTCTCAATTTGCACTCGAATTACTTCCTTTTTGAATAGTTTCCGTATCAGTTCCCTTTGTTTTATTTTCCTCTTTCTTCAATATATCTTTCCACGAAATATCAAGCGTTTCATCATGAAAAAATGCAAGTTCCGGTATGGATTTTCGACGGGAGAGAATGTATTTTCCTACATCCTCGAGAGAAACGTTTTTCCGAGGAAAACCGGCATATTTGAGAATAAAAGAAAGATTGCTGTGCGGGGAAATAACCGTAGCGAGATAAGAAAGCATGAGACTTTTTTCTTCTGAAATCGTTTGCATATGCTCTATACAGTGCTGAAAAAGCACGACCGTTGCCTCGGTATCGGCGAGTGCCCGATGAGCGCTCTCGAAAGATTTCCCGAAACTCTCGAGGAGACTTCCGAGATTCAGACTTTTTGCATCAAAAAAAAGTATTTCCGCCATACGGAACGTATCCAGAAGCGGACGAGAACCGATATCGACTCCGTATTCACGGAAAAAAGAGATATCAAAATCCACATTGTGCCCGAGAAGCGGACTCCCGTCAGCGAGAAACTCGAGAAGTTTCGGACGAACATCCGAGAAAAATGGAGCATCTTTCAGATCCTCATCCGTAATCCCGGTGATATTCATAGACTCAGCCGGAAGCGCAAAACCTGGATTTACAAGCGTCGTATATCGATCAATAATCCCCGTTTCATCGAACTTCACCAGAGCGATTTCGATAATAGCATCATTTTTTGGGTCGAGTCCCGTCGTTTCCAGGTCAAAAGCAATAATAGAAGGCATGAAAATAATTTCAGATTACAGATATATCTCGTTCTTCAAATTTCCCGAGATTATATGAGTAAAAAAGGAAAAACCAAAAGGAAAAAAGAGAAATTTAAAAAAAGATTGGACAAAATGAACTTTTTCTATACTATACGCCCACATTGTTTCCAAACAATGGGTCTGTAGCTCAGCCGGTAGAGCAGCGCCCTTTTAAGGCGAAGGTCCCGGGTTCGAACCCCGGCGGACCCACCATTTCGATAAAAACATCCTATTCACGAAAGTGAATGGGATTTTTTGACGAAAAAGTAGCTCGATGGGGTGAGAAACCGCAGCCTTCCGTATCGTCCACGCAGTGGCGATTCGGTAAAAAGCCAACGATTTGGCTTTTTAGGCAAGGCGTTTTTCGAAGCAAGAGTTCGCTTGAAAAGCGAAATCGACTCTGAGAAAAAAGAACCCCGGCGGACTCACCATGTTAAATTTATAAACGTAAAAATCCCTCTATATATAAATCCCATAGATATGAGCATATCTCTTTTTTGAAATTGTATTTTCCTAAAAACTTATATAATAATCATATTTAAGTATTAAATAATAATATAAAACAATGATCGGATCAGCTATTAATATAACAATGTCTAATTTTTTAATTTTTAATATATTTTTAATAGTAGCCATCGCTATCTGAATTATTATCTCCACTCCTGTTAAATTATGGCTCTTAAAAATATGGAGAAAGATACTTTTATTAAAGAAATACTGGATAATTGTTTTTACTTTTATAACCATCTCTTTTGGATGATATTATTATATCTTTCAAAAGTTTCAACTAAATGATTTATCAAACGCTATTAGTATTTATAATAATATACTCACACTCTTGTTTGCTTGTATTGTTTGATATTTTGCCTTTTTACAATTACAAGAAGGGAAAATTTCCAGACTAGAAAATGAATGAGAAGTATATCCACAAAACTACTCTTATGTTAGGGCTTTACAAACTTACTCCGAATTATATTCTATAGTTCCAAACAATCATACTTATATTACTAACTCATTAGAATTACAACTAATTCTAGAAAAGAATGATGAATTCGATAAACTTTTTCAAGAACTTATGAAAAATTGTCTAGAAAAAGAAGAAAAACTAATATATTATTATTTATTAGTTCTTAAACATTTTTTTACCCTTCATATGGGAGAGTATGAATCTTCTATCAAGCAATATTTAGAATTCGCAAAAAAAGAAAATATTACAAGTATTAACTGGAATTTCAACCATGTAATGAACTCACCGTTATTTCTTTGAATGAAACAGGACCGTAAAGATGAATTCATGAAATTTGTTAATTATGCCCGAAATCAACATCTCGGAAATAGTAAAGATGAATTTGAAAAAGAATATTTAACTTAATGTCCGATATTTGCTTATCCAATAAATATGATAATCGTTCCTCATTCTAGAAATCCGAATGCAAACATGAGTATTAATCCGAATGCAAACATGAGTATTAATCCGAATGCAAACATGAGTATTAATCCGAATGCAAACATGAGTATTAATCCGAATGCAAACATGAATTTTAACGGAATGTTATCTTATTCACTTCAGTTCAATATCGAAAGTTATCTTATATCAAATAATCAAAATTGATATAATTTATTCGATTTACATAATAAATGGAGTGGTATTATTTTAAGTAATGGGAGTAACTCATGATTTAATATCTTTAATCAATATAATAAATGGATAGGGTATTTGATTTCTAATAATCAGAATTGATATAATTTATTCGATTTACATAATAAATGGATAGGCTTTGTTCTGTAAGAAATATTTATACAAATGTAGATACAATGACTAACGAATTAAACTAAATTATACTTTTATTTCACCTTCGCATTCCCAAGCTTCCTTCTTTTAAAGCTAAAACTTATCAGTATATTTTTATTGGCTAGTATTGGATTACTCACCATTTGTCACAAAAAATCCCTCATAAAAATGAGGGATTTTTTAGTTTCTTAAAAGAAATAAATTTTTTCTGAATAACTTTCAGAAAAAATCCATGTACTTGCGTACAAATATTGAGGAATCCAAAACAATTTGAATGAAAGTGTAGATGGCTACAATAACGAACCTTGGCATTGGAGATTTTTATGATAATCTTATTTATTTAATCAATTTGTTCTTGATTTTAAATCATTAGAATATATACTCTCAATTAGAAATTATTTCACATAATATTAGACAACATTTTATCCTTATCTTTTTTTTATGGAATCAAATGATCTTTTTCTCAAGAAACAACCTATCTCCTCATCTTCAATTTCAATGGCAAAATGGATTTTCCCAGCATTAATTTTTATCCTATTTATTTGGGCATATACTTCTTACAATGGTATTATTTCAATGGATGAAAATATAAAATCACTCGATTCGCAGATTGGGAATATGTATAGCCGTCAAGCTGAGTTATTGCCACAAATGACCGCTATTGTAAAAGCAGCAGCAAAATATGAAAGCTCTACTTTGGAATGAGTAACAGCTCTTCGAGGAGCTTCGCAAAATTTGCAAAAACTAGAAGAATTTCAAAAATCCGGTTCGATCAGTTCGACGCAATTTTCTGCTCTTTTGGCTACTACTATGAGCTCGATGAAAATCATGGGAGAAGCTTATCCACAATTGCAAGCGAATCAAAATTATATGTCTTTGATGTCAAGTGTTGAAGGAAATGTGAATCGAATTACTGTTGCTACGAAAGATTATAATGATGCGGTCGCTTGATACAATGCTCAAATCCGCTCATTTCCATTTGGAATTTTATTTTCAAAATGGTTTGGATTTACTCCAAAAGATCGAACTTTTAACGAAAGTGAAAAGTTACAAAAAGTTGATACTAAAGGAGCGAGTGGAAAAGTTGACATGGAAAAAGCATTAGAAATAGAAAAATAATTGAATATCTCTATGAAAAAATACATCTTTCTGTTTTGTTTCGTCTGTTTCCCATTATTAACTTTTGCAGATTTTGATGTAATGAATGTGCCAGTTTTAACTGAGCATGTAACGGATTTTTCAAATATTCTTTCTGTAGAACAAAAGCGAAATCTGGAACAAATTTCCAGAAATTATGAAAATGCAACTCCTGACAAGAAGCAGGTTTTTGTTGTGCTTTTCCCAAATAGGAATGGACGCGAATTACTGGATATCGGACTGAAGATTTTTCGAGACAGTGGTATCGGGCAAAAAGCAACAAACAATGGGATTTTGCTCCTCATAGCTACCGAAGAAAAGAAAATTCGAATCATTACAGGATACTGAATGGAAGGAGAAATCCCTGATATTCTCGCGAGAGATATTCTCGAAAAAGATGTTCGACCAAAAGTTAATACTGGGGATTTTTCAGGAGCAATTGAGGGGTATTTTAATCGAGTGATGAATAGGAAAATAACAGATAGTACACAAATTCCTTCCTCATCTCCAAATTCTCCTATTGCCTCTTGAAGCAATAATAATGCATCTTATTGGTTAACTTTGTTACTGCTTCTTCCATTTTTTCTTTTTGCATTGTTTCCTATTTGACTCGTCAATATAGGGATAATTCAATTCAAGAAAAGTCTTCTTATGAAAGAATTAAAACAGGAAGGATTTATTATAAAAAATGCTCCATTTAATTCAAAGAGCCAGCTCTTGCAAACAGAAGATAGTACTTCATGGTATAGAAAGACGCCTGATCCTTCTTCTCTTTCATATGAATCATGGGATACAATCCATAAAAGTTTAACAGAATATTTTCCTGTCCTCACCTTTTGAAAATCTTCGATTTTTATTTCGATTCTTTCGATCATAATTTCTTTTCCGCTGGGATTTATATGTCTTTTTATACCATATCTTACATTTGGAGGAATTGTAATATATATCCTTATTTTTTACTTCTTTGTCAGTCGAAATCTTAAAAAATCATTCGAGATATTTCGGCAATCTCCAGAATATGAGGAATATAAAAATGGTTCAAAAGTTATTTACGATGTATTATGGCTTTCGCCCCCTTCGAAAAATGGAAGTTCAGGAGGTGGTTGATGAGGAGGCTGATGAGGTGGTTGATGAGGTTGAGGAAGTTCTGGATGATGAGGTGCTGGAGATTAGAAATAAAGTATAATTATGGATATAGTAAAACTCATACCGAAAATCAATCAAAACCCCGATGCTTTTTCGGAGGTTATTTCGGAGTATGAAAGTAAACTCCTTCGGTATATCTTACGGATTTCCTCGATGGAATACGAGGAAGCCGAAAATCTCCTGCAGGAGATTTTCATAAAAATATACAGGAATATTAATGAATACGACGATCGGTGGACTTTTTCCAGTTGGATATATCGTATCGCTCACAATGCTGTTATTGATTATTTTCGGAAACACGAAAAAGAATCTATAAAAATCTCTCTCGATGACGAGGCGTATTCACATCTGACATTGTCTTTATCGGATGGAATTCAACCAGACAAAGAACTCGCTCAAAAAGATACTCGTGAGTGTGTTCAAAAAGCGATAACATCACTCCCTTTGGACTATCGCGAGGCCATTGTTCTTCGATATATAGAAGAACGGTCGTATGAAGAAATCTCCGATATTCTCCAGATTCCAATCGGAACGACGAGCACTCTCGTGAATCGTGCAAAAACACGCTTAAGAGAAACTTTTGAAAAACTTCGTTGCATTCAATAATCTATTCATTCTATGAAAAAATCTATTCAAGAACAGATTTTCTCCCAGATAAAAAAAGAGAAAATTATTCCAATTTCCGCTTGATATTATCGTTTAATGAGAATCATTACTTGGTCAATTCTCATCGTGATTGTCGCGATTTCCGCTTTTTTCGGAACATTTCTTTTGCAGGATTCCATCGATTTTTTCCGATTCCGAGAAATTGGTGGTTCGTATATATTTATTCCTGGGATGATATGGGGGATGATACTCCTCGTTATGGCTTTTGCAGGAGTACTTATATTTAGAAAAACCCCAACCGGATATCGTTATGGATTTTTTCGTGATATTTTTATAGGAACGATAATTGTGATTATCTTTATTTTTATTCTGCGTCTTACTGGAATCGGTTCATATGTTCATTCTGGACTCGTGAACGTAGCACCAAATATTTCCGATATCATTTATCAGGCATCGAGTTGGAATAATCCCGAAGGTGGCAGAATTGCCGGAACGATTATGGAAATAAACACCGATGAGTTGGTTATTCGTTCGCTCGATGGACAAGTATGGAAGATATCTACTATCAATGCAAAAATCGGATCTATGACTGAGATTTCGACAAATGAAAGAGTAAGAATCATCGGAACGATAGAATCTTCCAATGTATTTACTGCAAAACGGATTCTTCCATGGTTTGGAAAAGGAGAAGGTAAAAGTATCCTAAAAAAGAATTTTATTTTTTCTGAATAAAATTTAAAAGAAGTTTCGTATAAAGAAGCGAGCACAAGAAAAAATCTTTTCGCTCGATTTACTTCTTTATATTAAAATATATGAAAACCAATACTCTCCTCATTTCTGGTATAGTAGTCGGATGACTTCTCATTACCACTGTCCTCGTGACATTTGCCACAGGCTACAACGGATTCGGATACATAATGAATGGTAAAAATACACAAGCGATTCATTCTAATTCCAGTTTAGATCAATCACATTCAGAATTACTGGTAAGCATTCCTACATCTCCCCTCTCTGACGCAGAGAAACTCGCACTTTCCTATGGATACAGCGAAGAAATGGTCGCACGGGACGCATATAATTACTTCTATTCCCTCTACGGAATCGAAACTTTCCAGAAAATCGCAGCTTCCGAGCAACAACATATGGACGCGGTAAAAACACTTCTAGATCGATATTCCCTCCCTATCCCAACCGGATACGGAACGCTCGAGAGCACATTTAATGCACTCAAAGCCGAAGGGGAAAAATGAGCGAAAGAAGCTCTCGAAGTCGGACTCAAGATCGAGATGCTCGATATCGATGATATCGCAAACACTATCAAAAATACCGATAACGATGATCTGAAAGCAGTGTTTCTTAATATCGGAGGAGCTTCCTACAACCACCTCCGTGGGTTCTCACAAGCACTTTCCAATAATGGTTACACTCAAACAGTCGATATTTCAAAATATCTCTCAAGCGCAGAGATATCAAGCAGAGGACCACTTCAATACAAATTTGCTGATAAACTTACAAAAGAGGGCGTAAAACTTCCTGAAATATCCACATCAATGAACGCTAATCAATGAGCAGGACATAAGGGAAACGGTGGACAAGGTTAACACGGAAACTCTCGTGGATATAATGGAATGTTCACACAATAATAATACAAAAATCGGATAAGATAAATCCCAAAATAAAAAGAGATAAGCCTAAAATGTGTTGGTTTTTCGATTAAGCCTAAAATGTGTTGGTTTTGTTCCTAAGGTTTTACCTTCCTGTTCTGCTCTTC
>PCUR01000064.1 GCA_002771035.1 Candidatus Gracilibacteria bacterium CG12_big_fil_rev_8_21_14_0_65_38_15 | reverse complement strand
AAAAGGAGAGAAAAATCAAACTGATTCTTTCTCTCCTACTCGGGTAAAACCTATCATTCCAGCCACACACTTTTTGCTATTAAGCCTTATGTCAAAAAATGTTATAAATAACATATTTACTTGCTTTCCTAAAAGATATATGATTTAATAGGAGATATTTATTATTCTATCTTCTCTTCTATGAAGAAAACTCTTTTGATTTCAGTGTCTCTATCATTTATATATATATTTTTCCAGGAGACAAATGCAGCTTGGTATGGAAATACTGCAGTTTCATGGACTGCTACTGATACCGCAGCTTGTGCATCAGGGGATTCGAAATGTAAAATTTGTCCTGCCGATGGCGATACCACTGGATGAACACCAACAGGATATCCTCGTGATACTGCCGTAACACAAACAGCAGGAAGTCTTACTCCTACTCCTACGTATAATAGTGCTGGACTGAATTCTAATTCTAATGTAACTACTCCTGCTTGATTTAGTGCTGTTGCTACGACTGGTACGATGTATTGTCTTAAATGGGATGGACAAGCACCAACGAATCCTACATCCCTAACACTTACCAATGTAAAAAATAGTAACGCTACTGCCTGTAATCTGGTTTGAGGTGTTTATTATTGTAAAACAAGTTCTATTTCACTTACATATAATTGGAATGCTGGTACAGATGCGGGATGATCTGGATTAGGAAGTTATCAGACAGTTTTTCAAAGAGCCAGTGATAGTGCATGGATTATAAATCCTTTTTTTACTACCACTTCTGGAAATCTTTCACCAACTTCTCTTGCAGATGGAACATATTATACTTGGGTGCAAAGTGTTGATAATGCGGGAAATGCTCTCGTTACATTTAAAAAATGACCGAACGTTGTTATAGATACTTCAGCACCGACTGCATCGAATATAACCAATGCTAACTCTACTAATATCTTGGCAAATAATGCCTATCCGTATTCTATAACTGTTGGAAATGGATGAGGTTCTCCTATAACTTCCATATCTGCAACATCAGAAAATTCTGGTAATGAGACAGCTACTACATCCAGAACATCTTCTAATGGTACATTGTCATTCAACTGGAATATACAGAATGTCGATACATATAGACAAGCCAATGGAGGAAGACAATATACACTTACTGTTACGCAAATCTGTGATGCAGCGGGAAATTGTTGGAATGGAACAAAAACTTATAATCATAATGTGTATGCCAATACTACCACTGCTTCGATAACACCAACTATTGTTTCAACTCCATTAACCACTTGAAATATAGCGGATGGAACTACGAGAAATCTCTCTGTTACAGTCAAGGATCAGTATGGTAATGCGATTATTCCAGCTACTGGAATCAATCGAACGATAGATTTTAACTGGGGAGTTACCAACTCTCTGTTCTTGAATCAATATCTTCGTAGTTGAACCAAGTCTGTTTTTGTAAATCGAACCACAGATACATCTAATTATCTAAATCGATTGGATTCTAGTGCTTGGTTTAATGGAGAAACTTCCACAAATGGAACGTATCTTTACGGATTCAAGTTCTATACCCCAACAGCTAATCAAGACTCTTCATATCCAGTTTCGGATACAAGCGCGAATTTCAGTATAGATAGTTTATCTCTCCGAGTAAATGGTGATATCGGTTCTTCGACGACATCGATACTGAGCTCTACTATACCAGCCAAATTCAATCCGCTTTATTCTACGGCGATTACTGGAGAATTGAAAGATGGAGGATTTATAGAAGGAGCTCAGCAGGCTTCAAATATCGCACTGATTCATAATGGTACCACTACGCCAACTGGGCTCACGACCTATATCAAGTTTGGATGAACTACGACTACTAACTATGATTTGTTTTATTCAAAAACCTGAAATCCGACAACTTCCGTTTCAGAAGCATCGGCATTATCTACTAATTTTGGTGCGGTAACATCTCCTATAAATACACTCTTTAGTCTCGTAGGTGTTCCTACCTCGAATATAAATTCATATCTTTCCACTCATATAGCGTATACGCTTGATGGACATTCCATAACGTATAATTCTGATATTATTGGAAAAGATAATTATTTCTGAACATATTCTACGACGCAGATTGCAAATCAGACGGGAGTAAAAATCCTCGGAAATGTCAGTTCCAGTAGTAATGCCGCTATTAGTGCAAATCAAATCCCGAACGATGTGAAAATCCTCTGAGATACCGATAAATTCGTATCAAAGACATCTATAGTCAAAAACGGATTCACTTTTGCCAAAAATGTTATTGGATATATAGGATCTACCACATTAACAAATATCGATAGTCCAAGTAGTACCTGGACGGAAGTAGATAATGTTATATATCTCTGAGCGGAAAGCGGAAATGCTCTGAATAAAAAATATCAGTTATGAAATGGAAGTAATATCTGAATTAGTACGAAAAAGACCATTCTCGTGATAGGATGAAATCTTTATATAAAGTCTAATCTTTATTATTCGAATAGTAATGGAATGCTCGGAATCATTGTATTAAAGGATAAACAAGGAAACTGAGGAAACGTGTATATAGATCCGTCCGTTACCAATATCGTCGGAAGTATATTTGCGGAAAAGTCTGTCATCAGTTACGACGGAACAAATGAACTTGATGGAACTACCCCTGTAAATACTCTCAAGAATCAGCTCCATATCTATGGAAATGTATTTAGTGAAAATACTATAGGCTGATCGAGGAAAACCACTCCAGAATGCCCATATTATGTCCCTGCAGCTTCTTGTACAACCAAGGAACAAGCCCAAAAATACGATCTCAATTACCTTCGTCGTTATTATCTTATCGATGCTTCTCTTATCGGATGAGCCGCTTGAGTAAAAGTTCCAGCGAGTAATGGTAAGGTTATAGGAGGAGGGACTTGTAGTAATACTACCGGAGCTTGTACTGGATGAAATACAAGTTTTGCTCGAAATATTACAAATACGAATCAATCATATTCTGGAAATGCCACGCTTATCGAATATAATTCTCGAACACAATCCAGTCCGCCCCCACTCTTCACGATATCGAATTAGAATAAATACATATAATTCAAAAAATCCTCTCCCAAATATTTGGGAGAGGATTTTTCTAATATTTCCAGAGTTCTAAGGAAAATAATTAGGCTTTTCCACCACGTTTTCGATCTGTTTCAGTAAGATATTTTTTTCGAATTCGAAGATTAGAAGGAGTCACTTCTACATACTCATCGGCTCCGATGTAATCGAGACAATCCTCGAGAGTCATTTTTCGGATTGGAGTGAGACGAACTGCTTCATCTGTTCCAGATGCACGCATATTAGTAAGTTGTTTGTTCTTGGTTGGATTTACTACAAGATCACCACCCTTGAGATGCTCCCCGATAACCATTCCCTCATATACTTCTGTAGCTGGTTCGATAAGGATTGGTCCTCGTTCTTCGAGTTTCCAGAGAGAGTATGCCATAGCAGTTCCAGGAAATCCAGAGATCATAGATCCGACTTCTCGTTTCTCGATAGATCCCTTATATTCATCATATTTGGAGAATGAACTGTACATAATACCTTCACCCTTCGTATCTACCGTGAAGATAGATCGGAATCCAAGAAGTCCACGAGTTGGAACTTCAAATTCCATAGAAGTAATTCCATTTTCTGTTTTCATATCAGTCATAAGTCCTTTTCGTTTTCCGAGGTGTTCAATAATAGTTCCAGAACATTCTTCTGGTACCCAGATTACTACATTCTCCATTGGTTC
Source organism: Candidatus Gracilibacteria bacterium CG12_big_fil_rev_8_21_14_0_65_38_15 (assembly GCA_002771035.1). Classification (GTDB taxonomy): domain Bacteria; phylum Patescibacteriota; class Gracilibacteria; order BD1-5; family UBA2023; genus UBA1545. The sequence continues at coordinate 16,550 of PCUR01000064.1, read as the reverse complement.
CATTTTCTTTCCACCTTCTTCATGGAAGATTACTTGTGGAGCTCCAACTTGGAGTTCGAATCCTTCACGACGCATTGTTTCGATAAGAACAGAAAGATGGAGTTCTCCACGTCCAGATACCACATATCCATTTCCATCACTATCGAGATCAACCTTGAGTCCTACGTTCATCTCCAATTCTTTTTCGAGACGATCTCGGATATTTCGGCTTGTTACGTATTTCCCTTCTTTTCCAGCAAATGGAGAACTGTTTACCATGAATTCCATTTTCAAAGTTGGCTCATCGATGGTGATAGGCGCCATCGGTTCTGCATCTGGCACAGAAGAAATAGTTTCCCCTACATAGATATCTGGAATACCGGCAAGAGTGATGATATCTCCTGCTTCCGCTTCGGCAACTTCCACCTTACGAAGACCAAGAGTTGTGAAGACCTTAGAGATTTTCCCTGTTCGTCGTACTCCATCGTTTCCAATGATAGTAACTGTTTGTCCTACTTTCGCTTTTCCTTCATAAACACGTCCGATACCCATACGTCCGAGGTAGTTATCGTAGGCAAGATTTGCAATCTGCATCTTGAATGGTTTCTCTGTATCGTTAGCTGCAGCTGGAACTTTGTCGATAACCATATCAAAAAGAGGAGTTATGTCTTTTCGTTCATCAGCCATATCGAGGATAGCAACACCATCACGAGCAATAGCATAGACTATATTGAAATCGAGTTGTTCATCAGTTGCTCCAAGTTGTACGAAGAGGTCGAAAAGCATGTCGATAACTGCAGCTGGTTGTGCTGTTGGTTTATCGATTTTATTTATAACAACGATTGGTTTGAGTCCGTGTTCAAGAGCTTTCTTGAGTACAAACTTGGTCTGAGGCATAGGACCTTCGTAGGCGTCAACGACAAGAAGAACACTATCTACCATTCGGAGAACACGCTCTACTTCAGAACCAAAATCAGCATGCCCTGGAGTATCGACAATATTGATTTTCGTTCCTTTGTATTCGATAGCAGTATTTTTCGCATAGATGGTAATCCCACGTTCTTTTTCTTGATCATTGGAATCCATAACACAAACTTCAACTTGCTCATGACTACTAAAAGCTCCACCTTGTTTAAGAAGGGCATCAACGAGAGTCGTCTTTCCGTGATCTACGTGGGCGATTATGGCTATATTTCTGTATTGCATAAAAAAAGAAAAATTATAAATATAATAAAACTTCATACCAAAAAAGGAACCGAAAAATCGGTTTTACTTAAAAAGTTGCCGGAAGTATACAGAAAAAGAGTGAAAAGTAAAAAGATTTTAACTCTTTTCTTTTCACTCTCAGTAACAATGAATGATTATAATCAATTAATAAGATGCTGTATGTCTCACTCTTCAATAAGGTTAAATCTTCCAGGTTTATTTCCTCAAACGTTTTTAATTTCTGGGAAATTTTTTGCAAAGGCATCAAGAAAGATTCGATCCTTCGGTATAAATGCTCCATGAAGTATATCCTTTCCAGAGAGAGTACTACCAGCAAAAGGAACACGTGTTCCTAACGACTGAAAACTTGATGGAAATGCATCTATCCAAGCCTCAACTTGTCAAACTTCCTGAGCAATAATACTCTCACAAGTTTTATTGTAAGAATGTATACTATCTCCTTGTCGTTGTTCACTGGCATAACCGATATTCGTTCTTCGTTTAAGTTCTTTTTTTACTTTTGAAAGGAGTGTTTGAGTAGTAAAAAGATCCTTACAAAGTTTACTTGATTGGAATCCTCCATTAATTTGCGAATTTTCTATTCCCCCAAAGATTGTTGCGAGGAAAAATGCTCCATTTTCAATAACTGAATTTTCTATACTTTTTGGAAAAATAATCGATTTAGCTGCTGTTCCATCCTCGAAAGTAGATCCAGAAATACTTCCTATAAGTTGGGCTTCTTCCAATGTTTTTCCAGAAAAGTTTCTTTGGTGGAGAGCACCATTGAGAGATATGATTCCATGGAGTGAATCTTGTTGAGAAAGCTCCGGAATTTTTAAAGTTCTTGAAAAACATTGAGGACCGAAAAAGATACATTCCCTGAAACTGTTTCCTGTCCATGTTGCATTTTCTCCGATCTTTCTTTCTTCATTTGATAAAAATACCGAATGGAGAGCAGCATCCTCGAAGTGAGCACCTTTTAATCCAGAGAGGACAAATACTCTTATAAAACCTCATCTAAAAAAAGCTTTTTCAAGACCACGGTATATGAACGCTCTGTTGAGAGATTCTTCAAATTTAGAACCATAAAGTACATAATCATCTTTTTGTGATGAGTGGTTTGATCCGATTATGAGGTTTCGTGGTGATTTAAAAAAGTAAGAATTTCTTCCTCCTGTTGTAAACTCAAAATGGGGAATGGGATCATTTCCATCAAAAATGGCATATCAAAGAGGTCATGATGTAGAACTATCCAAGACTCATGCTACAAATTTATCCTTATCACTCGGATCTCCGGATGTAATATGATTGGTAGGCTTTTTTATGGCTCGCCCATAGGCGCATGAATCTGTAATCCATGAATACGCCCCGGCATTATCTTGAAATACAACAGAAAGTTTCTCTATATGTCCAGAATACCAATTCATCTCTTCATTTGCATTCATAGTCCGTTTAAGACGCGAGAATTGCAAAGATGAATCAGAAAAATGCATATTGGATATTCCAATATCCTCCTCGGATCGTGCGAAACACAGCTGGGATTTTTTTATTTCGTTTCCGGAAAAGATAATGGCAGCATTTCTTTTTGTAATACGCAGACCAAAACCAGCATAACGATCTCAATCCCGTCAAATCCTTACGAATTCGGGACGCGGATTATTTTCTAGTTCCGAGATAGTATAAATGAGCGTTCCGATAAATCCTCTCGCTGCTCCATATCATGAGATATTTGAAAGATCCTTATCGTTATACATCTTCTCAAGTCCGTTAAATATTTTTCTTTTATTTTCTTGTGTTTGGGAATTGTAATTTCGGAAGATGGAAAAAAAGAAACTATCGAATCGCATTATTCGCATTTTTGTCCCATTTTTACTACTATTTATTCGCATTTGCGCACCACTTTTTAAATTATTCGCATGTTCATGTAAATTACTCGTATCAGTAATAAATTCCAGAAAAAAACACAGCGCTGCCATTATTTCTTTAGGATCAGAAAAAAGTTTTGTGAAAAGATTGTTTGAAATATAGTCCGCATGAAAATTCATTCTTTCGGAAAAATTCTCTAAGTCATTCTGCATTCCTAAAAAATGTTGTTTATATTTTGGTGATTCTATGAATGAGTAATAATTCTCAGCGAATCCTCGAGGATCTCCTTTTGCAAAGATTGCAGTTATTTCCCCTGTTTTTATTTTAGTTTCCTCCATAACTTCACGAACATTATCACTCTTTCCGAGAGTAATTGGTTGTGTCATGAGAGTAGTGAGTTTGCGTAACATATATAAATGTATTATAAAAAATTTACCTGATAAATTTACCTCATATTTTGTATGAAAAACATACATATACTGTATAGTTCTTTTATCTTACCATATCACCTTAAGAAAAGCAAAAATCCGAACCATTTTTTGGATGATCCGGATTTTCTCGTCTGGTTTATGATTTATTTCAATGCTTCGAATACTTCTCCGGAAATCTTCATAGAAGGAGTGAGAGTTTTGGATCCGACTGCCCATTTTGCTGGACAAGCTGTTCCTGGATGGGATCGCATAAATTGGAGCGCTTCAATCTTTCGGATAAGTTCAGCGCTATTTCGACCGAGCGGACCGGAAGTCACTTCGATAACACGAACGATTCCGTCTGGATCGATAACGAATGTTCCTCGTCCCGCGATTCCGCTATTGAAATCGAGGATATTATACATAGAAGCGACTTCTCCGTTATGATCAGCGAGCATAAGATATGGAAATCCTTCCATAAGGCGCTCGTGTTTTACCCAAGCTCGGTGAGAGAAATGTGTATCGGTCGAAGCTGCAAGAACCGTAACACCGAGTGCATCGAATTGACTCTTGGCATCGGCCATATCTTTGAGTTCTGTCGGACAAACGAACGTGAAATCAGCTGGATAATAGAAAAGAACTACCCATTTTCCTGAAAGAGATTCGAGTGAAATCTGTGTTTCATCATCTTTTTTCGGATCATAAGCCGGAAGATCAAAACTTGGAGCCGGTTCATCGATTTTTACGAACATGATATCTTCAAAATCGCAAGAGTGTGACATAGGTTGAAAAAGTGAAAAAGTAGAAAGTCCTGAATTGCAATGGTTTACGCTCGTGATAAGGAATATTATTTCTTGTTGAGACGAAGCCAGTGAATATTCTTGAGGTTTATTAAGGCCGTCTCAACATCGAAATAAAAATCCTTACACTCCGCTTCTTATTTAAAACTAAAGATAGTAAAACAGGAACGTAATATAATATGAATTCCTCTGAAATTTGCAAGAAATTTTGAAAAATGAAAACTTTTTCTATAATGGAGAAAATATTTTTTAGACATTTCAATCTATGAAAAAGACAGAAACGAAAAATTCAGCGGTTCTTATAGAAAATCTTGATAAGTATCTCGATGGGAAACAAATCCTTTTTGGTATCAATCTCTCTATCGGATCTGGGGAAGTATTTGGATTCCTTGGACCGAACGGAGCCGGGAAAACAACGACTATGAAAGCAATCCTCGGACTTATTCGTCCGGATGCTGGAACGATAAGTATCCTCGGTGATTCGACTCTCTCGAACGAAACGAAAGAAAAAATCGGATTTATGCCGGAAAATACCTATCTCTACAAGTATCTGACTGGACGAGAATTTCTCCGTTTCAACGGGAAGTTTTTCAACATTTCCGATACCGAGCTCGATGAGCGAATCGAGGAAATCCTCCAGAAAGTCGGACTCGAAACTGCCGGAGACAAACTCTTGGCGAAGTATTCAAAAGGTATGCTCCAACGAATCGGACTCGGGCAGGCAATCATTAATAATCCTTCCGTTGTGTTTCTAGACGAACCGATGAGCGGACTCGATCCTATTGGTCGAAAAATGGTAAAAGATCTTATTCTGGAACTGAAGAAGAAGGGAACGACTGTGTTTTTCAATACACATATTCTCTCCGACGTAGAATCGATTTGTAATTCCTTCGCCATTATCCATCAAGGACATCTCGTGGCAAGTGACTCAGTAAAGAATCTCGACAAACCACTCGAAGAATATTTCATAGAAAAGATTCACGAAAATACCGAAGGAGAATTGGAAGTGTGTTAGATTTTACCACTCTAAAAAGTTTTGTTCATGTTCCCAAAGAATAAGAAAATCGGAATCGATCTGGATGAAACGATTGCACGGAGTTTCGAACCGATGATTTGCCATATCAACCAAAAATACGGTTCCGCTTTGGAATTCGAGCATATCATACACCATGATTGGTGGACCATTCCCGGTTTCCCGATCGATAGCGCTGCGATAGTGAAAGAATGGGAAATCCTTCTGGCTTCAGATCCGTCCGAATCGAAATTCCTTCCTGTCTCTGGAAGCCGAGAATCGTTATTATCGCTCAAAGAAGCGGGATACGAACTCCATGTCATCACGGCGAGAAATGAGCTGGAAAGAAAGATAGGTACCAATATGTGGATTGAAGAGAATTTTCCCGGAATCTTTTCAGGAGTCCATTTTTCCAGTCATTATTCCGATGACAGGAGAAGTAAATCCGAGATCTGCAAGATGCTCGATATTGGAATGATGGTGGATGACAATCTCGATTTCGCACTGGAAATGGCAGAAGAAGGAATTGAAGTCTATATGCTGGAACGTCCATGGAATCAAGCGAGAACAGAGCAGCACGAAAAAGTAAAAAGAGCAGCCGATTGGCAAGAAATTATTAAAGATATCCAAAAAACATATGTCTAAAATCCTCGTATGACTCTCGGGCGGAGTAGATTCTGCTGTTGTCGCCTATCTTTTGCGTGAAGCGGGGCATGAGGTATCGTGCGGATTTATGATAAATTATATTTCTGAAACCGAAGACTGTCCAACACTTGCCGATATTGAGGAAGCAAAGAAAGTTGCTGAATATTTGGGACTCCCGTTCCATACTTTCGATTTCCGCGAAGAATACGAGAAACGAATCGTGAATTATATCTATGAAGGATACCAGAAATGATTGACGCCAAATCCAGACATTCTCTGTAATAATCTCGTGAAATTCGATTGTTTCCTGGAAGAAGCGCTCGAGTACGGATTCGACAAAATTGCCACCGGGCATTATGCGAGGATAATTGAAAGTGGCGGGAAATGCCCACCTGACAAGGGGGGTGCTCAGAGGGCGGGGTTTTTTTTCGACTATATTCCCTATAATCAAGAACTCACGGAACTTGCTCAGCAAAATCGAAAAAATCCAAATCCGTATGAAAAAAAATTCTGGTATGATATTTTAAAAACACCAGAACTATCCAAGTATAAATTTACTAAGCAAAAACCACTTCTTAATTATATTGCCGATTTTTATTGTTCTGAATTACAACTTATTATAGAAATAGATGGTGATTCTCACTCGGAAAACATTGAATATGATAAAAAAAGATCCGAGGAGCTATATCAGTATGGAATAAGAATATTGAGATATACGAATAGTGAGGTGAAATGAAATATACAATGAATTTATACAGATTTAATAACTTTTATCGAAGATAACCCCCCGGCTTCGCCACCCCCCTTGTCAGGGGGGCAATCTACCTTTCACCTCCTGAAATGAGTTGATTCGGATAAGGATCAGACCTATTTTCTTTCTCGACTCAATCAGTTCCAGCTCTCGCACGCATTTTTCCCTATCGGACATCTGACGAAACCCGAGGTTCGGGAAATAGCGAGAAAAGCAGGACTTCCGAACGCCGAACGTAAAGACAGCCAAGGACTCTGTTTTATCGGAAAAGTAAGTATGAAAGAGTTTCTCGAGAAACGCCTAGAGAAGAAAACAGGAAACATTCTCGATATTCATGGAAAGGTTCTTGGACAGCACGAAGGAGCCTTTAGTTACACTATCGGTCAGCGGAAGGGAATTCAGGTCGGAGGAGGTCCGGCACTTTTCGTTATCGCGAAAGATGCCGTGAATAATACCATTACAGTCGGAACCGAAGCAGAACTAGAGCTCTATTCATCCGAACTTGCTGCGATAGATTGGCACTGGATTGGCAAGATTCGCAAATTTCCATTCACCGCTCGAGCAAAGATTCGTTATCGTCAGGAGGATCAAGACATCGAATGTGTCCAAGATGGCGAAGGTCGTGTGAGAGTTCGATTCAGTTCTCCACAAAGAGCTATAACGAGTGGACAAACAGTCGTCATATACGATGGAGACGAACTTATCGCAAGTGGAATTATCGAGTAATAAAAAGAGAAATAAAAAATAGACTTTTATTTTTATATATTTCTATATACTGCATATCTCTATAAATAGATATCTTTACTACAATTTTTGTTTTTGTATATATGGAAAAATTGGATTTTTTGATGCCACCGGTTATTAAAGATGTTAAAGATAATATCATCTCAGTTTTTACTGAAGATCGAGAATTTTATGATTTCTATAATAAAAATCTTGTAAAATACAGATCTTGCGAGACACATCTCTATGATTTTATGTCCCGATTGGATCAAAAGATTATGGCTTGATGAATCGATCTTTCGCCAGAAGTTATGAATTCCATGAAAACAATGGCTTCCTTGTTTGATGCATGTACAGCGATTCCTTATCTCTCCAGAGAAGAAAGTGAAATTATAGGAGAATGATATCCTGCATTTGTCGTGTACCATAAAGAAAAAAATACAAATGATTTTTTGTTAGCATTTGCCAACGCTGCCTATCTTAAAGAAAGTAGAATAGGAAGTCTTTCAGATATCAGATGACTTCCTGAACCAAGTATTATGAATAAAATCTATACCTCGAATAATGTTTATGATTTTCGAAAAGCCGCGAGAAATATGAATGGATGATATAATGCAAAGTTTATCGAAATGGATAGAATGGATAATGGACAAAAAAAAGCATATTTCTGGTATCTAAGAGAGTTTACTCATCCAGATGGTAGTACTATCCAAATACGAATTGGAATGAATGTAAGTAGTCTTTCGGAAGAACAACGGGACGAACTTAAAGAAGTATACAATGCTACAGAAGAGATGAATAAACAAAAAATTGCCAAAAAACATCTTTCCCCTGTGTCATATGAGAATATAACATGAGAAATTCAGAGAAAAATCGATCTTATTTTAAGGAGTACGAATCCCAATAAAACAACTATGGTACCATCTCTCAGATGGATAAAAATGCTCTTTGAGATTGCGAATGGTATTATGAATAGTTCGGTTCCTCTGGTTACTATAGATGATAGGAACAAAGTGGAACAAATGAATCTTTCCTATTCTATAATAGGCTGATGATTAACTTGCGAAAGTTCTTTTGAGAGAATAATGATGAAACCAGGATTAGCACGGGTACGCGAAAGATTTGGTGAAATTATCCCAGTTTGTCATCCGATTCCTGCGGGAGGATATATTCAATTTCATCGACTCTTACAACCAAAACAACCTACTAAAATAGTATATTAGAATTCTTGGAGTCTATTCAAAAATTTCTTGCATCTTCGCAAAAACCTCTCATCTATTTAGACTTTTTCCTACATAATCCCATCGCATAATCTCCAAATCGGTGGGATTTTTCATATCTTTTTGAAACGGATTTTTTTGGACTTCAAAATGAAGATGGATATCTTTATAATTTTTATCAGGTACACCACTTATTCCGATATTTCCCAGATAGATTCCTGCTTCGACAGAAGAACCGACAACAATATCTGGAGAAATTTTTGAAAGATGGGAATAAAAGATTATATTTCCATCCATTGTCTGCAGCCAGACCTGGTTCCCGCGAAATATATCAAGATTTCTTAGTTCATCGTCTTTCGTGAGATTTTCCTTCTTGAGATTATTGAATTCGTTCCAATTCCAATTAGCTTTGATACGAATGATTTTCCCTTTGAAAAGAGCTTGTACAGGAGTTCCAAGTGGTGCGAGGATATCCCATCCGTGATGAACTCCATCGGTCGTATCTTTTCTATATCAGCGATTAGCTCCAGGAATAAGGCTTGAACTTTTCGGAAGATTATATCCTGGAACCGGAGAAATATATTTCATATTGTTCCTATTATGGAGAATACTTTGAGCGAGATCGCTTCGGAAAGAGATATAAAGGTTTTTATAAAGAGATTGTATATATTGGAGTTTTTCTACAAAAGTTGTTTTGATATTTTCCGAAATTATTGTTGGTTGTTCTCTCATAATGGAGAGTAACTCAATATCGTCAGTATTAATAAAATCATTTTCTATCTTGGAAAAAGACTTTCCCGGAAGCGAGAATATAGTATCGGTGAAAATACTCTCAATATCTCCTACTCGTATATCTGTCGTTTCACAAGAAGTTGGAAAACTGAGACTTATAACAGAGAGTATTTTCCCGCTCTCTGTCTGTTTCTTGTAGAGAACTGATTCATGGTGTTCGCAGGGCGTGACGATATTGATACCCTTCAAATTAGTCGGACTACTTACGATAAGAACGGTATTTCCGAGTTTCGGATTCCCGGGAATTACATGCGTATTGAGACTCGTGTGTATTCTGATTTGCCCATCAGACGATTTATAGATATCGGTGGAGTGGAGAGTGAAAGGGAAAATGAAAGCCCCAAGAAAAACAAGAAGATGAAATTTTTTTTGCATGAACTAGAGTAAATAATTAGATATTGTTTTTAATATAATTTAGCTCATTGAGTATAAATGATTGATTATCTACTGGAAAAACTCACTCAAGTGTTATGATAGTATCAATTCATATCCACGGTATGATATTTTTATCAAAATTTGGATTCAAATGTGCGAGTGCATGAGAAGTATCTATTTCTGGAAATTCTGGATAAAAATTATGATTGACTGTAGAAAAATGAAGTTGTTCTGGATTTTTAAGAGATTGAAACTCTATCCTTGGGATATTATTTTCTTCTGCATGATTTATATCAAATGTGAACTTTGCTTTCGGAAAACGATTGAATAATACTTCCATCTCTTCTGGTTTCTGATACGCAACTTTCCGCGGATCCATATTTTCGAAGGAGAGACATTCCTCAGTTTCTGAATCGATATCATCAAGATTTGCAGCATCAGGATGTACAACAAAATGTCGAAAATTGGGAATGATATTTTTACAGTACATCATCCATTCTTTGTCGGTAGCATCGAACTTCCAGAGATGAAGAGTATTATAAGAATATTTTGCGAGAAGCGAAATTTCTTCACTTGAAAACTTAGTTCCATGAGGAACACAAGAGATTTCTATACCGGAAATATCTTCAATATTTTGAAGATATCGAAGTTTTTGAACAAGCGAAAGATTCCAATAAAAAAAATTTCCGGTACCGATAGAGATGATAGGTTGTTGCATTATTTTGAGTGATTTTTTAGAAACTACATCTTCTCCGGCATTTTGATAGCCAAGAGTTCAAATCCTTTCTGGAGCGTTTCACTTACTTTCTGTATGAGATTCAGACGAAAGTTTCGTATATCCGCATCTTGTTCCTCGAGAATCTTCGAAGTATGGACATAGAATGCATTGAATTCGGTCGCAAGTTCGTAGCAGTACGTCGCAAGAATATGCGGTTTGTATTTCGTCGCACTATCTATCACAGCTTTATCAAAAAATGAGAGACGACGGAGACAGACTCGATCATACTGACTCAGAGGTACCGGTACTAGAGGTACCGGTACCTTATCACCGACTTTCTCGACGATATTTTTCGCTCGAACATAGGAGTACTGGATATACGGTCCGCTGTTTCCCTCGAATGAGAGCGCTTTGTCCCAGTCGAATACCACATCTTTTTCGCGGTCTTGGGCGAGGTACGAATACTTGATAGCCCCAATGGAAATAGCCTCTATATCTGTATCAGAAAGAGATTGTCATTTTTCTTCTATGATTGTTTTGGTACGACTAAATCCCTCAGTAATGAGGTCAGAAAGGAAGATAACCGTTCCTTTTCTCGTCGACATCGCCCCTTCTTTGAGTTTGATGAATCCGTTGAATGCATGGAAAAGCTCGGTGTTTCCGAGGAGTTCCGGCCACGCCATCCGAGCGATTGCGAAAGCCTGACGGAGATGGAGTTGTTGTCGTGAATCGACCGAGTAGATAATCTTGGATGGGTTCCATCCATTCGTGAGTCGGTACTTAATAGCTGCGAGATCGGATGTGAGATAGAGTCCCGTTCCGTCTTTTTTCTGGAGTATGCACGAAGGAATTTTAGTTTCCTCGGGAAATATGACTCCGACGGAACCGTCTTCATTCTGAGTGGCTACTTTTTTTTCTATGAGTTCTCGGACGATATCCTTCATGTTGTCTTTTAAATCTGGATAGTCTTCATTATTCGGACGAGGGAGATTGAGACCTTCGTAGAAGGATTCTCCGATATTGTATTTTGGTGCGATATTTAAAAATCTCAGAAACACATTTGTAGAAGCAATACTTTGTGCTGTAATTTTCCTCCACATTTCAACATTTGTATCATCTCATTCAGAAAGTTTCTTAAATTCTAATCTACATAGTTCATCAGCTTCTTTTATATGCTCAGAAATATATGTTGCCTGAATATAAGAATAATATAATCGGAGCATAAAATCTTCAGCACATTCTTTCCCATTATTTTCTCTTATTGTTAATAATTTATTATTTTCATGACATATATTATTATACATGTCACTTGGTGGGAGATACTGCATTTTTGTTAAAATCTCACTATATTTAGTATTTTCATCTTTACTTAATCTGAAAAAATCATTAAGGTTCTTCTCATCTCTTATAAAATTTGCGAATTTCCATTGAAAGATTAACTTCCCAAAAATCCCTCCCCAGTCTCCGAAGTGGGAATCCCCAATTATATTGTACCCGAGGTATTTATGAGTATTGAGGATGGATTGACCGATGGAAGGGGTACAGATATGCCCGATATGGAGCGGTTTCCCGGCATTGGCTCCGATATAATCGACTACTACTGTCTCATTCTTCGGAGCTTTGTCCTCGGTTGAAAGAGAATTGAATAAATCCATCCAAGATGTATTCGTGAGAAAGAAGTTCACATATCCGCCCATAATAGAGACGTCTTTGAAATACTCTGGACGGTTTCTGAGTCCTTCAGCGATTTTTTCCGCAATAGCGGGCGGTGCGAGTTTCGTTACTTTCGCATACGGAAATACGTTAAAAGCGAAGTCCCCGAGCTCATTCTTGGGAGGTGTATCCAAAGCGATATTTGGGTTTATTACTTCTGGAAATGCTCCAACCACAATATCTAGTAGTATGCGTTCGACAATAGACATATGTTAAATATTTTTTAGGCGTAAATATGGGGTTTAATATATCGATTTCCTCTATTTAATCAAATCAAAATAGAATTATTTTTTTGTTCATCAATGTGCGAAACTTGTGCAAAAGCGGATTTTTCTAAAAAATGGAAAAATTTTTTAAAGAAAAAAGTTTTGGCTTAAAATAGATGTTATTTCACATAAATATTATCCGAAACAATAAATGTTAAAAATGGCAATATCTCTTCTTTCGCAATAAATTCTATTATCGGATATGATAGTTATGTACTTCAGGCAGAGAACAAATACTTCTCTCCAGAAAGCTCATTAACAAATCTTACTCTCCTAGAACGGCAACGAACTTAATCAATTCGTTCGCCTCCAACAAAAACTTTTTCAAATAAAAATACAAACGCTTCAAAGACTTTACGTCGAGAGGCTTGCAAAAATTAGGGGAGAGGAATACAATCATCATCCGAAATAATCTTCGTGTCGTGATTGTACTCCTCTCCTTACAAAAATAACAAGAAACAAAGAGGAAAGGCGAAAATGCCTCTATAATAAATCTCCCCAAGGAGGGTAAGTCATATTCACGACAAATACTCGTGAACGTGCCGTCCCATGATTCGGGACACCATTTCTACCATGATCCTTCCACCTCTTAAAGACCTTTAGCGTCTTTCTCGGAATGGACTCATCGGAGACCAGACATCAAATTAGACCCACTACCAAGTGTGGTCTTTTTTACTGTCTATTTCTGAAAAAAATATTTATTTGATTGTAAATTTACAGAGAGATTTTTTTATTTTGATGTTGATACGGCCTTGGGAATTGTGAAGTATTTGCTGGCTTCGTATCAACGAAAAATAATAAAACTCTCTGTTTTTTTAAGTAAAGAACATAAAAAATACCCCATTCTTTTGGAATGGGGTATTTTCTTTTCATTTTTTAGTTTTGTGCTTGAGAAAGAGCATTATCTATAGCATCTTGTATAGCTACGGAAGTTCCAGTTGCTCCGGTAACAGCATCGATAGTTCTATTGGAAGTTCCAACGATTTTCTTCAGTGCTACATCTCCTTGAGCACGAGTATAGAATTCATTTCCGGAATTCGCAAATTTCACAAATGAGGCTTCGGAGATTTTACCGGCAGAAAGAGTAAGGGATACGGAGTAATCAACACTTCCTCCAGGGAAAGAATATTTTCCTGTTCCTATGTACGCCCCATCTTTATATCTGGAAGTAATAGGACTTTTTACAACAACAGGAGTTGTAGTAACTTCATTTTTTTGTGCAGTATTATTTGTACAAGCCGTGAGGAGAACCACAACGGAAAGGAGCGAAAGGGCAGAAATCTGTTTTTTTGCTTTCATAAGAAAAATATAAATATATAAAAATATAGAGTTGGTAGGATATGAAATTTTTTCATAAAGTCAAAAAAATTTTATGTACAAATCCCTCATATATTATACAAAATAATTCCATTTGCAGAAATCATTTTTATTTCTATAATCGATGTACTTATCTCCTTTTCTATTCTCTTATGATCCCCGCTTCTTTTTCTCTTGATATATTAAATAATCCGGAAAATAATACTCTTGAGAATTTCGTTATCGAAGTGGAAGAACTGAGTAATCTTGATTTTTTCAAACGTATCCATCTGCCCGAAGATATTATGACAGAGATAGAATCCAATAGTCAGTCCGCAGAAAAAGCGAGTTTCATTATCTCGACGTATTGTCCGTTTTTTCACGCAAAGCACCTCCATATCGTCTATATTCACGACAAGAAATCTTATACCAAAGAACTTTCCGATATGCTTGGGAAGATAAAGGGTGATATCGCTTTCTATACGAGCAAGAGAGAACAAATTATATCCATTCTCGATAGTCTCGTGCTTACAGCATATACATTCGAACAATATCTTACTAAGAAAACTCCGCGGAAACTCGCTCTTATTGTCGAGAATCAGGATGAAGCGATACGGATGGAGATTGCTGATCGGAAGGAGCTTCTTTCTTGTATCTATCTCGTTCGTGATATGGTCAATACTCCTGCTTCTCACAAATATCCGCGTCGTCTCGCCGAACAGATTATGAAACTCCCATTCCGCAATACGAAAGTGACACTTATGGAGAAAAAAGAACTGGAAACAAAAGGATTTAATCTCCTTCTCGGTGTAGGTTCCGGAAGTGACAAAGATCCTTGTGTTTTGGTATTTGAACGTATTTTCGACAAAAACCTTCCGACTATTGCTCTCGCAGGGAAATGAGTGACTTTCGATGCTGGAGGACTCCAGATTAAACCCGACGATGCGATGCTCGATATGAAATCCGATATGGCAGGAGCTGCAACGGTTGTCGGAGCAATCCTCGCACTCGATTCCAAAACAAATCTTCGTACCAATGTAGTTGCAGCGATTGGACTTACCGAGAATCTCCTCGGAGGAAGCGCTATGAAACCACTCGATATTATTCGAGGATACAATGGGAAAACTGTTGAAATCGGACATACCGATGCTGAAGGACGTCTCGTTCTTGCTGACCTTCTCGGATACCTCGAAGCGACTTATTCTCCCGAGACTATCGTTTCTGTTGCGACTCTGACTGGTGCGGTCCTTCATGCTCTTGGACAGAATTACGCGGGAATTATGGGAAATAATGAAGGAATCATTGCTGAGATTCTCAGTAATCCCGCTGGAGAGGAACGGTTCTGGCAACTTCCTCTCGATGCGGATATGATTGACAAAACCAAGGGTGAGATTTCCGACGTGAAGAATGTCACTTCTGGTTACAAAGCCGGTTCTAGTATGGGTGCAGCATTTCTTATGCACTTCGTAAAAGATTCGAAACTCGTTCATATGGACATAGCTGGAACCGCCTACCGGACTTCGGCATATTCGTATTTTCCGAAAGGAGCAACCGGATTCGGAGTCATGACACTCGTGGAGTTTCTGAAAGCATAACAAGACATTCCTCAATTTTTATGTTGAACTTTTTTACACGAATACAACAATTTCTCTCTCATGTTTTTCTTCTTCCTGAAGAAAGTGTGATTCTTCGGGAGCTTTTTATCGACAAAAATCCGCATTACAAGAAATCGTTATGAAAATATTGGTACTTAGATGGAACTTTCGTAGCGCTCGAATATACTCCTGAACTCAAGATGGAACTTGAGGCGTACAAGTACTATTCCAAACAGGAGAAAAAAGATATTTTCCTCCCGAAGCTTCGGGAATGTTTCGAACTTTTCTGTCTCGAAACTATCGAAAAAGACGCCATTATTACAACCGTACCGCTCCATATTTTCTCGTATCTGAAACGCGGGTATAACCATTCCGAACTTCTCGCGAAAAACATAGCAAAACAGGAAGGAAATATTTTCCTGAATCTACTGCGAAAATCCCGGCTTACGAAACATCAGGCGAAGCTTGGCAGATCGGAACGTCTCCGGAATGTCCGAAACAGCTTCTCTTTCCGGGAAAAATATCTGAAAACCATCGTATGAAAAGACGTGATTCTCATCGATGATGTTATCTCTACTGGATCTACTGCAAATGAGTGCGCGAAACTCCTGAAAAAAAACGGTGCCAAACGAGTATTTGGATTATTTTTAGCAACTGCAGAACAGAATTCATAACATTATTTCGATTATGATTTTTCCGAAAAATAGAAATCATTTAAATAAATGGACAACGGATATATTTTATGTGTAAATTATAACGAAAATAGAAGCGAAAACAGAGGACGAAAAATACTTTGACAGAGCAGTATAAGAGTATATACTACTGTCCAATGCTGATGCTATTTTTTTCAAAAAATCGAACATAAAGAAATAGTAGAAATTTCTTCTTGCTAAAATACATATAACAGGCTACACTATTGGTAATTATATACTATTAAGTATTAATCATTAACTTTTTTCTTATGAAAAAACAACATCTTTTGCTTTTGTTATGCGTATCAGTACTACTCACGTCTTGTTGATTAGAGTCGAAAGATTCTGATGCAAAAAATAAAAATGGTGTAAAATCGGTAAATGTCGTAGGGATTATTCAGTCACAGGACACTGATCGTTGTTCCGAATTGAAAGATGCCATCAAGATTGCAAATTGCAAGAACGGTATTTACCTTGAAAAGGCTACTATA
>PCUR01000006.1 GCA_002771035.1 Candidatus Gracilibacteria bacterium CG12_big_fil_rev_8_21_14_0_65_38_15 | reverse complement strand
AAGATGAAAAAATAGTACCAACGATAGTACTATTTTTCCTTTTACAATCAAGAGAACATAAAAAATCCAGCCTACATTTTTTTCTATTTACCCATAAAATCCCCGCTTGAGCGGGGATTTTATTATGGAAACTGAAAGAATTAATCATCATCATGTTCTCTTTCTCATTCTCTTGTATATTCTCTTTTACGTTCTTCTTTATATTCTGATGTTGTTGTAGTTGGAATAGAAATCCCCGATACTGAGGACGTATCTCATCCTGAAGAATTACTTACCCCTCCTCATCATAAGGAAGTACCTCCGCTATTTACTGAAGAAGATTCTTCAAGTTTTAAATCGACTGGTGGTGGAATAACTGGAATAAGTGGAGCTATTATATCAGAGTCATCTGATTTTGATTCAGATCTCTCTTTGGATTTTTTATGTTTTGAAATAACATTTTTAACTTCCTCTAAAATCTTGTCTTTTTGTTCAGAATTACCGGTTTCCGATTGGAATAGAACTTTTATTTTTTCTGTATTGTCCGAGACAATATTTCTGATTTCTTTAATAACCTGAGTTCTCTGTTCGGAACTACCAGTTGTTGATCGGATCAGTATTTCAGCACCCCCCTCGTTCGAGATTATACTTTTCACTTCTTCGAGAAAATTTTTCTGTGAATTTATATCTGTTCTGGAATCCTTCTCATCTTCTTCATTTGATGCGAGCTTTTTATTTGATTCATTCGATGTAGTCTTTTTATCTTTTTCTTGAATTTTCTTATTAGAAATAGCTTTTTTAGGTTCTTTCTGTTTTAGAGGCGCAGTATTAATACTTGTTCATTCTTTATGAATATCTCCTGAAACAGAAGAAGTGGATCGTTTGTCTTCATTGTCCGATTCGATATGTTTCTGTTTTTCTTTAATATATTCCATACTCGTTTCTATTTCTCGTTCTTTTTCATGGAGAGATTCTTCTATCTTTTTCTTTTCTTCCTTATTGTTTGATAAAGTGTTGATTTGATGCTTCATATCTGCTATTTTCCGACGATTCTCCGTAAGGGAAATATCTTTTTGAATATCATCCATAAAAGTTTCTGATATCTGGAAATCTGTTGGATCTACTGATCATGAAGTAGTAGATACTATCATCTCCTTAGATGCGAGAATTGTTTTCTGAAGGAGAGGTTCATCGAAGAACACGGCAATTTCCTCAGTTTTCGGTACCGTTACCGACAATTCTCACTTGAGACGTTTCATCAGATTTTCATCTTCCCCTTTTTCCTTTACGAGCTTGTTCATATAAATCAGGTCTCGTTTTGTATTGTCTCGGATAAATACATCAGAAAATGCAACTTTTCCAGAAAAAGATTCAATCTTAGTTGTATGCCCAGAATTTGTATAAATAAACTCATTTTCCGGTTTTAATATCTGATATATCGATTCTTTTTTCGCTTTAGGATTATTGTAACGGAGAACTACTCATTCTTTCCCCTTAGTCTGGGAATACGAATCAATAACCGCTACGCTGGTAGTTCCAGTAATGGTTTTCTTTATACGAACGGATGTCCCTTGAACCCCTGCACTGACATCGGAAGTGGAAATAGTAAAAAATGATGTATCGTAGAACGGTTTCAACACACGGGCCCATATATCCCCTTCATTAAGTCTTACTTCGGATCCGGCAGATGCGAGCTTTACGAACGAAAGTTTGGAATTCGCATTCATACGAACGATGGAATTATCGGCAAAAACAATCTCTGCATTTGCATCTTTTCCGGTTATAAGACTATCCCCTTCGGCAAATTGTATTTTCCCTGTTATCGGCGAAATAGTTCCTTTTTGTTCCTTTTTTACATCGCCGTTCCATTGATTTATGTATGCAAGTGCTGTTGCAGAAACAGGATTCGCGATAACCCCAGTAGCAACAGAACTTCCACTTTTACTGATCACTCCGAGTGTTTGTCCGGTAAGTTTATATCCGTATTGCGTTATTTTCTTTCAGGAATTAAAAAAGAATGCTCCTACCACAGCTATCATAAGAAGTACTAGAATAACAGAAGCTGTTATTAATTTTCCATTTTTCATAAAATGAGGCATTATATATAAAAATATGTACTGTGTATACGCTCAATATCTTAAGTAAAGCTTAATTTTTTGCATTTTTTATATTTTTCATCATAATCCTTATATAAATTTTAACGAAAACACATTTACATGATTTTTTTCAAAAAAATAAGAGATATCGGGGCAATTGCATTATTATCAATAATGACGGGGTTGCTTTTTTATTTCATTTTCCGTGGTGCGGTCGGAGTAGATTTTAATACGCTTTTTCTTTATCGAGATAATTATGATACTTCATCGAATCAGATTGTCATTATTAAGATAGATCCGGAGAGTCTCGACGAGCTGCAAAAAACGGATTTCCGAGTACTTTCTCTTTCAAAAACCGTTTATGCAAATCTTATAGAAAAACTCGAATCCTTGGGTGCGCGAGCTATCGGATTCGATATTATATTCGCTAATCGTTCGACAGACGAATTAGTTTTTAAAGAAGCTTTAGAACAATATAAAAATATTGTTATTGGGGCATGGATGAAGGAAAATAATCAAAAAACGATACTTCCGCTCGATGTATACTCCGGAGCGACATGGGGAGTTGTTAATACCAAAATCGAGAAAAACGTTGTTACTACTTTTCGTCCACAACATGTTTCCACTGGAAAAATTATGGAATCGCTTTCCATTGCTGTGTATAGGAAATATCTCGGTGACGATTCTATGGGAATGTTTCTCGATGGAAAATACCAAATAACCCCAATTCGGAGTATACCTATAGATTCTGAACAAAATGTCCGCATTAAATTCTTTCATCCACCAGAAGGATACCCAAGTTATTCACTTTCCGATATACTTCATGATCGAGTTCCCAGAGAAAAAATCGCCGGAAAAGCGATACTTATTGGAGAATACGGAACTCTCATACACGATGCTTTCTTGAGTCCAGTAGATCCAGAACATCTTATGCCCGGGGTTGAATTTCATGCGAATATGCTTGATGGGCTTATCCAAAATAAAACTCTCGAAAAACAAGGGACAAGGGATTTTTTTCTTTGTATTTTCAGCATACTCATTCTTCTTTCTATAATACTCTATCTTCCGTCGACAGGAATATCCTTTCTGTTATTTTGTTTCTATGAAATAATCATATTTATTGTTGGTCGTTACCTTCTCGGACAATTCGGTATATTTATAGATCTTTTCGCGTATACCATAATAGGGCTTTCTACTTTTTTCTCTACAACTTTCTATCGTTATTTTGTTACGAATATAGATCGTCGGCATATCGAGAAGGCATTTTCTCGTTATCTGGCGCCCGATGTCGTAAAACAAATTGCTCTTAATCCAAACTCTTTCAAACTCGGAGGAGAAAAACGAGAAATGACATTCTTTTTCTCGGATATTGCTGATTTTACAACTATTTCCGAGAAACTTGGAACTGAAAAGCTTTTCCATCTGATGCAAGAATATCTCTCTGCTATGACCGATATTCTCATCTCCAACAAAGGAACGCTCGATAAATACATAGGAGATGCGGTAATGGGATTTTTCAACGCTCCCATATACATAGAAAAAAGTGAATACTTCGCCTGCAAAACCGCTCTGGAACAACAGGAATGATTAGTAGAACTGAACAAGAAATGGGAAAAAGAAGGAATTCCGACTATTGTGTCCCGTATAGGTATCAATACTGGGGAAGCAATGGTGGGAAATATCGGATCGGAAGTACGATTCAATTATACTGTTATCGGAGATCATGTAAATCTCGCTTCCCGGCTTGAATGAGTAAATAAAGAGTATGGTACGAAAATATGTGTAAGCGAGAATACCTATGAAAAGACGAAAGAGGATTTCTTCTTCCGAGAGCTTGATATCATTCGTGTAAAAGGAAAAGAGCAGGGAATAAAAATATATGAGCTCGTTGGATATATAAATGATTCTTTTTCTCCAAGAGAAAAATATCGTACTTATGAATCCGCTCTTGCTCTTTATTATAAAGGAGAATATAAAAAAGCTCAGAGTATTTTCGCAAGTAATACAGAAGATATCACTTCTCTTATTATGATGAAACGATGTCAGGATATTCTCTCTGGGAAGATTGAAATGATAGACGGAGTCTATGAAATGAAGACAAAATAAGAATTTTTCTATTAAAAAGCCCTTATCAGATCGATAAGGGCTTTTTAATTATGGGCTTAATAGCAAAAAGTGTGTGGCTGGAATGA
>PCUR01000023.1 GCA_002771035.1 Candidatus Gracilibacteria bacterium CG12_big_fil_rev_8_21_14_0_65_38_15 | reverse complement strand
ACTGAAGTCGCTTGAGTGCGAGAATCATCTTGTCCTTCCCAACCAATCGAGAACTTCCTTCGTCAGCACGGTACTCACGATATCGAGAAAATGCCATAAGTACGAGCGATGCAAGAATACCGAGGATTATTTCAAGGACGATCACAGTAATAAAATACCCCCATCCGTTTCCTTCTTCATTTTTGAAAACCGTTTTATCAATAATACTTCCGATAATACGAGCGAAAAATATGACGAATGTATTGAGAACTCCTTGTAATAAAGTCATTGTTACCATATCCCCATTCAGGATATGACTCATCTCGTGAGCGATAACTCCTTCGATTTCGGGAGCGGTCATACTTTCGAGAAGTCCGGTCGAAACAGCAACAAGTGATTTATTCTTCGATGGACCCGTTGCAAAAGCATTCGGATCTGCACTCTCATATACTCCAACTTCCGGCATATCGATACCGTTTTGTTTCGCAATTGTCGAAACGGTCGTATATACCATCTGTGTTTTAGAATCATAATCCATGAGCCGGGTCTCAGAAATGAGTTGTATATCGTAAGCTCTTTTTGCCATCCATCGAGAAATCGCGAGACTTATAAAAGACCCGACAAAACCGAAAATGAGAGCAAAAACAAAAAGTCCTCCGTATCCGTTAGATACACTAGATGAGATATGGAAACCGAAATAACGTTCCAATACGAATA
This sequence comes from Candidatus Gracilibacteria bacterium CG12_big_fil_rev_8_21_14_0_65_38_15, assembly GCA_002771035.1. Lineage (GTDB taxonomy): Bacteria > Patescibacteriota > Gracilibacteria > BD1-5 > UBA2023 > UBA1545. The sequence continues at coordinate 3,667 of PCUR01000023.1, read as the reverse complement.
TAATCGCTGTAATTACGAGGATGATTGCGATATTGGTCGCAAGGAAGAGGAAAATACGTTTGAAGAAGTTCATATTAAAAATAATTAATTTTTAAAAGGGGAAGTATATCGAAGAATTTTAAAAAATCAAGAGTCTAGAGAAAATGTTCCAATGTCACGATTTTTTCGTCCGGCACTTCAATGATATCTCGAATATGCGGAACAAGAAAAGCGGATGGAACAATGTGGATATTAATACGTTTCAATAGTTTCCTCAGAATCAAAACTTGAAAATATTTACAGAAAACCGCCAGATAGACGATGGGATTTCCAGAATGGACCGAGGAGAAAAAAGCTCCGAGACTCGGGTTCTTCGGAATCATTTCTTCGCTTTCAACTCGAGATGGAAACGGAGAGAGGAGTCCGAGATCATGATAGGTTACAAGAGTTGAAATTTCTTTATTTTTCCTCCAATCCGCTACCTCACGAACCGTGAGTGGTCCCAAGAATCGGCTCACACTATGGAGCCAGACAACGTCCGGTTGGAATTCTCGGATTTTCTTTCGGATAGCGAGTGCAGAGGTGATATTACAGAGAGAATATACAAGTCCCATAAGTCGAAGCACTTTCGTCCATCGTCATTTTGTTATATCCCAACCGAAAATTTCGACCTCGTACCCCTGTTGTCTGAGAGCTCGAGCAATCGTCTGTACGTGCGTCTCGATTCCACCGAGGAGAGTCGTATAATCGCTCGCGAGAAGGATTTTCTTCGTACCACTTGGTAACATATCCTGAACTTGTCGTATCCATCGCCCTTCAGTATACCCGTCCGCGATACGTCTAGATTCGTGAGAAAGTATTTTCCACTCCCCCTTAATCCCCCTCACACGAGGGGGAAAATCGAGGGACGAGATAGGGGGAGTTACGAGAGATTCAAGGGAAGAGTATTTCTCCGAAATTTCTACAATTTTATTCGCTAAAGCTTTGGTATTCTCGTTATCGTTTTCGGAAAATGAAATAATGAGTTCCTTAGAAATAAAGGGAATAAGTCCTCCTTTCTGGAAACCAATTACTGGAACTCCTTCAGAGAGCGATTCGAGTGCTGCGAGTCCGAAAGTTTCGAGGAATCGCGACGGCATAAGCGAGAAGTGGGATATCTCCAAAATACTTCGTAAAATCGCTTGCGATTGCCATCCGAAGAAGTAAATCTTATTGCCCCCTTGATAAAGGGGGGTAGGGGGGATTTCTTCATTACAACCTATCTCTTCATATTCAAGATTACTCAAGAACTCTATTTTATCGAGAATCTCCTCTCCTCGGAGTCTGGAGCAATCCTCAAATAAAATATTGCCAGCAAAACTCTGGAAGAGTTCTCTTTTCAGATCTCCTTCTCCAAATATGAAGATATTTCCGGGGAGTTCCCCAGTTTTCTCTACTATCTCCGAAAGTGCCCCAACCACAAGGTCGAAGCCCTTTTCTCGAGCGAGTCGTCAGAAGAATATGAAGTTCATAGAAGGTTTTTAAAAAAGTACATAGTACATAGTCTACTATGTACTATGTAATCTAAATCATTTTATGATTTTTTGAAAATAAACAAGTGTTCGTGCATAATGAGGAGGAAATTAAACATAAAATAAATATTTATTCAAAAATAAATTTGATCTTTTCAATGTTTTACATATAATCCTGATATCCTAAAAATAGCATCAAATTAATATGTCCGAGAAAAAGAAAAAAATAAGATTTATAGAATTATTTGCTGGAGTTGGGGGATTCCGTCTTGGTCTTGAAAAAGCAAATAAAGAACTCTTTGAGATAGTATGGAGTAATCAATGGGAACCATCCACAAAAACCCAACACGCTTCAGATATATATATAAAGCGTTTCTGAAAAAATAATCATAGTAATGTGGATATCTCTCTAGTTCCGACCGAAGAAATTCCTGAACATGAAATGATTGTGGGTTGATTCCCCTGTCAGGATTATTCTGTAGCAAAATCTTTAAAATATTCTAAGGGGATTGTTGGAAAAAAAGGAGTACTTTGGTGGGAGATTCATCGAATTATTAATGAAAAATTAACGAAGCCTAAATACTTACTTCTTGAAAATGTCGATAGACTTCTAAAATCTCCAGTAAGTCAAAGAGGAAGAGATTTTTCAATCATGCTCTCTTCCCTTTCTGATTCGGGATATATAGTTGAATGGCGAGTTGTAAACGCTGCTGATTATGGAATGCCTCAAAGAAGGAGAAGGGTATTTTTTATGGCTTACAACGAATCCACAGAGATTGCTCAAAAAATTCGAAAATTAAATAATCCAATTGCTTGGATTATGAAAGAATGAGTTATAGCTAGTACATTGAAAGTTTCAGAAGAAATAAAAGATAAATGAGAATTCAAAATAGAAGGAAATTTAGAGGAAATCACAGAAGAATTTAATAAATCTAATCCTAATAATTCACCTTTTCATAATACAGGGATTATCATTAATCGAGAGGTGATTACTATAAAAACTACTCCAAAATATAATGGTCCTTATACAACTCTGAAAGATATTATCCTTCAAGATAATAAAATCTCAGAAGAATATTTTATCAAAGAAAGTGAATTATCTAAATGGGAATATCAGAAAGGTGGAAAGCATGAAAAACGAATAAACAAAGCTTCATGATTTGAATATAACTACTCTGAGGGTGGTATGATATTTCCTGATGCACTAGACAAACCTTCCAGAACCATCATTACAGGAGAGGGGGGTTCATCGCCTTCAAGATTCAAACATGTCATTGAAACAAAAGATGGCAGAAAAAGACGACTTACTCCTATTGAACTTGAACGTCTCAATATGTTCCCTGATAATCATACAGAAGGTGTTTCAGACGTACGTAGAGCTTTTTTTATGGGAAATGCTCTTGTAGTTGGAATTATTGAGAAACTAGGTGAATCTCTTGCGAAAAATATATAATAAAATTACCCCAATTTGGGGTAATTTTATTATATATTTCTAATCTGCTCTCCAATATAATCATTATTAAACCAGAAACATTGTTTCGTAAGCAATCTTCCATCTGGCAATTCATCGGTATCCTCCTTATTTTGACCATGAGGACGAACATGAATCATATCTGTTTCACTCTTACTTGGAAGGTTATTAAAAGTTCTTCCTTCTTTTTCCTCCAACTTCACCCCTTTTTTGATAATACCACAAGTATTCTCCCATGTTTTTCTTGCCTTATTTTCAATATCCCAACCTGGTGCATTCCATAAAATGGCTTTATCAAAAATGAGATGTTTATCTTGTTCTTCTGGCGACATTCTCGCAAAATCTGCCTCTTTTTTTACATTCATACGATAAACTACGAAGAGAAATTTATTTCATTCCAAAAGTTCATATAATTCAGAATTTTCCCATTCTTGAGTTATAATTTCTTTGAACTTAAAGACAGGAAATGAGATATCTTCCTTTGGAATACCATTCGGTTTCAGTCGTATTGTTTTAATCTTTATGCCAGCCTTTCTAAATTCATCGATATCATCTACTGTCTCAACTCAAAGTATGGCTGTTGAAATCAAATGATATCGACTTTTTGCCTTAGATTTAATTCCCAAATCTAACTTTATCTGGTATGCGGTCTTTTTGAGATAAGGAGTAAAAAAATCTTTTCTTCCCTCTTCAAATGTCTTTTCTT